>DASTCK010000309.1:0-34977 GCA_035711225.1 Casimicrobiaceae bacterium
GCGTTGAAGGTGCGGCCGGTGCGCACGAAGGCGAAGTTGAAGGCGCCCGCGTCGAGGCCGGCGATCTCGTCGGCGTCGGCGGTCATGAAGTAGTGGCCGAAGGCCGCGTTGTAGTACTCGACCACCGGCACCTTCGTCGCGGCCGGCGTCGACGTGCCGGTGCCCGAGAGCGACACGACGTTCGGGCTGCCGATGCCGTTCGACGTTATCGTCACGCTCCCCAGCCGCGTGCCGATCGTGAGCGGCCGGAACGCGACGGTCACCGTGCACGTCGTGCCGCCCGGCACGATGCCGCACGTGTTGCCGACGATCGGGAACTCGGAGGCGGAGCTCGACACGATGCCGGACACCGTGATCGACGAGCCGCCCGGGTTCGACACGACGATCGCCGAGCCGGCGCTCTGCACGCCGACCGCCTGGCTGCCGAGCCCGAGGCTCGAGGGAACCGACAGCCCGCTCCCGGGTGGCGTGACCGTGCCGGTGCCGCTCACGGCAACCGACTGCGGGCTTCCGTTGCCGTTCGAGGTCACCGTGACGCTGCCATTGCGCGTCCCGCCGGCCGCGGGCCGGAAGGCGACGGTGACCGAGCAGCTGCCGCCCGCGGGAACCGTCGAGCAGCTGTTGCCGACGATCGGGAACTCCGAGGCCGAGCTCGAGACGATGCTCGACACGGTCACCGACGAGCCGGACGGATTGAGGATCGTGAAGCCGGTGCCGCTGCTCTGCACGCCCACGGGCTGCGAGCCCAGGTTCACCGACGCGGGCACCGAGAGCGAGCCTTGTCCGCCGCCGGCGCCGCCGCTGCCGGAGACACCGAACGACTGCGGGCTGCCGATGCCGTTGGACACCACGTTGATCTGGCCGCTGCGCGCGCCGCTCGCGGCCGGCGTGAACTGCATCGTGATCGAGCAGCTGCCGCCCGGCAGCACGAACGCGCCGGACGTGCAGGTCGTGCTGACGATCGTGAACTCCAGCGGGTTGCTGCTGGTGACGGTCGAGCTCAGTTGCACCGCGGCGTTACCGATGCTCGAGACGTTGCGCGTGACGAGCGCACTGCCGACGCCGACGGCCATCGAGCCGAAGTTGACCGCGGCGGGCATCGCCAGCTGGCTGGTGACGCCGCCGCCGAAGGTCTGCAGGTAGCCCGCGATGAGGATGAAGTCGTCGTCGGTGAGGAGCCCTGCGTTGTAGGCGGGACGCAAGTCGGCGCTCATCGTCGGCTTGGTGTCCATCGCCAGCTTGATGATGTTCCAGTCCTTGCCGCCGAGGACGCCGTCCTTGTTGTTGGCGGGGTTCCCGTGGCACCCCTGGCACCACTGCGTGTACTTCTGCTGCCCGGTCTGCGCTCGCGCGTCCGGCGTCGCGACCCAGGCGGCGAGGAAGACGACGGCGAGCGCGCGAAGCACGGTCATCGGGGGGATCCTGTCCACGGGCATCCATTCGGGTCGCGCCGAGGGTTCCGGCGCCGCCCTATTCCATTGTCATGTTATTCCATTGTCATGTTTGGCGACAAGTCCGTGCCGATCGGCGGCCCGCGGGCCCCCGGGCCCGGAAAGCGGAGGGCGGCCCGGCTCGACGCCCCTGGGACCGCCCGGGATCTAACCACGCGAAGTCTCCCTATCGCGTCGGGCGGCGACGCCACACGCCGGGTTCCCCGTACGCACCATTCGAGTGCGCCGGTACCCATCGCGGCGACGAACGGCTAGACTTCGGCGCGTCGCGGCGGGGACGCCGAGGCGGGCGGGCCACGGGCCCTTCCGACTTTCGCTCTCCGGCCGGGGATTGGGGCCGGGGTCCTGTCCGGGGAGGCGCCTTTCGACGATGGTGAGTTTCGCGGCAACGACGGGGGGTGCGGAGGGACGCGGGACGGACCACCGGACGGTGGGCGTCGTCACGCCCAAGGTCGCCCGCTTCGACGCGCCGCTCAAGCTCGCCTGCGGCAAGTCGCTGCCGTCCTACGAGCTCGCCTACGAGACCTACGGGGAACTCAACAAGCGGCGGAACAACGCCGTGCTGATCTGCCACGCGCTCAACGCCTCGCACCACGTCGCGGGGACGTGGGAGGGCGAGCCCGAGAACGTCGGCTGGTGGGACAACATGGTGGGGCCGGGGAAGCCGCTCGACACCAACCGCTTCTTCGTCGTCGGCGTCAACAACCTCGGCAGCTGCTTCGGCTCGACCGGCCCGACGTCGATCAACCCGGCGACCGGCAAGGCCTGGGGCGCCGACTTCCCGATCGTCACCGTCGAGGACTGGGTCGACGCGCAGGCGAGGCTCGCCGACTACCTGGGCATCGAGGACTGGGCCGCGGTGATGGGCGGCAGCCTCGGCGGGATGCAGGCGCTGTGCTGGGCGACGCGCTACCCGGGCCGCATCCGCAACGCCGTCGTGATCGCCGCCGCGCCGAACCTGTCGGCCGAGAACATCGCGTTCAACGAGGTCGCGCGGCAGGCGATCCTGACCGATCCCGATTTCCACGACGGCCATTTCACCGAGGCCGGCACGCTGCCGCGGCGCGGGCTGCGCGTCGCGCGCATGATCGGCCACATCACCTACCTGTCCGACGAGCAGATGGAGGCGAAGTTCGGCCGCCAGCTGCGCGACGGGTTGCGCTTCAGCTTCGCGCCCGAGTTCCAGATCGAGAGCTACCTGCGATACCAGGGCGAGAAGTTCGCGGACTACTACGACGCGAACACCTATCTCCGCATCACCAAGGCGCTCGACTACTTCGATCCGGCGCTCGCCACGGGCGGCGACCTGGCTCGCGCGCTCGCCACCGCGGCGTGCCGCTTCCTGGTCGTCTCGTTCACGACCGACTGGCGCTTCCCGCCCGCGCGCTCGCGCGAGATCGTCGAGGCGCTGGTCGCGAACCGCCACGACGTCGCCTACGCGGAGATCGTCGCGCCGCACGGCCACGACGCGTTCCTGCTCGACACCGAGCAGTACCACGCGGTCGTGCGCGCGTTCTTCGATCGCATCGCGCACGACTTCAAGGACTACTCGACGTTCCGGCTCGGCAAGGCGTTCACGCAGGCGGTCGAGGAGCGCGCGAAGGTCGCGCAGCGCAGCGACTACGCGACGATCGCCGGCTGGATCGGCGAGGGCGGCAACGTGCTCGACCTCGGTTGCGGCGACGGCAGCCTGCTCGCGTTCCTCGCGCGCGAGCGCAACGCGCGCGGCTACGGCGTCGAGATCGGCGACCCGGGCGTGCGCGCGTCGATCGCGACCGGCGTCAACGTGATCCAGCGCGACCTCGAGGGCGGCCTCAAGGGCTTCGCCGACGGCGCCTTCGACTGCGTCATCCTGTCGCAGACGCTGCAGGCGATGCGCAACGTCGAGACGATCATCGACGAGATGCTGCGCGTGGGCCGCGAGGCGATCGTGTCGTTCCCGAACTTCGGCCACTGGCGCCACCGCCTCCAGGTCCTGCGCGGGCGCATGCCGGTCTCCGAGAGCCTGCCTTACCAGTGGTTCGACACGCCGAACGTGCACCTGTGCACGGTCGCCGACTTCGACGCGTTCCTCGCCGAGCGCGGGCTGGCCGTGCTGGATCGCGTCGTGCTCGCGGCCGGCCGCGAGGTGGGCGGCTTCGCCAACCTCCGCGGCGAGCTCGCGATCTACCGATTCCGGCGCGACACGCCGCGTTCGCCGGTGGCGCGCCGGGGCGGCGCGTGACGCGGCGCAGGGGCGCCCCGCCCTCTCGCCGCGGGAGGGGATGCGATGGCACCTGACGCCCCGCCCGCCAGGGAGACCTGGCGCGAGGCGCTCTTCAACCGGCGGATGCTGATCTGCGTCTTCGTCGGCTTCAGCTCCGGTCTGCCGCTGTACCTCCTGATCAATCTGCTTCCCGCTTGGCTGCGCACCGAAGGCGTCGACCTGAAGTCGATCGGCCTGTTCGCGCTGATCGGCCTGCCGTACACGTGGAAGTTCCTGTGGTCGCCGCTGCTCGACCGCTTCGCGATCCCGTGGCTGGGACGCCGCCGCGGATGGATGCTCGCGATGCACGTCGCGCTGCTGGCGTCGATCCCGACGCTCGGACTCCTCCGTCCGCAGGAGGACATCTGGACGATCGCCGCGCTCGCCGCGCTCGTCGCGTTCTTCTCCGCGAGCCTCGACATCGCGCTGGACGCGTATCGCCGCGAGCTCCTGCCCGACGCCGAGCTCGGCCTCGGCAACTCGATCTACGTGAACGCGTACCGGATCTCGAGCCTCGTCCCCGGCTCGCTCGCGCTCATCCTCGCCGACCGGATGCCGTGGTCGTGGGTGTTCCTCGTCACCGCGCTGTTCATGCTGCCCGGGCTCGTCATGACGCTGGTGGTCCGGGAGCCCGCGGCGACGGTCGCGGCGCCGGCGACGCTTCGCGATGCGGTGGTCGAGCCGTTCCGCGAATTCATCGACCGGTCCGGCTGGGCCCAGGCGCTGCTCGTGGTCGCGTTCATCTTTCTCTACAAGCTGGGCGACAGCATGGCGACCGCCCTCGCGACGCCGTTCTACCTCGACATGGGCTTCACCAAGACCGAGATCGGCGTCGTCGCCAAGAACGCCGGGCTGTGGACCAGCATCGCCGGCGGCATGCTGGGCGGGCTGTGGATGGTGAAGATCGGCATCAACAAGGGCCTCTGGCTCTTCGGCTGGGTGCAGCTCGTCTCGATCCTCGGCTTCGCGTGGCTCGCGTGGCTCGGCCGGCCCGACGTCGTCGTGCTGGCGGTCGTGATCGCGGCCGAGGCGCTGGGCGTCGGCCTCGGCACGGTGGCCTACGTGGCGTTCATCGCGCGCACGACCAACCCGCGCTTCACGGCGACCCAGTTCGCGCTGTTCACCAGCCTGTCGGCCGTCCCCCGCACCGTGGTCAACGCGACCACCGGCTGGATTGTCGCCCAGACCGGCTGGGTCAACTTCTTCCTGATCTGCACGCTCCTCGCCGCGCCGGGCATGGCACTACTCTTGCGAGTGGCCCCCTGGAACGGCGGCAGCGGACAGGAAGCCAAGCCATGAACCGCGACAAGTTCAGCGCCATCGCCCACCGCGACCACGACTATTGCAACCCGGTCAGCGCGGCGAAGATCGAGCGCATCCTCGACCTGATGCCGCTCGACGCCGGCGCGCGCGTCCTCGACCTCGGATGCGGCCGCGCGGAGCTGGCGCTGCGGATCATCGAGCGGTTCGGCTCGGCCGTCGTCGCCGTCGAGCGCTCGTCCTACATGCTCGACGCCGCGCGCGAGCGCGCCGAATGGACCGGGGCGCTCGCCAAGCTGCACCTCGACGACCGCGACATCCGGGCGTTCCGCGCCGATCCGGAGACCTTCCACCTGACCGTCATGCTGGGCGCCTCGGGCATCGACGGCGGCATCGGCGGCATCTGCCGCACGCTGCGCGGCTGGACGAAGCCGGGCGGCTACGTGCTGGTCGGCGAAGGCTACTGGAAGCAGAAGCCGGCGCACGATTACCTCGCGGTGCTCGGCGGCGACGCCGGCCAATGCCTCGACCACCGCGGCAACGTGCAGGCCGGCATCGACGCGGGACTGGTGCCGCTTCACGCGGTCACGGCCAGCGAGGAGGAGTGGGACGAGTACGAGTGGCGCTACGCGCGCGCGATCGAGCGCTACGCCGGCGAGCAGCCCGCCGATCCCGACGTTCCCGCGATGCTCGAGCGCGTGCGGCGCTGGCGCGACGGCTACCTGCGCTGGGGGCGCGACACGCTGGGCTTCGGCGTCTACCTGTTCTGGCGGCCCGGCAAGTAGCGATCGCCTCCCGCGCGCGACCGTGCGATGGCGAAGGCCGTCCGCCCCGCCGGTGACTCCGGCACGCCGCTTCCCGCGAAGCTCGGCCTGAAGGCCGGCCAGCGGACGCTGGTCGTCGATGCGCCGCGCGACGTCGAGGCGTCGCTCGCCCCGGCGCTGGCCGCGACGACGCGGTTGTCGCGCCTCGCCGCGTTCGACTTCGCGCTCGCGTTCGTCGGCTCGCGCGCCGCGCTCGCGACCTCCCTCGACCGGCTCGCGCCCAAGCTCGACGACGCCGGGATGCTGTGGATAGCGTGGCCGAAGAGGGCGTCGGGCGTCGCGACCGACATGACCGAGGACGCGGTGCGCGACGACGCGCTGCCGCGCGGGCTGGTCGACGTGAAGGTCTGCGCGATCGATGCGACGTGGTCCGGCCTCAAGCTGTGCCGGCGGCGCGAGCGCAGGAAGCAGAAGGCGCCGATGGGATGGCGGAGCAAGGAGGTCGGATGAGCGCTCCGTCCGAAGCGATCATCCGAACTCCTGTCGCCGCCTATCAGGATTCCGAGCCTGCCTGCCCATTCCGGTCTACGAGCGCCGGATCAGCCTCACCGCCACGAGCAGCAGGACCGCGCCGACGGACGCGAGGACGATCGAGCCCGTGAGGCCGTCGCTCGTGACGCCCATCGTGCGGAACAGCGGCCCGGCCACGAGCGCGCCGACGACGGCGACGATGACGTCACCGACCGGCCCGAAGCCGCGCCCTTTCACCACGACGCCCGCGATCCAGCCCACGGCGATGCCCACGACGGCGAACCATGCGTACTCCATGCGAACCCCCGGGGAAGCGGCGCGCCCCTGCGCCGGCCCGGAAATTAGCCGGGCGCGTCGATCCTGTCGAGTGCCTCGGCGAGCTCGAGCCATGCCGCCTCGCGGCGCGCGAGCTCCCAGGTGATCTCGCCCGCGCGCTCGACCGCGGGACGCAGGCGCTCCTTCGCGTCGTCGGCGTAGGCCTCCGGCGTCGCCAGCCACGCGTCGAGCGCGGCCTTCTCGGCCTCGAGCGCGCGCATCTCGCCTTCGATTTTCGCCTGCTGCGCGACCAGCGGCTTGCGCGCGTCCGAGCGCTTCTGCCGCGCCTCCGCCTCGGCGCGCTTCACCGACCGGCGGTCCGGCGCGTCGGCCGCGCGATCGGCCGCCTCGCCCGCGCTTCCGCGCCGCCGCAGCGCGAGCACCCAGTCGCGGTAGTCGTCGAGGTCGCCGTCGAACGGCGCGACGCGGCCCCGGTCGACGAGGAGCAGCGTGTCGGTGGTCGCCGCGATCAGGTGGCGATCGTGCGCGACGACGATCAGCGCGCCGTCGAAGTCCTGCAGCGCCTCGGCGAGCGCCTCGCGCATCTCGATGTCGAGGTGGTTGGTCGGCTCGTCGAGGATCAGGAGCTGCGGGCGGCGGCGCACGATCATCGCGAGCACGAGGCGCGCCTTCTCGCCGCCGGAGAACTGCGCGACCGGCGAGTCGGCCATCGCGCCGCGGAAGTCGAAGCCGCCGAGGAAATCGCGCAGCGCCTGGTCGCGAGCGCCCGGGTCGAGGCGCTGCAGGTGCAGGAGCGGCGACGCGCCCGGGTCGAGCTGCTCGAGCTGGTGCTGCGCGAAATAGCCGATCGCGAGGTTCTGCGCGACGTGGCGCTCGCCGCGCGCGAGCGCCATCGTGCCGGCGAGCGCCTTCACCAGCGTCGACTTGCCGGCCCCGTTGGGGCCCAGGAGGCCGATGCGGTCGCCCGACAGCACCGACAGCTCGAGATCCTCGAACACCGGGGCGGCCGCGCCGTAGCGCAGCGTCGCGTGCTCGAGGCGCACGAGCTGGCGCGCGTGCGTGCCGGCCGGCGCGAAGGCGAACTCGAACGGGCTGTCGACGTGCGCCGCCGCGATGCGCTCCATGCGCTCGAGCGTCTTCAGCCGGCTCTGCGCCTGCTTCGCCTTCGTCGCCTTGGCGCGGAACCGGTCGACGAACGACTGAAGGTGCGCGATCTGGCGCTGCTGCTTCGCGTACGCGGCCTGCTGCAGCGCGAGCTGCGCGGCGCGCTCCCGCTCGAACGCCGAGTAGTTGCCGCCGTAATGCCTGAGCTTGCGCCCGTCGACGTGGACGATCGACTGTGCGACGGCGTCGAGGAAGTCGCGGTCGTGCGTGACCAGCAGCAGCGTGCCCGGATAGCGCTTGAGCCAGTCCTCCAGCCACAGCACCGCGTCGAGGTCGAGGTGGTTGGTCGGCTCGTCGAGGAGCAGGAGGTCGGAGCGCGCCGCGAGCGCCTGCGCGAGGTTGAGCCGCATGCGCCAGCCGCCGGAAAAGGTCGCGACCGGGTCGGCGTGCCGCGCTTCCGTCACGCCGAGGCCGGCGAGCAGCTCGGCGGCGCGGGCGCGCGCCGCGTAGCCGCCGATCGCCTCGAAGCGATGGTGCAGCTCCGCGAGCGCGTGGCCGTCCATGGCGTGCGCGCGCTCCTCCGCCGCGAGCGCCGCCTCGACGGCGCGCAGCTCGACGTCGCCGTCGAGGACGAAGTCGAGCGCGGCGCGGTCGACCGCGGGCGTTTCCTGCGCGACGTGCGCGATCGTCCAGCGCGGCGGCAGGTCGACGCTTCCCGCCTCCGGCAGGAGCTCGCCGCGCAGCAGCGCGAACAGGCTCGACTTGCCCGACCCGTTCGGCCCGACGATGCCGACGCGGTGTCCCGCGTGCACCGTCAGCGACGCGTTCTCGAAGAGGCGCAGCGCGCCCCGGGCCAGGGTGAGGTTCGACAGGCGGATCATGCGCGGTCCGTGGAGGGGCGACAGTCTAGCGGGGCCTTGCCCGGGCCGGTCCGGACGGTTTAGGATGGGCGCGCAGCACCCGCCGAAGGGGAGTAGCTTTGCTGCACGATCGTCAACACGGGACCTCCGTCCCCGGTCGTGCAGGCGGCGCGCCGGTCGCGCCGGTGCAAGACCTTTAGCCAAAGTCGAATCGACCCGGGCCCGTCCGGCCGGGGAGCTTTGGATGGAGGTCGACATGCTCAGGGCGCTCGTCCCCGTCGACGGCACCGGCAACTCGCTCGGTGCCGTCCGCCATGTGGTCAAGCTCGTGCAGGGGCGCGAGCCGCTCGAGGTCCACCTGCTGAACGTCGAGCCCTCGCTTCCCGGCCACATCACGCGCTTCATCTCGAAGGAGCAGCTCGAGGGATGGCGGCACGACGAGGCCGAGAAGGCGCTCTCGCCTGCGCGCGCGATCCTCGAGGCGGCCGGCATCCCGTACGTCGAGCACGTGCTCGTCGGCCACGTCGCCCAGGTGGTCGCCGAGCAGGCGACGAAGCTTCGCTGCGACAAGGTGATCATGGGCACGCACGGATTCGGGACCGTGACGCAGCTCTTGCTCGGCTCGGTGAGCCACGAGGCCATCCACCTGATGGATCCCGACATTCCGGTCACGCTGGTGAAATCGGTCGCGCCGACGACGCAGGCGGCGCGCACCTCGCCGCACGCCGAGGTCGTCCCTCCCGGTCACTTCGCCGGAGGCTGAGATGGACGACGTGACGGACACGCGCGCCGCGACGGGCGTGCACGGCGACGGCGCGCCGCGCGCCGCGGGGCCGTGGCATCTCGAGAGCGTCGACGCCGCGGCCTCGCGCCTGCGCACGACGCTTCGTCGCGGGCTGGCGCCGGACGAGGCGGCTGCGCGCCTGGCCGCCCACGGCCGGAACGAGCTGCGCGAGGAGCGGGGCCGCGGGCCGCTCGCGATGTTCGTCGGGCAGTTCACCGACTTCATGATCCTGCTCCTGCTGGTCGCCGCCGCGATCTCGGGCGTGATCGGCGAGCTGGAGGACGCCATCGCGATCCTCGCGATCGTCGTGCTGAACGCCATCGTCGGCTTCGTCCAGGAGTACCGCGCGGAAAAGGCGCTGCGCGCCCTCAAGCAGCTCGCGGCGCTCAAGTCTCGCTGCCGGCGCGACGGAGGGATCGTGGCGGTGCCCGCGGCCGAGCTCGTTCCCGGCGACGTCGTGCTGCTCGAGGCCGGCGCGGTCGTGCCTGCGGACCTGCGCCTTTGCGACGTCGTGCAGCTCAGGGTCGACGAGGCGGCGCTCACCGGCGAATCGCATCCGGTCGAGAAGGGCGTCGCGCCGCTCGCCGACGCCGACGCGCCGCTCGGCGACCGCGTCAACATGGCGTACAGCGGGACGGTCGTCACCTACGGTCGCGGCGAGGGTCTCGTCGTGGCGACCGGCATGGGGACCGAGCTCGGTCGCATCGCGACGCTGCTCGCGACGACCGAGGAGGTCCGCACGCCGTTGCAGAAGCGCCTCGCGACGTTCGGCAAGCAGCTATCGGCGGTCGCCATCGCGCTGTGCGCGATCGTGTTCGTGCTCGGCGTCGCGCGCGGCGAGCCGATGGTGCTGATGTTCCTGACCGCGGTCAGCCTGGCGGTCGCCGCCGTTCCCGAGGCGCTGCCGGCCGTCATCACGATCGGCCTCGCGCTGGGCGCGCAGAGAATGGTCAGGAAGAACGCGCTGGCGCGCCGGCTGCCGGCCGTCGAAACGCTCGGCTCGGTCACGTTCATCTGCTCCGACAAGACCGGCACGCTCACGCAGAACCGCATGCACGCCGACGCGTTCTACGTCGACGGCGAGCTCCGCACCACGCTCCCCGGTCGCGAAGCGCACGACACCGCTCCGTGGTCCTCGTTCGTGCCCGCGCTGGCGCTCAACAACGACGCGACCATCGACCGCGACGGCACGCTCGTCGGCGACCCGACCGAGACGGCGCTGTGCGTCGCCGCGCGGGCGGCCGGCTGCGACAAGGCCACGGCCGAGGCGTCGATGCCGCGCGTCGCCGAGCTGCCGTTCGACTCGGACCGCAAGCGCATGACGACGCTGCACCGGAAGCCCGAGGGCGGCGTGGTCGGGTTCACCAAGGGCGCGCCGGAGCCTGTCCTCGAGCGCTGTGTCGGGGCGATAGGCGCGGGCGCGTTCGACGCGGCCGTGCTGGTCGCGCAGGCCGAGCGCATGGCCGCCGAGGGATTGCGCGTGCTCGCGATCGCGCGCCGCGACTGGCCGGCCGTGCCCGACCGGCTGACGCCCGACCACGTCGAGGTCGAGCTCGCTTTCGTCGGCTTCGTCGGACTGATCGACCCGCCGCGTCCCGAGGCCGCGCGGGCCGTCGCCGAGTGCCGCGAGGCCGGGATCACGCCGGTGATGATCACGGGCGACCACCCGCTCACCGCGCAGGCGATCGCCGCGCGACTCGGGATCGTCGCCGCGGGAGAGGACCGGCTCGCGACCGGCCGCGATCTGGCGAAGCTCGACGACGCCGAGCTCGCGCATCGCGCGGGGACGCTGCGCGTCTACGCGCGCGTGAACCCCGAGCAGAAGATCGCGATCGTGCGCGCGCTGCAAAGCCGCGGCGAGTTCGTCGCGATGACCGGCGACGGCGTCAACGACGCGCCGGCGCTCAAGCGCGCCGACATCGGCGTCGCGATGGGCAAGGTCGGCACCGACGTCGCGCGCGAGGCGTCCGACATGGTGCTCCTCGACGACAACTTCGCGAGCATCGTCGCCGCCGTCGGCGAAGGACGGCGCATCTACGAGAACATCCGCAAGTTCGTCAAGTTCGTGCTCGCCGGCAACCTGGGCGAGATCCTGACGCTGCTGCTGGCACCGCTGCTCGGCATGCCGTTGCCGCTGTTGCCGATCCAGATCCTGTGGGTCAACCTCGTGACCGACGGGCTGCCGGGGCTCGCGCTCGCGGCGGAGCCGGCCGAGAAGGGGCAGATGCGCCAGCCGCCGCGCTCGCCGAAGGACAGCCTGTTCGCCGGCGGCCTCGCGCTCCACATCGTGTGGGTCGGCGCGCTGATCGGCGGGCTGTCGCTGTTCGCGCAGGGCTACGGCATGGCGACGGGCGGGCACTGGCAGACGATGGTGTTCACGGTGCTCTCGTTCGCGCAGCTCTTCCACGTGATGGCGATCCATTCGAACGACTCGGTGCTCGAGCGGGGAGTCCTGCTGTCGAACCGGGCGCTCGTCGTCGCCGTCGGCGTGGGCGCGCTTTTGCAGCTCTCCGTCGTCTACGTGCCGTCGTTCGCGGCGTTCATGAAGACCGAGCCGCTGACGGCGTTCGAGCTCGCGCTGTGCATCGGCCTCGCGTCGCTCGTCGTGGTCGGCGTCGAGATCGAGAAGGCGATCCTGCGGCGCGCGGCGGCGCGCCGGGAAGGCGCAGCCGTGCCGGCGGGCTAGAGCGTGTAGTCGTAGTCGATGACCAGCGGTGCGTGGTCGGAGAATCGCTTGTTCACGTAGATCGACGCGGCGGTCGCCTTCGACGCGATGCCGGGCGTCGCGATCTGGTAGTCGATTCGCCAGCCGACGTTCTTCTTCCACGACTGACCGCGGTTCGACCACCAGGTGTAGCGCTCCGGCCGCGGGTCGATGCGGCGGAACACGTCGACGAAGCCCAGCTCGTCGAACACGCGCGTGAGCCACTCGCGCTCCTCCGGCAGGAAGCCGGAGTTCTTCTGGTTCGCGCGCCAGTTGCGGAGGTCGATCGGCTGGTGCGCGATGTTCCAGTCGCCGCACAGCACGATCTCGCGGCCCGAGCGGCGCAGCGCGGCGAGGTGCGGCAGGAACGCCTCGAGGAAGCGGAACTTCGACGCCTGGCGGTGCGGCCCGCTCGATCCCGACGGCAGGTACATCGACACGACGGTCAGATCGGCGAAGTGCGCCTCGAGGTAGCGGCCCTCGCCGTCGAACTCGGCATGGCCGAAGCCGGCGCTGGCGCGGTGCGGGACCTTCGAGTACAGCGCGACGCCGGCGTAGCCCTTGCGCTGCGCGGGCAGGAACGTGCCGACGCTGTTGCGCGGCGCCCTGAGCGCGCGCGGCACGTCGCACTCGTCGCACTTGATCTCCTGCACGCAGACGACGTCCCACGGCTCGGCGCGCGCGAGCCAGCGCACGAAGCCCTTGCGCTCGGCCGAGCGCAGGCCGTTGACGTTGAGGGTGACGATGCGCATCGGGGGGCCGGGCAGGGCGCCGGAAGGCGCGCGAGTGTACACGACACCGCGCGCCGGCCGCTCGCCCGCGCGCGGGCCTATACTCTGCCGCGTTTCGCGCCCGATTCCACCCCAGGCATGGACGATTTCCGGCAGGCGTTTCTCGCGTTCGCGGTGGCACGTGACGTGCTTCGCTTCGGCGACTTCACGACCAAGGCCGGACGCCGCACGCCGTATTTCTTCAACGCGGGGCTCTTCAACGACGGGGCGAGCCTCAAGCGGCTCGGCGGTTTCTACGCCGACGCGCTGCTCGCATCCGCGATGCCGTTCGACCAGCTCTACGGGCCGGCCTACAAGGGCATCCCGCTCGCCTCGGCCACGGCGATCGCGCTCTCGGAAAAAGGGCACAATGTTCCGTGGAGCTTCAACCGCAAGGAGGCGAAGGACCATGGCGAGGGCGGCAACATCGTCGGCGCTCCGCTCGCCGGGCGGGTCGTGATCGTGGACGATGTCATCACCGCGGGAACTTCGGTGCGCGAATCGGTCGAAACGATCCGGGCGCACGGGGCGACGCCCGCCGGCGTCCTGATCGCGCTCGACAGGATGGAGCGCGGCAGCGGCGAGCGGTCGGCCGTCGACGACGTGAAGGCCGACTTCGGCATCGCCGTCACGGCGATCGCCACGCTGGACGACGTGATGGCGTTCATCGCGGGGCGCGCGGAGCTCGCGCCATGGCAGGAGGAGGTTGCGGCCTACCGCGCCCGCTACGGGACGGTCCAGGCGACGCAGGGCTGACGGGATGAAGGCGACACTTCTGGGCGGGATCCTCGCGGCGACGCTGGCGCTCGCGCCCCTCGCAGGCGCCCAACAGCTCTACAAGTGGACCGACGAGAAGGGCGTCGTCCACTACACCGACAAGGCGCCCGATGCGCGCGGCGGCACCGTGCTCGACAAGCAGGGCCGGCAGGTCCGCACGATCGAGGCGCCGCTGACCGCCGAGCAGGCGCGCGCTCGCCAGGCCGAGGAAGAGCGGCAGCGCGCCGCGGCGAAGGAGAACGAGACCGCGGCCCGCCGCGACCGGGCGCTGCTGTCGTCCTACACGATGGAATCCGAGATCGACCTGGCGCGCGCGCGCGCCGCCGCGACCGTCGAGTCGCAGATCCAGTCGGCGCAGGCGTACATGGTGCAGCTCACCAAGCGCAAGCAGGAGATCGACGCGCGCAAGGCTCGCTTCGTCGACAAGCCGGTCCCGCCGCAGCTCGAGCACGAGAGCGCCACCGTGGACAGCGAGTACGCGAAGAACAGCGACCTCGTGATGCAGAAGCGGCGCGAGCTCGCGCAGGTCGTCGCCAAGTACGACGCCGACAAGCAGCGCTGGCGCGAGCTCAAGGCGATCGAGAGCGCCAACTCGGCCGCCCAGGCCGCCAACCGCCCGCCCGCGCCGGTCGCCGGATCGAAGAAGTAGCCTGCGCGCGCCGGCGCGCGTCGGCGTCTGCGGCGCGGGAGACATCCGGTCGCTGCGGCCTCCTTGGCGGTGCGGGAAAGTGAAGCGTCGCGTGTCGGCCGCCCGCGTCGACGCAAGCGTGCGTCGTCGATCCCCACTTCGCGGGGCCCCTCGCCGACGCGGCGATAGCGCGTTCTGCGATAATCCCCGGTTCCCCGCAATATTTTCCGCGAAGGCAATCCGATGGCGCAGTACGTGTACACGATGAACCGCGTGAGCAAGATCGTTCCGCCCAAGCGCCCGATCCTGAAGGACATCTCGCTCTCGTTCTTTCCGGGCGCCAAGATCGGCGTCCTCGGGCTGAACGGCTCGGGCAAGTCGAGCCTGCTCAAGATCATGGCCGGCGTCGACCGCGAATACGAGGGCGAGGCGGTGCCGATGCCCAACCTCAAGATCGGCTTCCTCGAGCAGGAGCCGAAGCTCGATCCGTCCCGGACGGTGCGCGAGGCGGTCGAGGAGGGCATGAGCGAGGTGCTGAACGCGCACAAGCGACTCGACGAGGTCTACGCCGCGTACGCGGAGGAGGGCGCCGACTTCGACGCGCTCGCCGCCGAGCAGGCGCGGCTCGAGGCGATCATCGCGACGTCGGGCGCGGACGCGGGCGTGCAGATGGAGATCGCCGCCGACGCGTTGCGCCTGCCGCCGTGGGACGCGAAGATCTCGACGCTGTCGGGCGGCGAGAAGCGCCGCGTCGCGCTGTGCCGCCTCCTGCTGTCGCGCCCGGACATGCTGCTGCTGGACGAGCCCACCAACCACCTCGACGCCGAGAGCGTCGAGTGGCTCGAGCAGTTTCTCGGCCAGTTCCCGGGCACCGTGATCGCGGTGACGCACGACCGCTACTTCCTCGACAACGCGGCCGAGTGGATCCTCGAGCTCGACCGCGGCTACGGCATTCCGTGGAAGGGCAACTACAGCTCGTGGCTCGAGCAGAAGGAGCAGCGTCTCGAGACCGAGGCGAAGCAGGAGGAGGCGCGCGTCAAGGCGATGAAGCGCGAGCTCGAGTGGGTGCGCAAGGGCGCGAAGGGGCGGCAGGCGAAGAGCAAGGCCCGCATCCAGCGCTTCGAGGAGCTGTCTTCCTACGAGCACCAGAAGCGCAACGAGACCAACGAGATCTTCATCCCGGTGGGCGAGCGGCTCGGCGGCCAGGTCATCGACTTCGACCACGTGAGCAAGTCGTTCGGCGATCGCGTGCTGATCGACGACCTGTCGTTCAGGATCCCGGCCGGCGCGATCGTCGGCATCATCGGCCCGAACGGCGCGGGCAAGACGACGCTGTTCAGGCTGATCACCGGCAAGGAGAAGCCGGACAGCGGCAAGATCACGATCGGCCACACCGCGCAGGTCGCGATGGTCGACCAGTCGCGCGAGGCGCTGCCCAACGACAAGACCGCGTGGGAGGCGATCTCCGGCGGCCTCGACATCCTGACCATCGGCAAGTTCGAGATCCCGTCGCGAGCGTACCTCGGGCGCTTCAACTTCAAGGGCGCCGACCAGCAGAAGAACGTCGGCCAGCTCTCGGGCGGCGAGCGCGGGCGGCTGCACCTCGCGAAGACGCTGCTGACCGGCGCGAACGTGCTCCTGCTCGACGAGCCGTCGAACGACCTCGACGTCGAGACGCTGCGCGCGCTCGAGGACTCGCTCGTCGAGTTCCCGGGGACCGTGCTCGTCATCTCGCACGATCGCTGGTTCCTCGACCGCATCGCCACGCACATCCTCGCCGCCGAGGACGATTCCAAGTGGGTGTTCGTCGAGGGCAACTACCGCGAGTACGAGGACGACAAGATCAAGCGCCTCGGCGAGGAGGGCGCGAAGCCGCACCGGCCGAGGTTCAAGCCGTTGATGGCGTGAGGCTTTCGCCGCCCCGGCGCCGAAGGCGCCGGGCCGCTGGAAATGCCGGCGAGCCGCCCCGATATCCCGATGCTCGGGCGGCGCGGGCTTCCTTGGGCGCCGCCGCGCGATTTCCTGCGAGGGCCCCATGACGAACCGCGTTCCGACCCGTGTCTCGAAAGGCGTCCCGACCTCCGACGGCGCCGGCGTCCGCCTCACGCGCCTGATGGGCGGCGACCCGCGCATGCCGTCGGTCGATCCGTTCCTGATGCTCGACTACTTCGACAGCCCGGACGCGAGCGACTACCTCGCCGGCTTCCCGCCCCATCCGCACCGCGGCTTCGAGACGGTCACGTACATGCTGAACGGCCGCATGCGCCACAAGGACAACCACGGCCACGAGGGCGTGATCGAGACCGGCGGCGTGCAATGGATGACCGCGGGCCGCGGGATCGTGCACTCGGAGATGCCCGAGCAGACGTCGGGCCTGATGCGAGGCTTCCAGCTCTGGGTCAACCTCCCGGCGAAGCTCAAGATGCAGGCGCCCGCCTACCAGGAGCATCCGGCCGCGTCGATGCCGGTCGAGAAGCGCGAGGGCGTCGACGTCAAGGTGATCGCCGGCGCGACCTCTCGCGGCACGAAGGGGCCGGTGACGGTCGAGCCCACCGGCGCGATCTACTTCGACCTGACGCTACCCGACGGCGCGACCTTCAGCGAGCCGCTCGCCGCGACGTTCGCCGGATTCGTCGTCGTGCACGAGGGCGCCATCGTGTTTCCCGACGGTCGCGAGGTCGGCGCGCTCGGCCTCGCCGAGCTGGGCAAGGGCGACGCGGTGACGTTCACGGCGAAGGGTGCGGCGCGCGTGCTGCTGATCGCGGGCCGTCCGATCCAGGAGCCCGTCGCCTGGCACGGCCCGTTCGTGATGAATACGCGCGACGAGCTCGTGCAGGCGTTCGAGGACTACCAGGCGGGCCGCTTCTGAGGCGACCGCGAACCGGGGTCAGATTCGAATCCGGCCCCGGTATCCAGGTGGAGCGACCAGGTCTGCCCGACCAGCGCATGCCCGAAGCTCGTGTGGCGCTGCTCGCCGACGAGCGTGAAGCCGGCCTCGACGTACAGGTGCCGCGCGGCGTGCAGCACGTCGTTGGTCCACAGCACGAGCTCGCGATAGCCGACCGAGCGCGCGAAGCGGATGCACTCGGCGACGAGGCGCCGGCCGAGCCCGAGCCCGCGCATCTCCGGCTCGACCAGCAGCATGCGCAGCTTCGCGACGCTCTCCGATTGCGCGACGACGAAGACGCAGCCCACGCGCTCGCCGTCGCGTTCGGCGATCCACGCGCGCTCGCGCGCCGGATCGAACTCGCGCAGGAATTTCGCGGCGATGTCCGCCACCAGCGCTTCGAACGTCGCGTCCCAGCCGTACTCGCGGGCGTAGAGCGCGCCGTGCCTCGACACGACCCATCCGAGGTCGCCCGGCTCGTGCGCGCGCAGCGTGAACGAAGGCGCGTCGCCGTCCGCATCGCCCAGCACGTGCTCGATGGCGGCCATCGCGCCGAGGAGTCGGCGCTCACCCTCGGGCGAGAGCGGCGAGAGGATCGCGTGCACCTCGTCGCGGGAGCGGCGGTCGAGCTCCGCGAAGGCGCGCCGGCCGGCGGCGGTAAGCGCGAGCGATTGCCGGCGCCCGTCGGCCTTGTCGCGCGCTCGCAGCACCAGTCCCTTCTTCTCGAGGCCGGCGAGCAGGCGCGACAGGTACGAGCGGTCCAGATCCAGCGCCGCCGCCAGGTCGGCTGCCGTGATGCCGTCCCGGTGCGCGAGCTCGAAGAGGACGCGCGCCTGCGGGAGCGGATAGGGCGTCGCGAGCAGGTCCCCACGGAGCGCCCCGACCCGCTGCGTATACCAGCGGTTGAAGCGGCGGATGGCTTCGACGTGCTCGGAAGCTACGGGTCGGCTCATGATCAATGGACAGCGTCCATAAAATAGTGGACATTGTCAACTAAACCGGGGTCAGATGAAGATCTGACCCCAGTGCGCCGATGACCGCCGTCCTGTGGACAATCGCCAGCCTGCTGATCGTGGTCGGCCTCGTCGGGACGATTCTCCCGGCGCTGCCCGGGGCGACGCTCGTGTTCGGCGGCATCGCGCTGGCGGCGTGGGCGGATGGCTTCACCCGTGTCCCCCTCTGGGTCGTGGTGGTCGCGGGCGTCCTCGCGGCGTTGACGTGGGTGATCGATGTCGCCGCGGCCGCGGCCGGGGCGAAGCGTGTCGGGGCGAGCCCGTTGGCGATCGCAGGCGCGGCGATCGGCACGATCGCGGGGGTGTTCACCGGCTTCGTGGGACTCCTCTTCCTGCCGCTCGCCGGCGCGGCGCTCGGCGAGTACCTGGCGAAGCGCGACCTCATGCGCGCCGGCCACGTCGGCCTCGCCACCTGGATCGCGCTGCTGATCGGCACCGCGGCGAAGGTGGCGATCGCATTCGCGATGGTCGGGCTGTTCGTCGGCGCGCTGTTGATCGGGTGACGGCGCGCGCGGCCCTGCCGCGATCGCGAAACTTCGGCTTGCCACGCCCGCCCGTCCGCGGGCATCCTGCCGCCCATCGCCGCTGCGTGCGGCGCCCGCCAGCGGGAGGGGAACCGTGACCGGCGTGCAGATTCTTCTGTTGAGCGTGGGGGGCCTCGCGGTCGTGGCGGGCGCGCTCATCGCGCGGATGCGCCTGCGGACGATCTATTCCGGCCAGAGCGCGGAAGGCGTTGTCGTCGGCCAGTCGACGAGCTCCGGCGGCATTCGCCACGGCCGCGCGATCACGATGTACGCGCCGATCGTCGAGTTCCACCACGCCGGCAAGAAGCACAAGTTCACGTCGTCGCTGGGCACCACCGACGCGGTCGCGACCGGCTCGAAAGTCGTCGTGCGTTACCTGCCCGAGGATCCCGACAGCACCGCGGAGATCGGGACGTCGATGCGGATGTGGGTCTTCCCGATCGGCGCGCTCGCGATCGGCGCGGTGTTCATCGCGCTGGCGGCCTACGACGCGGGCTGGTTCGGCAAGGCGCCGTGACGCGGCGCCCGACGTCGCGCTGCGTGCCTCATCCGTTGCGCGCCTCGCGGATCACCAGGTGCACGAAGTGCAGCTTGCGTGCCACCGGCCGCGAGACGACGAACGGGTAGAAGTCCGGCTGCCCCATGCTGCGTGACAGCTCGTTCAGCACGTAGGCGAGCTCGAACCACGCGTTGAGGAAGAACACGAAGCGCCCGGCATGCTCGTCGTCGGGCGCGTAGAGGTCGTCGCGGCCGAAGCGCTCGACCGTCGTGTCGAGGTCGATCGCCGAGAGCCCGAAGCCGAGCGCCGTGTCGAGGCCGTCGACGATGTGCAGGTAGTGCGCCCAGGTCTCGGCCCAGTCTTCCCAGGGATGGCTCGCTGCGTAGCCGCTGATGTGCCGGTCGCGCCAGTCCGCCGGCGGTCCCTGCTCGTAGTTCGCGCGCAGCGCCGCGGCGTAATCGGCGCGCTCGTCGCCGAACAGCTGGCGGAACGGCTCGTGCCAGCGCGTGCCCGCGACGAGGCGCTCCCAGTAGTAGTGGCCGACCTCGTGGCGCAGGTGGCCGAGCAGCGTTCGGTAGGGCTCGTGCAGCGCGGCGCGCGCCTTCTCGCGCGCGACGTCGTCGGCTTCCTCGACGTTGACGGTGACGATGCCGCTCGCGTGCCCCGTCAGCACCGGCTCGCCGGGCGTCGGGCGCAGGAAGTCGAACGCGAGGCCGCGTCGCGGATCGGCGTCGACCTTCGACGCCACCGGCAGGTCGAGCGACACGAGCTGCGCGACCAGCCGGCGCTTCGCCGTCTCGATCGCGTTCCAGTAGCGCCGGTTGTCGGCGTCGTCGAGGTTCGGGATCGTGCGGTTGAGCCGGCACGCGATGCAGAACGCGCCGGGCTCGTCCGCGCCGACGAGCCAGTTGCACGCTGCCGGCGTGTCGAGGTTCGCGCAGCGCTTCGCGAGGACCGTCGCGCCGTCGGCGTCGACGTAGCGCCACGTGCCCTCGGAGGGCCCCGGGTCGAGGGCGTGGAGCTCGCCGGTCTGCGGCACGAAGCCGAGCGGCGAGTTGCAGGCGAGGCACAGGCTGTTGCGGAAGAAGATCGGCCGGCCGCAGCGGCAGCGGAAGCTCTTGCCGCGCCGTCCGCTCGGGCGCACGTGCCAGCTCGCCTCGAGGTCGCGGCCCAGCCGCGCGTAGAGCTCGTGCGTCGATGGGTGCCGCATCGGATGCCAGATGTCGGATGTCAGATGTCAGTAATTCAACGCGATTCGCGGAGCTGCGCATCGCTCGCCGCGCAGTCCTGACATCCGATATCTGACATCCGACATCTGACCTCCGACATCAGGCCAGCTTCCGCCTGAGCACGAGGGTGAGCTGCGCCGGGTTCGCCTGGCCCTTCGACGCGGCCATCGCCTTGCCGACGAGCGCGTTGAACGCCTTTTCCTTGCCCGAGCGGAACTCGGCGACGATCGCGGGGTTCGCGGCGATCACGTCGTCGACGAGCTTCGCCAGCGCGCCTTCGTCGGAGATCTGCCGCAGGCCGCGCGCCGCGATGATCGCGTCGGCGGCGTCGTCGCCGTGCGCTTCGCCGGCCCACATCGCGTCGAAGACGTCCTTGGCGATCTTGCCGGAGATCGTGCCGTCGGCGACGCGGCCGATGAGCTTCGCGAGCGCGGCCGGGCCGACCGGCGCCTCGTCGATGTCGATCTCGGCGCGATTGAGCGCGGCGGCCACCTCGCCGAGCAGCCATCGCGCGGCCTGCCGCGGATCGACGCCCGCCTCGACCAGCGCCTCGAAATAGTCGGCGAGAGCGCGGCTTGCGACCAGCGCCGCCGCGTCCGAAGGCGACAGCGAGTAGCCGGGCTTCTGCAGGCTCGCCTGCAGCGCCGGATTGCCCTCCTCGAACACCTGGTCCGAGACGTCGGAGAGGTCGACGCCGGCGCCGCCCTTCACGAGCTCGATGAGGTGCTCGGGCGAATGGGCGGAGAAGCGGAGCTTGCGCAGCTCCGGGAGCTCGGGCATCGAGGCGCGCACGCGCTCGATCCACGCGGCGTCGATCGCGAGCGGCGGCAGGTCGGGATCGGGGAAATAGCGGTAGTCCTGCGCGTCTTCCTTGCTGCGCAGCGGCCTGGTTTCGTCGCGGTCGGGATCGTAGAGGCGCGTTTCCTGCACGACGGTGCCGCCGTCCTCGATCAGCGCGACCTGGCGCTCCACCTCGAACTCGATCGCCTGCTGCATGAAGCGGAAGCTGTTGAGGTTCTTGACCTCGCAGCGCGTGCCGAGCTTCGCGTCGCCGAGGCGCCGCACCGACACGTTGGCGTCGCAGCGGAAGCTGCCTTCCTGCATGTTGCCGTCGCAGATCCCGATCCAGCGGACCAGTCCGTGCAGCGCCTTCGCGTAGGCGACCGCTTCCTCGGCGCTGCGGAGGTCCGGCTCGGAGACGATCTCGAGGAGCGGCGTGCCGGCGCGGTTGAGGTCGATGCCGGACATGCCGTGGTAGTCCTCGTGCAGGCTCTTGCCCGCGTCCTCCTCGAGGTGCGCGCGCGTGAGCCGCACGCGGATCGCGCCGCGCGACGGCGACACGATGTCGACGCCGCCGCCCTGCACGACGGGGATCTCGTACTGCGAGATCTGATAGCCCTTCGGCAGGTCGGGGTAGAAGTAGTTCTTGCGCGCGAACACGCTCTTCGCGTTGATCGTGCCGCCCACGGCGAGGCCGAAGCGGATCGCGCGCTCGACCGCGCCCTTGTTGAGCACCGGAAGCACGCCCGGCAGCGCGATGTCCACGGCGGACGCCTGCGTGTTCGGCGCGGCGCCGAACGCCGTCGACGCGCCCGAGAAGATCTTCGACGCGGTCGACAGCTGCGCGTGCGTCTCGAGGCCGATCACGATTTCCCAGCCGGAAGCGGTCATGCCGCCTCCCCCGGGCGCCGCGAGCCCGCGGGTCGGGCGAGCGCGGGGCACCTTTCGTGCCAGTCGGTCGCCTGCTGGAAGCGATGCGCGACGTTCAGCACGTTCGCCTCGGTGAAGTAGTCGCCCTGGATCTGCATGCCGATCGGCAGGCCGCCGCGGGTGAAGCCGCAGGGGATCGAGATCGCGGGCGCGCCGGTGAGGTTCGCCGCGATCGTGAAGATGTCGTTCAGGTACATCTGCACCGGGTCGTCGGTCTTGTCGCCGAAGCGGAACGCCGGCGACGGGGCCGTCGGGCCGACGATGACGTCGCAGCCGCGCCACGCGCGCGCGAAGTCGTTCGCGATCAGCCGGCGCACCTTCTGCGCCTTCAGGTAGTAGGCGTCGTAGTAGCCGTGCGACAGCACGTAGGTGCCCACGAGGATGCGACGCTTCACTTCGGCGCCGAAGCCCTCCGCGCGCGTCTTGCGGTACATGTCGGCGAGGTCGTCGTAGCGCGCGGCGCGGTGACCGTAGCGAACGCCGTCGAAGCGCGAGAGGTTCGACGAGGCTTCCGCCGGCGCGATCACGTAGTAGACGGGCACCGAGAGCTTCACCGCCGGCAGCGTGATCTCGACCGTCGTCGCGCCGAGCTTGCGGAATTCCGCGAGCGCGGCCTCGATCGCGGCCGCGACCTCGGGATCGTTGCCGGCGCCGAAGTACTCGCGCGGGAGACCGATGCGCAGCCCCTCGAGCGGCTTCGCGGCGGCGCGCTCGCGGATCAGCCGCGCGCAATCCTCGACCGGGCGGTCGAGCGAGGTCGAGTCGCGCGCGTCGTGGCCGGCCATCGCGTTGTGCAGGAGCGCGCAGTCGAGCGCCGTGCGCGCGAACGGGCCCGGCGTGTCGAGGCTCGACGCGAAGGCGATCAGCCCGTAGCGCGACGAGACGCCGTAGGTCGGCTTGAAGCCGCAGATGCCGGACAGCGACGCCGGCTGGCGGATCGACCCGCCGGTGTCGGTGCCGGTCGCGCCCGGCACGAGGCGGGCCGCCACGGCGGCCGCGGATCCGCCGGAGCTGCCGCCGGGCACGTAATCGGGGTTCCAGGGGTTGCGGACCGGGCCGAAATGCGAGGTCTCGTTCGACGAGCCCATCGCGAACTCGTCCATGTTCGTCTTGCCGACGAGCACGGTCCCGGCGCGCTTGAGGCCCGTGACGACGTGCGCGTCGTAGGGCGCGACGAAGTTCTCGAGCATGCGCGAGCCGCAGGTGGTCCGCAGTCCCGCGGTCATCAGCACGTCCTTGTGCGCGATCGGCACGCCGGCGAGCGGCCCGGCGTGGCCGCCCGCGATCGCGGCGTCGGCCGCGCGCGCCTGCGCCAGCGCGCCCTCGGCGTCCACGGTCACGAACGCGTTGAGCGCGGGATCGAGCCTCGCGATGCGGTCGAGCGTTTCCTGCGCGACCTCGACGGCGGAGATCTCGCGCCGCGCGAGCGTTGCGGCGAGGCCGGCGACGGTGTCGTCGATCATGTCGAGCGTGCAGCGATGCAGGGTGGGCGCCGCAGGGCCGCCCCATGGCGCCCGCCCCCTCCTGGAGGAAGGGGCGCACGACGCCGCGACGCGGCGAGCCTCGGTGTCGTCATCACTCCACGACGCGGGGCACGAGGTAGAGCCCGTCCTCGACCGCCGGCGCGACGCGCTGGTAGTCGGCGTGGCGGTCGGTCTCGGTCACCTTGTCCTCGCGCAGGGCGAGCGACACGTCCTGCGCGTGCGACATCGGCTCGATGCCGGTGGTGTCGACGGCCTGGAGCTCGTCGATCATCGCGAAGATCGACTCGAGCTTGGCGTGAACCTCGCCGGCGGCCTTCGCGTCGATCTCGATGCGGGCCAGGTGGGCGATGCGCCGGACGTCGTCGAGCGTGAGCTTCATCGGGGGCGGAACGGTGGCTGGCGTCGGGGCGAGGCGCGGCGTTCGCCGGCTCGGGGAGCCCGTCGCCGCAACGCCGGAAAACCGCACATTTTCAGTGCAGTAGCCCAGATGCCTAGCGTATCATAGCCGACTGATCCCGGTCAGCCGCGGCCCCTCGATCCCCGGGGAAACCGCTCCTCGGCGACCGAGCCGAAGGACGCCCAGGCTTCATGTTCGAGCTCTTCAAAGGCTATTTCTCCACCGACCTCGCGATCGACCTCGGCACCGCCAACACGCTGATCTACGTGCGTGGGCGCGGCATCGTGCTCGACGAGCCGTCGGTGGTCGCCATCCGCCAGGAAGGCGGCCCCAACGGCAAGAAGGTGATCCAGGAGGTCGGGCTCGCCGCGAAGCAGATGCTCGGGCGCACGCCAGGCAACATCACCGCGATCCGGCCGATGAAGGACGGCGTCATCGCCGACTTCACCGTCACCGAGCAGATGCTGAAGCAGTTCATCAAGAAGGTGCTCGACTCGCGGCTGTTCTCGCCGTCGCCGCGCATCATCATCTGCGTGCCCTGCGGCTCGACGCAGGTCGAGCGCCGCGCGATCCGCGAATCCGCGCTCGGCGCGGGCGCGTCGAAGGTCTACCTGATCGAGGAGCCGATGGCCGCGGCGATCGGCGCCGACCTGCCGATCTCGGACGCGACCGGCTCGATGGTCGTCGACATCGGCGGCGGCACCACCGAGGTCGGCGTGATCTCGCTGGGCGGCATGGTGTACTCGGGGAGCGTACGCGTCGGCGGCGACAAGTTCGACGAGGCGATCGTCAACTACATCCGGCGCAACTACGGGATGCTGATCGGCGAGACCACGGCCGAGCAGATCAAGAAGACGATCGGGAGCGCGTTCCCCGGGTCGGAAGTGCGCGAGATGGAAGTGAAGGGGCGCAACCTCGCCGAAGGGATCCCGCGCAGCTTCACCGTGTCCTCCAACGAGATCCTCGAGGCGCTGACCGACCCGCTCAACAGCATCGTGTCGGCGGTGAAGAGCGCGCTCGAGCGCACGCCTCCCGAGCTCGGCGCCGACATCGCCGAGCGCGGGATGGCGCTCACCGGGGGCGGAGCGCTTCTTCGCGACGTCGATCGCCTGCTGATGGAGGAGACCGGGCTGCCGGTGATCGTCGCCGAGGATCCGCTCACCTGCGTGGTGCGCGGCTGCGGCAAGGCGCTCGAGAACATGGACAAGCTGCAGACGATCTTCACGTCGGACTGAGGAGCGAAGGCGGCGATGGGCGATGGGCGATAGGCGATAGGAACCCTCGATGCGCCCGATCCCCGCCGAGCCGCCGCCGTTCTTCCACCGCGGCCCTTCGCCGCTGGCGCGCGTCGCGTTCTTCGGCTTCGCCTCGATCGTGCTGCTGTTCGTCGATGCCCGCTACCGCACGCTCGAGGACGTCCGCCACGCGGCGGGCGCGATCCTCTTCCCGCTCCAGCGCGTGCTGCGCGTGCCTGGCGAGGCGCTCGACCAGGTGGCCGGCTATTTCGCGTCGAAGCTCGACCTCGAACGCGAGAACGCGCGCCTGCGCGCCGAGCTGATCGCGCAGTCGCCCGCCGCGCAGGGCTACGTGGCCTCGCGCGACGAGAACGCGAAGCTGCGCGCGCTCGTCGAGCTCAAGTCGCAGCACGCCGCGGGCTCGACGATCGTGCAGGTCCTCTACACCGGGCGCGATCCGTTCGCGCAGAAGGTGTTCGTGAGCCGCGGCAGCGAGGCGGGGCTGGTCCCGGGCAGCGCGGTGATCGATGAGCACGGCGTCGTCGGCCAGGTGACGCGCGTGCACCCGACGATGTCGGAGGTGACGCTCGTCACCGACAAGGACCACGCGGTGCCCGTCAAGGTCGAGCGCAGCGGCGTGCGCAGCGTGATGTACGGCGCCGGGACCGGGCGCTCGCCGGAGCTGCGCTTCACGCCGCCGTCGGCCGACATTCGGGCCGGCGACCGGCTCGTGACGTCGGGGCTGGACGGCACCTACCCGGCGGGACTCGCGGTCGCGCAAGTGATGAACGTCGAGCGCGAGACCGGCCAGATGTTCGCGCGCATCGACTGCATGCCGCTCGGCGGCGTCGACCGCAGCGAGACGCTGCTCGTGCTCGCGCCGCCCGCGGCGCTGCCGACCCGCCCCGAGGAGCCCGCCGACGCGGACGCCACGCGCAAGGGAGGCCGCGCGAAAGCGCGGCGCGCGGGATGAGCAGCATCGTCGCAGCGGTGTCGGGCACGCCGTCAGGTCACGTGCCCGACATCGCGTTGGCGGGGAGGCGGCCGTGAGGATCGCCGCGCGCGTCCCCTCGTTCGCGCCCGCGCGACCCGAGGAGATCCTGAAGCCGGCGAAGCCGTGGTTCGTCGTGCTGACGCTCGCGCTCGCGATGCTGCTCGCCACGCTGCCCGCCTCGGGCGTGGCGCTCGCGCTCAAGCCTGACTTCGTCGCGCTGACGCTGCTCTACTGGTGCATCCAGGCCCCGCGCTACGTGGGCGTGGGCGTCGCGTGGACGCTCGGCCTCGTGATGGACGTCGTCGACGCGACGCTGTTCGGCCAGCACGCGCTCGCCTACGCGGTGCTCGCCTACGGCGCCGAGTACTTCCGCCGCCGCGTGCTGCGCTTCCCGCTGTGGCAGCAGGCGGTCCAGGTCGCCTTCCTGCTCGCCGCGTGCGCGACGCTCGTGTTCCTCGTGCGCATGGTCGGCGGCGCGCCGCTGCCGCGCTGGACCTACGCGGTGCCGCCGATCGTCGGCGCGCTGCTGTGGCCGCTCCTCACCGTGCTGCTGCAATGGCCGCAGCGGCCGTCGCGCAAGAGCTCGACGCTGTGACGATCCGCCGGCGCCTGTTCTCGACCCGACGCCGCGCGAGCGACGGCGCCGGCTTCGGGTCGCACGAGCTGCGCAATCCCGAGCGCGAGGTCCTGTGGTTCCGCCGCCGGCTCGCCGTCGCCGGCATCGTGGTGTTGGGTGCGTTCGCCGCGCTGCTCGGGCGCTTCGTCTACCTGCAGGTCGCGCAGCACGACCACTTCCGCACGCTCGCCGAGACCAACCGCATCGCGATCGTGCCGATCACGCCCAACCGCGGGGTCATCACCGACCGCCACGGCGTCGTGCTCGCGCAGAGCTACTCGGCCTACACGCTCGAGATCCAGCCGTCGCGCATGCGCGACCTCGACGGGACGATCGACCAGCTCGCGCAGGTCGTCGACATCTCGCCGCGCGACCGCAAGCGCTTCCGCAAGCTGCTCGAGGAGTCGAAGAACTTCGAGAGCCTGCCGATCCGCACCAAGCTGACCGACGAGGAGGTCGCGCGCTTCGCGGCGAACCGCTTCCGCTTCCCCGGCGTCGAGATCAAGGCGCGGCTGTTCCGCAACTACCCGTTCGGCGCCGTCGCCTCGCACGTGATCGGCTACATCGGCCGCATCACCGACCGCGACCTCGCGAAGATCGCCACGTGGGACGAGAGCGCCGACTACAAGGGCACCGACTACATCGGCAAGGTGGGCGTCGAGCTGACCTACGAGCGCGAGCTCCACGGGACGACCGGCGTCGAGGAGGTCGAAGTCGACGCGGCGGGGCGCGCGGTGCGCACGCTGTCGCGCTCGCCGCCGGTGTCGGGCAACAACCTGCGGCTGTCGATCGACATCAACCTGCAGGCGGCCGCCGAGGCGGCGTTCGGCGACCGCCGCGGCGCGCTGGTCGCGATCGAGCCGTCGACGGGCGACGTGCTCGCCTTCGTCAGCAAGCCCGGCTACGACCCCAACCTGTTCGTCGACGGCATCGACCCGGCGTCGTGGCAGGAGCTGAACGAGTCTCCCGACAAGCCGCTGCTCAACCGCCCGCTGCGCGGCGCCTATCCGCCGGGCTCGACGATCAAGCCGTTCCTGGCGCTCGGCGCGCTCGCGTCCGGCAAGCGCACCGCGACGCAGACCTTCTCCGACCCCGGCTACTTCCAGATCCCGGGCGCGGCGCACCGCTTCCGCGACGACAAGAAGGGCGGGCACGGCACGGTCGACATGACCAAGGCGATCGTCGTGTCGTGCGACACCTATTTCTACCTGCTCGCCAACGACAGCGACATCGACGACACCTGGCGCTTCATGTCGTCGCTCGGCTTCGGCCACCCGACGGGCATCGACATCGAGGGCGAGCTGTCGGGCGTGCTTCCGTCGCGCGAGTGGAAGCGCCAGCGCTTCGCCGGTGCGCAGTACCGGGAGGAGCACCGCAAGTGGTACCTCGGCGACTCGATCTCGGCCGGCATCGGGCAGGGCTACACGGCGTTCACGCCGGTGCAGCTCGCGCACGCGATAGCGACGATCGCCAACGACGGCGTCGCGTTCCGGCCGCACCTGGTGCAGAAGATCGAGGACGCTCGCACGCGCGAGGTGCGCATCGTCGAGCGGGAGCCGGCGTACCGGCTGGGCATCAAGCCCGAGCACCTCGCGGTGATCCGCAACGCGCTCGTGCAGGTGAACAGGGAAGGCACGAGCGCGGCAGCGTTCCGCGGCGCGAGCTACGTCTCGGGCGGCAAGACCGGCACCGCGCAGGTGTTCTCGCTCAAGGGCGAGGACTACAAGGCGCACAAGGTCGACGAGCGGCTGCGCGACCACGCGTGGTACGTCGCCTACGCGCCCGCCGACAAGCCCGCGATCGCGGTCTCCGTGCTGGTCGAGAACGGCGGATTCGGCGCGCAGGCCGCCGCGCCGATCGCGCGCCAGGTGTTCGACTACTACCTGCTCGGCCTCAAGGCCGCCGGCCCGGCACCGATGTACGACGGCCCGCAGCCGGACGCCGACGACGCGAGCGACTGAGCCTGCCGGGAACATGACGACCCTCCGCATCGACGACGTCGCCGGCCGGCTCTGGGAAGTGGTGGTCCGGCGCATCGACCGCCCGCTCCTCGCCATCGTCTTCGCGCTGGTCGGGGTGGGGTTCGTCACGCTGTTCTCGGCCGCCGACCAGAGCGTCAACCGGCTGGTCAACCAGGGCGTGAGCCTCACGCTGGCGCTCGTCGCGATGTGGGTGATCGCGAACATCCCGCCGCAGACGCTGTCGCGCGTCGCGCTGCCGCTCTATGCGGCGGGCGTCGTGATGCTCGTCGGCGTCGCGCTGTTCGGCGTCGTCGTCAACGGCTCGCGCCGCTGGCTCGACCTCGGCGTGATCCGGTTCCAGCCCTCGGAGCTGATGAAGATCGCGCTGCCGCTGATGCTCGCGTGGTATTTCCAGAAGCGCGAGGGCCGCATCGGGTGGATGGACTTCGTGCTAGCCGCGGTGCTGATCGCCGTGCCCGCGTACCTGGTCAAGCGGCAGCCCGACCTCGGCACGGGCCTCCTGCTCACGGCGTCGGGGTTCTACGTACTGTTCCTCGCCGGGCTGTCGTGGAAGGTCATCGTCGGGCTCGCGGCGGTCGCCGCGGCCGCCGGCCCGACGATCTGGTCGCACCTGCACGACTACCAGCGCGCGCGCATCCTGACGTTCCTCGACCCGTCGACCGACCCGCTCGGCGCGGGCTACCACACGACGCAGGCGTCGATCGCGATCGGCTCGGGCGGCGTCGTCGGCAAGGGCTGGCTCAACGGGACGCAGGCGCACCTCGACTTCCTGCCCGAGAAGCACACCGATTTCATCTTCGCCGTGTTCGGCGAGGAGTTCGGCCTGATCGGGAACGTGCTGCTGGTGATCCTCTACCTCGTGCTGATCGCCCGCGCGATGATGATCACGTCGAACGCCTCGACGCTGTTCGCGCGGCTCATCGCCGGCGCCGTGACGCTGATGCTGTTCACCTACGCGTTCGTCAACATGGGGATGGTGAGCGGCATCCTGCCCGTGGTCGGCGTGCCGCTGCCGTTCATCTCGTACGGCGGCACCGCGATGGTGTCGCTGTTCATCGGGATCGGCATCCTGATGAGCGTGCAGGCGCACCGCAAGCTCGTCACGACCTGACGCCCGACCGCCCCTCGATGTAGATGCGCTTGATCACCGGGAAGCGCGCCTTGATGTCGGCCTCGATGCGGCGGACCGCGCCCGCGATGTCCTCGGCGCCGGCGTCGGGCTCGAACTCGACGTCGAGCACGGCCAGGACCTCGTCGGGACCGAGGTACATCGACAGCGGGCGCGTGGCCGACCGGACCTGCGGATGCTTCGAGGCGATCTCGCAGATCGCCGTCGCCGTCGACGGCCGGATGCCTTCGCCCACGAGCAGGCTGCGCGACTCGCGGATCAGCAGCACGGCGACGCCGGCGAGCAGGAGGCCGATCGCGATCGACGCGGCACCGTCGAGCGCCGGCGCGTCGAAGGCGTGGCTCGCCCACACGCCGAGCGCCGCGATGGCGAGGCCGAGGAGCGCCGCGGCGTCCTCGGCGAGCACCGTGAACGTCGTCGGATCCTTGCTGGCGCGAAACGACTGCCAGAGCGACGTGTCGCGCTTCGACTTCGCGAATTCGCGCAGCGCGATCGCGAGGCTCGCGCCTTCGAAGAGCGCGGCGGCCCCCAGCACGACGTAGTTCCACGTCGGGTCGCCCATCGGCTCGGGGTGCAGGACGTGCACGATCCCCTCGTACGCCGAGACGCCGCCGCCGACGCCGAAGATCAGCACGGCGACGATGAGGCTCCAGAAATAGAGCTCCTTGCCGTGGCCGAACGGGTGCTCGGCCGTCGCCTCGCGCCGGCTGCGCTCGATGCCGACGAGCAGCAGCGTGCCGTTGCCGGCGTCGACGGTCGAATGGATGCCTTCCGACAGCATCGCCGAGCTGCCGGTGCTCGCGGCCGCGACGAACTTGGTGGCTGCGATCGCGAGGTTCGCCGCGATGGCGCCGTACACGACCAGCTTGGATGGGCCGGCCATCCGCCTCGGCCGCTCAGGCGATGGCGACCGGCGCCACCGCCGCGACCGACTCGGGGAACAAGGGGCTGCCAAGGCCCGGCAGCGACCGCGCGCGATTGACCTTGCGCGCACGGAGCGCATTCACCATCTCGAGCGCCGACTGGTCGCACGGGGGCAGCGCGGCGTCGGAGCGGTCGATCGGCGTCACGCGCTCGCCGAAGCGGAGGAGGTGCGAGCACCAGGTGAGCCCGGCGCCGAACGCGGGCGTCAGGATCAGCGAACCCGGCTTCACGCGCCCCTCCTCGATCGCGTCGACGAGCGCGACGGGCACCGTGGCCGCCGACATGTTGCCGTACTTGTGCACGGTGACGAACACGCGCTCCATCGGCACGCCGACCCGCTTCGCGACGAACTCGATGATGCGCAGGTTCGCCTGGTGCGGGACCGCGAGGTCGACCGCGCGGGCCGCGATCCCCGCCTTGGCCAGCACGTGCGCCGACGACTCGCTCATGCCGTGCACCGCGCGCTTGAAGATCTCCTGGCCGTCGAAGTCCCACACCGTGTCGCCGAAGCTGATCTCGCGATTGGCGTAGGTCGTGCCGTGGCCGCGCACGCGCAGGATCGCGCGCGCGTCCGCGTAGCAGCCGAGCTTGTCGGCGAGCAGGCCCTCGGGACCGTCCGTCGCCTGGAGCACCACGGCCGCGCACCCGTCGCCGAACAGCACCGCGACGTTGCGGTTGTCCCAGTCCATGAACGGCGAGATCGTCTCGACGCCGACGACCAGCGCGTTGCGCACGGTGCCCGAGCGGATCAGGCCGGCCGCCGACGAGACGCCGTACAGGAAGCTCGTGCACGCGGTGTTGAGGTCCATCGCCGCCGCGCTCCACGCGCCGAGCCGGTACTGCAGCCCGGATGCGGTGTTGGGCACCGCCTCCTCGCTCGAGCACGAGCCGTAGACGATGAGGTCGACGTCCTTCGCGGCGAGGCCGGCGCAGGCGAGCGCGCGCGACGCCGCGACATGCGCGAGCTCGCTGCCCAGCACGTGCGTGATGCGACGCTCGCGGATGCCGGTTCGCTGCGTGATCCACGCGTCGTCGGTGTCGAGGAACGTCGCGAGGTCCTCGTTGCGAAGCACGGCCGGGGGCATGCACTTGCCCCAGCCGGTGATGGCGGCGTTGGTCATCCTCGATCTCCCCGTGGCCACCCGCGATCGTCGTGGGCGCTCGCGTCGCGTCGGGCCCGGCGGGCGATTCTACGGGGTCGGGCGCGCGGCGCGGGCGGCGGCGCGGCGCTCGCGCCGCGTCGGGGGACGCCGCCCCTTGCGCTTGGGGCGCTCCGACTTGTCGTCGTGCTTCGCCTTCGCCGCACGCTTCGGCTGCCGCGTCACCGGCGGCTCGGCGGCCGCGCCGCGCATGTCGCCGATGATGCCCTTGACCGGGCAGACCTTGAACACGGGGCAGCGGCGGCACCCCACGGCGATCGCGATCGGGCATAGCGTGGGCATGGTCTTCCCCCCTCTTGTGGTCCGGCGGACGGCCATCCTGCGCCTGCCCGGCGCTCGCGACAACCGCGGCGTGCAGCGGTCAGGCCACGCCGCGCCGCCGACGCGCCCGCCACCGGACCACCGCGACCGCGTAGATCGCGAGGTTGAGCGCGATCAGGATGACGCCGAGCCACGCCTGGGCCCGCGGCGTGAGCCCGACCGGATAGAGCATCGGCAGCACGTAGTGCTCGACGAAGCCGCCGGCGTAGCCGGCGTCGCCCGCCCGCTCGCGAAGCTGGTTCTCGAGCGGCGTGAGCGGGCAGAGGCTGCCGGAGAACTCGACCCACGCCGCCCACGCGAGCGCCGGCAGGTGCGCGGCCGCCCAGGCGAGGCGCCGCCACGCGAGCATCCCGCCGAGGCACGCATAGGCGACGAACGCGGCGTGCAGCGCGACGACCGCATCGGCGGCGAGGCGGTCGCTCAAGCGATCACCGGCGGAGCATCACGCCTCGAGCAGCGCGGCCGAGGCGAACTGCGCGAGCCGGCGCTCCACCGCCGCGCGCGCGTCGGCGGCCTCCGCGGCGGGAAGCGACGACCGTGCCGCCGACACGAGCTCGACGACCGGGCGCGTGCCGTCGCACAGCGGCAGCAGCGCGCGCGCCGCATCGTCGGCCAGCCGGACGCCGACGTGGCGAAGGTTGGCGACGAACGGGCGCCGCGTCGCCTGCCAGCGCGCCACCGCGCTCGCGCGCGGGCGGGCGGAAGGCCGCGTCGCGATCGCCAGCGGTGCGACGTGCAGGTCGGCGGCGCCGTCGATGCAGAGGTCGAAGACGCGCGCAGCGGCATCGGCACGCTCGCCCGCGGGCAGCGCGCGCGAGAGATCGTGGAACGGAACCGTGGCCGGGAAGCGCTCGGCGAGCAGGGCCGCCGCGCCGTCCGGCCGGCCGGTGCCGCGCTGCTGCATCATCTGCATCGTGGCCGAGAAGTGCAGCGACGCCGCGCGCGCGACGTCGAAGCGGGCGCCCGCCGCGAGGGCCGCCGGCACCATCAGCGATTGCCGCAGCGTGCGCGCGTGCACGAAATCGAGCATCTGGTCGCGCCACGTCGGCGGCTTCGCGGCGAGACGCTCGCGCCAGTCCGCGCTCGCGCCGCCGAAGGACAGCGTCGCCGGGTCGGCATCCGCGAAGACGGCGAGCTCGTGCCGCCTCGCGTGCTGAACGAACGCCGAGTAGTAGACCGGGTCGTTCACGAGCGCCAGGTTGTCGTGGTAGAAGCCGCCGTCGGTGCGGGCGTTCTCGTGGGCGAAGCTCTCGGCCAGCATCGCGGGCGGTCCCTCCTGCGCGCCCCACGCCTCGACGAGCGTGCCGATGACCTCGCGCGCCTGGGCGACGCGGCGTGACGCGTCGGCTTCGCCGCGCACGTGGAAGCGCATCGCGTCCCAGCCGATGCGGCGGATCCACGCCCCCGGCAGCAGGTTGTAGCTCGCGAACGCGATGCCGAGCGGCGTGAGGTGCCGCCGCATCGCGTGGAACATCGCCTCGCGCACGTCGGGCGGCACCCACGAGTAGAAGCCGTGCGCGACGACGACGTCGAAGCGGCCGAGGTCGCGCGGCAGCGCGCGGAGGTCGGCCTCGATCATCGTGGCGTTGGCGAGCCCCAGCGCCGCGGCCATCTCGCGCGCGCTCGCTACGAGCCGCGACGACAAGTCGACGCCGACGAAGCGGCCGTCGGGGTGCGCGGCCGCGAGCGGCAGGAGGTTCGAGCCGTCGCCGCACCCGAGCTCGAGGACCGACAGCGAGGCGAGCGGCGGGACCGCGAGCCCGTGCAGCGTGGCGATCGCGTGCAGACGGCCCGGTTCGCTGAACGGATTGGGCCGGCCGACGTAGGCGACCGCCTCGTAGGCGTCGCGCAGGTCGGCGTGGATCGACGTGCTCATCGCCCCTGGCGAGACGTGAGGGCGGCGCGGCGCGCCGGCGCGGCGCGCTCGACACGCTCGACACGCTCGGCCCACCACGGCTCGAGCGCGTCCGCGAGCGTCGACGGCAGCCGCGTGCCCGACGCGCGGATGCCCCAGCGGAAGCGGCGCCACGGCGGAGCCTCGAGCTCGTCGAACGTGATGAGCGGGGTCTCGAACAGCTCGTCGAGGCGCAGCATCACCGAGCGCGACGGCACGCCCGCATCGCGCTTGTGCGCGAGCCAGTGCTCGCGCTCGGCGGGCGCCGTCATCACGACGCCCGCGCCGATCAGCCCCTTCGGGGGAACGCCGAGGCGCACGAGGAACGCGCGGCTGCCCGGCTCGATCGCACGGAAACGCCCGCACGACCACTCGGTGTCGAGATGGCCGCGGCGCGCGAGCGTGCGGAGGTCGCGGGCGAGCGTCGGCCAGTTCCAGAGCTTCGGGTTGAAGGCGAAGAGGTGCGTGGACAAGAGGACGGTCGGCGGCCCGGTCGCCGCTACCTCGCGCGGAATCGAGCCGGTATGCTACGCCCGATGCCGGATCGTTCCGCCGACCCGTTCGCGACGCGCGCTGCCCGCCTGGCCGGCGCCGCGATCGTCGCCATCGCGATCGCGTCGTGCACGACGTCGCCGACGTCGCCGACGCCGACGTCGCCCACATCGACGACGCCGCGATCCGCGTCGCCGGGCGCGGCGGTCCCGTCGTCCAGGTACTACGCCGACGACGGCCCCCCGGACAGCACGCCCGCCGACCTCGACGGCGTCCCCGACGCCGTGCCGCGCGCGGAACCGCTGCATCGCTTCGCCAACCGCCCCTACGTCG
>DASTCK010000310.1:0-4016 GCA_035711225.1 Casimicrobiaceae bacterium
GCAGCCGTTGCAGTTCGCGAGCGTCACGACGGCGACGGGGCGGCGCGCCTCGCGCGCCGCGCGGGAGCCGTAGGGCACCAGCAGCAGCAGGAGGGTCGCCGCGGCGACGAGCGCCCACAGCGCTTGCGGCGACCACAGGTATTGCAGCGCGTGCGGGGCGAGGTAGAACCAGTCGAGGTCGAGCGACGCCGGCGTGCTCGACAGCGACGCGGGCGCCGCGCTCGTCACCGGCTTCGCGAGCGAGACGGCCGCCAGCGACACGAGCGTGCCCCATGCGAGCCCTCGCGGCGCATGGGTCATCGGCCGCTGCAGCCGCTGCACGTGGATCCACATCGCGGCGAGCGTGGCGAGCGGGATGCCGATGTGCAGGAAGATCAGGAGCGAGAACAGCCGGTCGCCGATCTTCGCGTCGGCGTCGAAGTTGCGGGCGAGCGGCTCGGAGAACACCGGCAGCGCGTCGAGCCACTCGGTCGTCGCCACGATCGAGAACTGCGCGAGCCGGTCCCAGACGAGCCAGAAACCGCCGATCCCCGACGCGTAGACGAAACCGACCAGCACGACGCCGGTGAGCCACGCGTAGCGCTGGACGTGGGCATAGCGCCGGTGCGCCCATTCCCGGGCGAGGTGCAGCACGGCGACGAGCAGGAAGGCGTCCGACGCGTAGCGATGGAGGCTCCGCGCGAGGCCGGACAGCGGCCACGCGTTCGCGGTGATGCGCTCGACCGACGCGTAGGCGCCCTGGGCGCTCGTGTCGAAGGCCGCATACACGTAGATGCCGGTCGCCGCGACGATCCAGAACAGCAGCCACGCGAGGCCGCCGAGGACCCGCCACGGGTTGTCCCGCGCGCCGAACGCGGCGTCGAAGGCGAGGTCGATGCGATCGAACAGCCTGCGCGCGAGCGCGCGCACGGGCTCGCGGGCGAGCGGCCCGGCCGTCGTCATGACCGGGTGTTGCGCCTCCGGCATGCCGCGAGTGTAAGGCCGCACCCCCCGGGCGGGCGATGACGCGCGTTGGGCGTGCCGCCCCGGACTTGACGGCGATCAAGCACCCGCGCCGGCGACGCGCGAAGCGTGGCGGATTGCGGTACTCATGCGTCTGGACCTGCCACCCCGGACCCGGGGACGACGCCGATGATGCCGACCCTCGACGCAACGCGCTCGTGGCCCTCGCGCCGCTTCCTGCTGGCGGCTGCGCTCGCCGCCGCGCTCACCGTTGCCGGCGCGGCCGCCGCGGACAAGGCTGCCACGCCGCCGCGAATCGCGCCGGACGTCGCCTTGACCGGCGGCATCGACAATCCGAAGGGCGCGGGTGTCGTGTCGAGCGGCGCGACGCTGCCGCCCATCCCGCCTGTGACCGGCAGCCGGCGCGAGCCGGTCGCGTCGTGGGGCAAGCCGCTGCCCTGGCCGATCGTGATCGCCGACCGGCGCAACAACCGGCTGATCGAGATCGCGCCCGACACGCGCATCGTGTGGGAATTCCCGACGCCGAACCTCACGATCTACAGCGGCAACGAGGACGTGAACTTCTCGCCCGACGGCAGGCGCCTCGCGGTCAGCGAGGAGGACAACTTCGACGTCCACATCGTCGACTACGAGAAGCGCGAGATCACGTGGACCTACGGCACGCCCGAGAAGGGCGGCACGGGCCCCGGCCAGTTCAACTATCCCGACGACGCGCACCTGCTCGAGGACGGCACGTTCCTGACCGCCGACATCCGCAATTGCCGCGTCGTGATCATCGACCCGGCGACGCAGAGGATCGTGACGCAGTGGGGCACGACCGGCCGCGCGCATTGCTACCACAAGCCGCCCGAGGCGCTCGGCTCGCCCAACGGCGCGACGCCGATGGACAACGGCGACATCCTGGTGAGCGAGATCCGCGGCGCGTGGATCACGCGCATGACGCGCGCGGGCAAGGTCGTGTGGTCGATGCGCGCGCCGCGCATCAGCTATCCGTCGGACGCCTTCCCGACGGCGGACGGCAGGCAGGTGATCGTGGCGGACTTCGTGAAGCCCGGCGGCGTCGTGATCTTCGATCCCGCCACGCGCAAGGTGACGTGGGAATACCGCGTCGCCTCGGGCGAGGGGATGCTCGACCACCCGTCGCTCGCACGCGAGCTGCCGGGCACCGGCGACGTCGTGATCGCCGACGACCTGCGCCATCGCGTGATCGTCGTCGACCGCGCGACGAAGAAGATCGTCTGGCAGTACGGCGTCACCGACACGCCGGGCCACGCCCCGGGCTACCTCTACTACCCGGACGGCTTCGATCTCGACGTGTTCCGGGACTGGCGGGCCCCAGTTCGGGATCAGATTCAAATCCGACCCCGGTTGTGATCTAGACCGGGGTCAGCCTCCGCTCCGATCCAGACCGTGGTCAGACCGCAGTCAGACGCCGCGGAACAGCCAGCCGCCCTCCTTGGCGTCGAAGTCGAGCAGCAGGATCGCGCCGGGCTTCAGCGTCACCGTCGCCTCCTTGACGTGATCGAATCCGCCGGCCGGCGAATCGCCGAGCTTCGCGACGACGCGGTGCTCGCCCGCGGGGACCTCGACGCGACGATAGAGCGTCGAGCTGCCGTCCCTCGCGAGCCCCGACGGCGGCACCGTCGCGTCGACCAGCGGCCGGCCGTCGAGCTCGATCGAGATGGCGACCGGGACGCGCTCGCGCGGGCACACGCTCGCGGCGCGCATGTTGGGGGCGAGCTTCGCGAGCTCCTCGGCGCTGCGCTCGCGGCACGCTTCCTTGCGCTGCCCGGCGTGCTGCAGCGATACCTTGACCAGCGCGATTCCCGGCGGCAGCGGCTCGTAGGCGGGCGAGGTCGAGAAATACGCGAGGACGGCGCAGAACGCCGCGTACCCGACCACCTGCCCGGCGTAGCTCACGACGCGGTTGACGTGATGGAGGCTCATGGCGTCACGCTCCTCCGAGCCGGACCATCTCCTCGGCCGGCGTCGCTCGCGCGAGGTGCGGGGCGAGCCTGAAGGCGTCCGAGAAGCAGTCGTTGGGATCCATGCCGCGCGCGCGGAACGCTGGGTGGGCGGCCTCGACCATCGCGACCGAGCCGCACGCGTAGACCTGGTGCCCGGCGAGGGTCGGGAAGTCGGCGAGGATCGCCTCGTGCACGAGCCCCGTGCGGCCGGTCCAGTGGTCTTCGGGCCGCGGCTCGGAGAGCACCGGCACGAACGTGAAGTTCGCATGCTCGCGCGCCCAGCGCTCGCACAGCTCGCGCGCGTACATGTCGGCGAGCGTGCGCGTGCCCCAGTAGAGCACCATGTGGCGCTTGAGGCCGGTGGCGAACGCGTGCTCGACCATGCTCTTGACCGGCGCGAAGCCGGTCGCGCCGGCGACGAACACGATCGGCTTCGACGAGTCCTCGCGCAGGAAGAACGACCCGAGCGGCCCCTCGAAGCTCACCGTGTCGCCCACCTTCATCGACTCGAACACGTGCGTCGTGAAGCGGCCGCCGGGGATGCGGCGGATCTGCAGCTCGATCGTCGGGCTCACGCCCGGCGCGGTGGCGAACGAGAAGCTGCGCTTGGCGCCGTCGGGCAGCAGGATGTTCACGTACTGCCCGGCGTAGTACTGCAGCGGCTCGCCGCCCTCCACCGCGAGATGCACGATCATCACGTCGTCGCTGGCCTTCGCCATCGACACGACCTTCGCCTGCCAGACCCGGGGCTTGATCCCGCCCGGCAGCGCGACCGGGACGTACTCGACCTCGAGGTCGCCGAGCGGCGTCGCGATGCACGCGAGCACTTTCCCCGCGCGGCGGTCCTCGTCCGTCAGCGCATCGGGCTGGTAGGGACCCAGGTCGACGTCGCCGTAGAGCACCGTGCACTTGCACTGGCCGCAGCCGCCGTTGCGGCAGTCGTACGGCATGCGGATGTCCGCGCGCAGCGCCGCCTCGAGGACCGTCTCGCCGGGACGCGCCGGGACGATGCGGTTGTCGGGCCGGATCGCGAGATGCCGGACCAGCGAGGAGCCGCGCTTCGGCGGGAGCCACGGCAGCGCGAGC
>DASTCK010000311.1:0-2062 GCA_035711225.1 Casimicrobiaceae bacterium
CGAGGTGCTCGAGATCAACGTTCCGGCGGCCTACGGCACGTGGGACCTCGACGCCGCGCCGCCGCCATGGGACGCCGCGCGATGACGCATCCCTCGCGTACCGCGGCCGTCGTCGCGTGGCTCCGGCGCCGGGCCGGCGCGCTCGCGATCTTCGCGCTGCTGATCGTGCTGTGGGAGGTCGGCGTGCGCGTCACCGGTGTCAAGGAGTACCTGCTGCCGCCGCCGTCGAAGGTGTGGACCGAGTTCTGGAAGCGCCACGACCTGGTCGCCGGCGGCGCGTGGGTGACCACGAAGGAGATCCTCGCGGGCTACGCACTGGCCATCGTCGTGAGCATCCCGCTGGCGCTGTGGATCGCCTACTCGCGATTCATGGAGCAGGCGGTCTACCCGGTCATCGTGTTCCTGCAGATCGTGCCCAAGATCGCGATCGCGCCGCTGTTCATCATCTGGTTCGGCTTCGGGTTCACGCCCAAGCTCCTGCTCGTGTTCCTGCTGTCGTTCTTCCCGATCGTCGTCAGCTCGATCGCGGGCTTCAAGAGCGCGGACCGCGACGTGATGGACTTCGCGCGCACGACCGGCGCGGGCGGGCTCAAGCTGTTCCTGAAGATCCGGCTGCCGCAGGCGCTGCCGCAGATCTTCACCGGCCTCAAGGTCGGCGCCGCGCTCGCGGCGACCGCCGCGGTGGTCGCCGAGTTCGTGGCGTCCGATCGCGGGCTCGGCTACCTGCTCCTGCAGTACAACGGCCAGCTCGACACGCCGATGGTGTTCGCGACCATCGTGATCCTGTCGCTGATCGGCGTGGTGGTCTATTACGCGGTCGAGATCGTCGAGCGCGTCGCGATCCCGTGGCACGTGTCGCAGCAGGGGGCGGCGCAGGACGCCACGATGTGAGGTTCCACGCGCCGGCGGGCGTAGCGTGCCCGCCGGACGTTTCCCGGAGGAGGAGGCAATCATGCGTTTCGCCCGATGGCTCGTCGTCGCCGCCGCCGCGCTCTGCGCGGCGAACGGCGCATTCGCGCAGGACAAGGTGTCGTTCCGCCTGAACTGGTACCTGGGCGGGCTGCACGTGCCGTTCTACTACGGCAAGGAGCGCGGCTTCTACGCCGCCGAGGGCATCGACCTCACGATCAACGAGGGCCGCGGCTCGGCCAACACCGTCCAGGTCGTCGCGGCGGGCTCGGACACCTTCGGGCTCGCCGATTCGTCGTCGGTCGTGCTGACCGCCTCGAAGGGGGCCGACGTGAAGAGCGTGATGTCGCTGCTCAACACCACCGGCTTCTCGGTGGTCTCGCTCGCCGAGGCGAACATCAGGACGCCGAAGGACCTCGAGGGCAAGAAGGTCGCGGTGACGCCCGGCGATCCGCTCGGGCAGCTCCTGCAGGCGGTGTGCAAGGCCAACAACGTCGACTGCGGCAAGATCTCGATGGTCCAGGTCGACCCGGCCGCGAAGGTCGTCACCGTGCTCGAGAAGAAGGCGGACGCGCTGCTGGGCGGCGCCGACGACCAGTTCTTCCTGATCAAGTACAAGGGCGCGACGCCCTACGCGATGCGCTACGCCGACTTCGGCGCTAACATCGTCGGCATGACGATCATGACTTCGGGCGACACGATCCGGAAGAACCCGGAGCTGGTGCGCCGCTTCGTGCGCGCGAGCGTCAAGTCGTGGGAGGAGGCGAAGAAAAACCCCGGCGCGGCGGTCGACGCGGCCATGAAGGCCAAGCCCGACCTCAACCGCCAGTCGACGCTCGACCAGCTGATGGTCGACATCGACCTCCTCGACTCGAAGAACTCGAAGGGCCGCATCGGCTGGGGCGCGCAGGCCGACTGGGACCAGACGCTCGCGATCCTCAAGAACTACCGCGAGCTCGCCACCGACAAGGGCTGGACGGCGTTTCACACCAACGAGTTCCTGCCGCAATAGCCGCCCGACAGTGAAACCCTCCGTTCGGCCGAAGGCAGCGACGCAGAAATCGGTGGCGGAGCCCCAGTGGCGCGGCCGACAGTGAAAACCTGCTCTCGGCCGAACGTAGTCGGTTTCTGGGGGCAGGAGCGACGAGCGCGG
>DASTCK010000312.1:0-12297 GCA_035711225.1 Casimicrobiaceae bacterium
CGTGCGGAACCGAGCGGAAGCCTGATCACCGCCAGCCCGCGGTAGATCGTGACCTTCCCGAAGAACTCGTCCTCGTGCGACGTGCCCGGCGGGAGTGCGGGCGCGCCCACGCCGACCCCCGCCGGCTCGACGCCGAAGCGCAGCTTGTCGCGGTACAGGTAGTACCCGTCGGCGACGTTGAAGCGCACCTCGAGCGTCTGCGGGTCGAGCGCGCGGGCCGACAGCCGGAACGCCTGCTCGGCGGGCAGGAGCTTGGGCCCCGCCGCGTGCGCGGCCAGCACCGTCGCCCCGAGCCCGATCGCCGCCCAGGCGGCGATCGCCTCACGCCGCCCGCGTCTCGGCGTCGATCCAGGCGAGGTAGCCGGGCAGCGCATCGGTGATCGAGACCGCGACGATCTCGGGAAGTTCGTAGGGATGGCGCTCGCGGATCGCTCGCTCGAGTGCCGGGAAGGCATCGGCCCGCGTCTTGATCGCGAGCGGGATCTCGCGGGCCGTTTCGACCCGGCCGCGCCAGTGATAAAGTGATTCGACGGGCGCGCCGATCTGCACGCAGGCGGCGAGCCGCTCCTCGACGAGATCGCGCGCGATGCGCCGCGCGACGTCGACGTCGGGCAGGCTCGTGAACACCAGGATCGCCGCGGCCGGCAAGGAGCTTCCCATGCGTTTTGTCGCCGTCGCGATTGTACTTTCTTTCCCCGTGCTCGACCTCCTCGCGACGGTCCGCTTCGCGCGATGGACCGGCATCCCGATGGGGATCTGGCTCTTCGGCGGGCTCATCGCCGGCGTCGCGCTGCTTCGCAACGAGCGCGTCGCGTTCCGCGCGCGCACGGTCGCCGCGATGCAGGGCGAGGCCTCGGTCCTGCGCGGCATGCTCGACAGCGGGCGCAAGGTGCTCGCCGGGTTCCTGTTCATCCTCCCCGGCGTCGTGAGCGACCTGTTCGGCCTGGGGCTCCTGATGCTGCCGATCAACGTCGGGCGACGGATGCGGACGGAAAGCGCGTCCGCGCATGCCATCGACACGGACTGGCGCAGGACCGAGTAGGCACCCGGGGTCGGAGCCTGCTCGAGGATCGAGCAGCGTCCGACCCCGTTTCATGCGCGATCGCCTTCGACCGGTCCCGCCACCGCGCGTCGAACGGCACCGCAGGCGCCCGCTCCCACGCGCCGTTCGAAGCACGACCGCTACTTCATGCGGTCGAGGATCGTCGGATGCGCCTTGCCGGCGCGCGCGTACGCCCACGCCATCATCGCGATCCCCGCGACGATCATCGGCACCGACAGCCACTGCCCCATCGAGAGCCCGCCGGCGAGCAGCCCGAGGAACGCATCGGGCTCGCGCGCGTACTCGGCGACGAAGCGCATCGTGCCGTAGCCCAGCAGGAACAGTCCCGACACCGCGCCCATCGGACGCGGCCGGTTGGCGAACGTCCACAGGATCGCGAACAGCAATAGTCCCTCGAGCGCGAACTGGTAGAGCTGCGAAGGGTGTCGCGCGAGGTTGTCGACCTGCGGGAAGATCATGCCCCAGTCGGCATTCGTGGGACGCCCCCACAGCTCGCCGTTGATGAAGTTGCCGAGGCGCCCGGCGGCGAGCCCGAGCGGCACCAGCGGCGCGACGAAATCGGTGACGTCGAGCCAGCGCTTGTTGCGCTTGCGCGCGTAGAGCCACAGCGCCAGCAGCACGCCGAGCATGCCGCCGTGGAAGCTCATGCCGCCCTGCCACACCGCGACGATCTCGAGCGGGTGCTCGAGGTAGTAGAGCGGCTTGTAGAACAGCACGTAGCCGAGCCGGCCGCCGAGGATCACGCCGAACACGCCGTAGAACAGCATGTCGTCCACATCGTGTGCGCGCCAGCCGGTCAGCATGTTGCGGCGCGCGCGCACGCGGCCGAGCACGATCACCAGCACGAACGCGACGACGTACATGAGCCCGTACCACCGGATCGCGAGCGGGCCCAGCTGCAGGGCGATCGGGTCGAATTGAGGATGGACGAGCGTCATCGCGAAGGGGGGAGCATCGCCGCGGCGCGCGCCTCGGCGACGAACGCGCGCGTGAGCGGCGCCTCGTCCGAGGCGCGCCACGCGAGGCCGATCTCGACGCGCGGGGCGCGCTCCGCCAGTGCGCGGTATACCACACCGTCGCGGCGCAGGTGCTCGAGCGACGCGGGCACCAGCGCGACGCCCATCCCCCCCGCCACGAGGCTCACGATCGTCTGCATCTGGATCGCCTCCTGCCCGATCCGCGGCACGAAGCCGGTGCGCCGGCACAGCGCCAGGATCGCGTCGTGCAGCTCGGGTGCGACGTCGCGCGGGAACAGGATGAACGACTCGCCGGCGAGCGAGCGCAGCCGCACGCGCGGCGGCCAGCGGCGGCGTTGCGGCAACGCCAGGATCATCGTCTCGCGATGCAACGGCACGTACGCGAGCGCCGGGTCCGGCGCGCCGGCGATCAGGAAGCCGACGTCCAGCTCGCCGGCCGCGAGCGCGGGCACCTGGACGTCGGACGTGGCCTCCCGGAGCGCGAGGCGAACGCTCGGGCGGCGCGCGCGGAACGCCGGCACGATCCGCGGGAGGACGTTGTACGCGGCGGTGCTGACGAAGCCGATCGCGAGCGTGCCGGCCTCGCCCGCCGCGTACTGCCGCGCGCCGTCCCGGAACGCCTGCGCGTCGCGCAACAGCCTGCGCGCCTCCGGCAGCAGGGACGCGCCGGCGCCCGTCAAGGTCACGCCGCGCGTGCCGCGCGCGAACAGCGGCGTGCCGAGCTCCTCCTCGAGCGCGCGGATCGCGCGCGACAGCGGCGGCTGGGCGATGTGCAGCGCCCGCGCGGCGCGGCCGAAGTTGAGCGCGTCGCCGACGGCGACGAAATAGCGGAGGTGGCGCAGCTCCATCGGGGCGGGATCGGGGCGCGACCCGTCCGGGTCGACGCGGACTCGATGATACCTTTGAGGTATCACCAGGGCCTTATTTTGTATTGGACGGTATGGCGGCCGGGCGCGACACTCGCTTACGCCCTCGCTCGCCGCTGCCCGTGCCCCCTTCCGACGCCTCGCCCCGCCCCCTGGCCTACGGTGCCCTCGTCCTGACGGCGCTGCTGTGGGCGAGCAGCGCCGTGACCGCCCGGGGCCTGCTCGACACGCTGTCCCCGGCCTGGCTGGCCGCGCTGCGCTGGTGCGTGGTGCTCGCGTGCCTCGCGCCGTTCGCATGGCGCGAGCGGGCCGCGATCGCTCGCGCGTGGCGCCACGACACGGGCACGCTCGCCGTGTTCGCGCTGGTCGGGTTCGCGCCGCAGACCTGGCTCGTCTACCTGGGGCTCGTCGGCACCTCGGCGATCAACCTCGGCCTGCTCAACTCGGCGATCCCGGTGCTCATCGTCGGGGTCGCGGGGCTGCTGCACCACCGCCGCCCGCGTCCGCTGGAGCTCGTCGGCATCGCGATGTCGCTCGCCGGCGTCGTCGTGATCGTCGCGCGCGGCGATGCGGCGACCCTCGCCGCGCTGGCCGTCAACGGCCACGACCTGGTGATCCTGGCCGGCATGGCAGTGTGGGCGTACTACACGGTGCGCCTCGCGCGCCGCGGCGCGGACCTCTCGTTTCCCGCGTTCATGTTCGCCGCCGGCGCGCTCGGGCTCGTGATGATCGTCCCGGCCCTCGCCTGGGACGCGCTCCAGGGCAGGATCGCCGCGCCCGGGCCGTCCGCGTGGCTCGGCGTCGTCTACCTCGGCGTGCTGCCGACGCTGGTCGCGATGCTGTTGTTCGCGCACGGCATCCGGCGCGTGGGCCCGGTGCAGGCGGGGCTGTTCACGCACCTCGTGCCGGTGTTCGCCGCGCTGCTCGCGACGCTCTTCCTCGGCGAGCGCCTGCACCCGTTCCATGCCGCCGGCTTCGCGCTCGTCGCCGGCGGCGCCATCCTCGGCTGCCTGCGCCCCGACGGCGCGCTGCCCGACGCGAAGCTCGCGCTGGCGACCCCGTCCCGGCGCGACGCCCGCGGCTGACGCCGCACGGGGCGGCGTAGAATTCGCCGCGCCGCCGACCCAACGACCCGCGAAGGACGCCATGGCGCTCAACCGTCGCTCCCGCCTCATCACCCAGGGCGTCGCCCGCTCCCCCAACCGCGCGATGCTGCGCGCCGTCGGCTTCGGCGACGGCGACTTCGACAAGCCGATCGTCGGCGTCGCCAACGGGCACTCGACGATGAACCCGTGCAACGCCGGCATCCAGCCGCTGGTCGACCGCGCGATGGCCGCGCTCAAGGCCGCGGGCGCGATGCCGCAGGTGTTCGGCGTGCCGACCGTCACCGACGGCATCGGCATGGGCACCGAGGGCATGAAGTACTCGCTCGTCTCGCGCGAGGTGATCGCCGATGCGATCGAGACCAGCGTCAACGGCCAGTGCATGGACGGGGCGCTGGTCGTCGGCGGCTGCGACAAGAACATGCCGGCCGGCGCGATCGCGCTCGCGCGCATGAACGTGCCGGGCATCTACGTGTACGCGGGGACGATCAAGCCGGGACACTGGAAGGGCCAGGCGCTGACGGTCGTCTCGGTGTTCGAGGCGGTCGGCGCGTACGCGGCCGGCAAGATGGACAGGGCCGACTACGACGGCGTCGAGCGCAACGCCTGCCCGACGGTGGGCGCCTGCGGCGGCATGTTCACGGCCAACACGATGTCGAGCTCGTTCGAGGCGCTCGGCATCTCGCTCCTCGGCAGCTCGCAGATGGCCTCGCCCGACGCCGAGAAGGCGGACTCGGCGGCGGAGAGCGCGAAGGTGCTGGTCGAGGCGATCCGCCGCGACCTGAAGCCGCGCGACATCATCACGCGCCGCTCGATCGAGAACGCGATCGCGCTCGTGATGGCGACCGGCGGCTCGACCAACGCGGTGCTCCATTACCTCGCGATCGCGTCGGCGGCGGGCGTCGAGTGGTCGATCGACGATTTCGAGCGCGTCCGCCAGCGCGTGCCGGTGCTGTGCGACCTCAAGCCGTCGGGCCGCTTCGTCGCGACCGACTTCCACGACGCGGGCGGCGTGCCGCAGGTGCTCCGGATGCTGCTCGACCACGGCATCCTGCACGGCGACTGCATGACGATCACCGGCCGCACGATCGGCGAGGAGCTCGAGCGCGTCCCGGCAGAGCCGCGGACGGACCAGGAGGTGATCCGGCCGTGGAACGAGCCGATGTACACGCACGGCCACCTCGCGATCCTGAAGGGCAACCTCGCGCCGGAAGGCTGCGTCGCGAAGATCACGGGTCTCAAGAACCCGACGATCACGGGACCGGCGCGCGTGTTCGACTCCGAGCCGCAGTGCATGGAGGCGATCATGGCGAAGAAGATCCGCGCCGGCGACGTCGTCGTGATCCGCTACGAGGGCCCCAAGGGCGGCCCCGGCATGCAGGAGATGCTCGCGCCTACCTCCGCGCTGATCGGCCAGGGGCTCGGCGAGTCGGTCGGCCTCATCACCGACGGCCGCTTCTCGGGCGGCACCTGGGGCATGGTCGTCGGCCACGTGGCCCCGGAGGCGCAGATGGGCGGCACGATCGCGCTCGTGCACGAGGGCGACTCGATCACGATCGACGCCCATCGGCTACTCGTGCAGCTCGAGGTCGACGACGCGGAGCTCGCCCGCCGCCGTGCCGCCTGGAAGGCGCCGGCGCCGCGCTACACGCGCGGCCTGCTCGCGAAGTACACGCGCCTCGTGTCGACGGCGAGCCGCGGCGCGGTCACGGACGGCGACTGACCGGTGCGGACGCGCACGACGGGGCGGCGCGCGCCGTGGGCGCTCGCCGCGCTCGCCGCGATCGGCGCGTCGCTCGCCGCGCCGGTGCAAGGCGCGAGCGTACCGCTCGTGAACCCGGGCTTCGAGTCGATGCGGCCCGGCGAGGGCGGCAGCCCGGAAGGCTGGGTCGCGATCCAGCACGCGGGCGAGGAGTCGTACGACTTCGCGCTCGACAGCGGTCAGAAGAAGAGCGGCACGCAGAGCATGCGCATCAAGCGCTACGGGCCCGAGCCCTACGGCACGATCACGCAGGTGCTGCCCGGGGCGCCGCTGGCCGGGAAGACGGTGCGGCTGTCGGCGTGGATCCGCACGCAGGACGTCCCGCCGGGCCGTCGCACCGGCGCCGGGCTCGTGCTGATGGCGCTGCGCGGCAGCTCGTTCCTCGCCCACGAGTTCATGCAGAAGCGTCGCGCGCAGGGCACGACCGACTGGACGCGCTACTCGATCGAGCTCGCGCTGCCGCCGGGCACCAACCGGCTCGAGGCCGGCGCGACGCTGGAAGGCGGCGGCACGATGTGGGTCGACGACTTCGAGCTCGAGGTGCTGGAGCGTTGAGCGCGCCGCTGTCGTCGTCCGCGCAGCGCGTGCAGGACGCGCTCGCCGCCGCCGGGCTCGCGTGCCGCGTTACCGAGCACGACGCCACCGCGCGCACGTCGGCCGAGGCGGCCGCGCTGCTCGGCTGCGACGTGGCGCAGATCGCGAAGTCGCTGGTGTTCCGGCGCGGCGACGCCGGCGCGGTGCTGGTAATTGCGAGCGGTGCCAACCGCGTCGACGAGGCGAAGGTGGCCGCGCTGCTGCGCGAGCCGATCGCGCGCGCCGACGCCGCGTTCGTCCGCCAGGCGACCGGCTACGCGATCGGCGGCATCCCGCCGCTCGGGCACGCGACGCGAATGCCGGTGATCGTCGACCGCGACCTCGTCCCGCTCGACGTCGTCTACGCGGCAGGGGGAACCCCGAATGCGCTGTTCCCGATCGCGCCCGCGGACCTCGTGCGTGCGAGCGGCGGGCTCGTCGCCGACGTCGCCCTGTCGCGCTAGCGCGTCCGCCGCGCTTGCATGCGCGTCGCGGATGGTCTAGCTTCGGGGCCTCCCGGGAGAAACGCGGCGCGAGCGACGCCGCGGCCGGCGGAGAACCGTTCCGATGGTCCAGCGCAAGCGCGCGAAGCGAGCCGAGCCGAAGCGCATCCGGCTCGACGACGTCGATCCGCACCACGACTGGTCGCGGCCGCTGCAGGCGCCCGGACGCACGCAGGTCGACTTCGAGGAGCGCGTCGACTTCCGGAGACTCCACGACTACCGGATCGCGCGCGTGCGCGCCGCGCTCGCGGGCAGCGGCCTGGGCGCGCTGTTGTGCTTCGACCAGCACAACATCCGCTACACGACCAGCACGGTGATCGGCGAGTGGGCGCGCGACAAGCTCACGCGCTATTCGCTTCTGACCGGCAACGGCGACCCCTACATCTGGGACTTCGGCTCGGCGGCGAAGCACCACCGGCTGCACGCGCCGTGGCTGCACCACGACCACTGCCGCGCGGGGCTGCTGGGCCTGCGCGGCGCGACCGGCAGCGACATCATGCTGTTCCGCGACGCCGCGCGCGAGATCCGCGCGCTCCTCGACGAGGAGGGCGTCGGCGACATGCCGCTGGGGCTCGACGTGTGCGAGCCACCGCTGATGTTCGAGCTCCAGAAGCTCGGCATCGACGTGCGCGACGGCCAGCAGGTGATGCTCGCCGCCCGCGAGGTCAAGAACATCGACGAGCTGACGCTGCTCAACATCGCCGCCGCGATGGTCGACGGCGTCTACCAGGACATCGCCGAGGCGCTGAAGCCGGGGGTGCGCGAGTCCGAGATCGTCGCGCTCGCGACCGCGCGGCTCTACGAGATGGGCAGCGACTGCGTCGAGGCGATCAACTCGATCTCGGGCGAGCGCTGCTCGCCGCATCCGCACAACTTCACCGACCGGCTGATCCGTCCCGGCGACCAGGCGTTCTTCGACGTGATCCAGTCGTTCATGGGCTATCGCACCTGCTATTACCGGACGTTCAACGTCGGGCGCGCGACGCCGGCGCAGCACACCGCCTACCAGAAGGCGCGCGAGTGGATGGACAAGGCCATCGCGTGCCTGCGGCCCGGCGTGTCGAGCGACGAGGTCGCGCGCGCGCTGCCGAAGGCGCAGGACATCGGCTTCCCGTCCGAGATGGAGGCGTTCGGCCTCAACTTCTGCCATGGCCTCGGCCTCGGACTGCACGAGCGGCCGCTCGTGTCGCGGCTCACGTCGCTCAAGGAGCCGATCGAGCTCAAGGCGGGCATGGTGTTCGCGGTCGAGACCTACTGTCCTGCGACGGACGGGATCAGCGCGGCGCGCATCGAGGAGGAGGTGATCCTGACGCCCACCGGCGCGAAGATCATCTCGCTCTACCCGGCCGACGAGCTGCCGATCGCGAACCGCTTCTGAGCGCGCCCGTGACCGCCGCCGCACGCCCCGGACCGCACCGCCTCGGCTGGATCGGCACCGGGCGCATGGGCTTCCCGATGGCGCAGCGGCTCGCGAAGGCGGGCTGCGACATCGCCGTGTGGAACCGCACGCGCGCGAAGGCCGAGCCGCTCGCCGCGGCCGGCGCGACCGTGGTCGACGCGCCCTCCGCGCTCGCCGACCGCGACATCGTGTTCACGATGGTGTCGACGTCGCACGACCTCGAGGAGGTCGTCGGCGGCGCGCACGGGCTCCTGTCGCACGCCGGGCGCGCGCCGAAGGTGCTGGTGGACTGCTCGACGGTGTCGGCCGACGCGAGCGCCGCGGTGCGCGCCGCGATGGCGCGCGCCGGCGGCGCGATGCTCGCCGCGCCCGTCTCCGGCAACGCGAAGGTCGTCAAGGCGGGACGGCTGTCGATCGTCGCGTCGGGTCCCGCCGGCGCGTACGACCTCGCGCGCCCCTACCTCGCCGCGGTCGGCGAGGGGGTCTCCTACGTCGGCGAAGGCGAGCTCGCGCGCGTCGTCAAGATCTGCCACAACGTGCTCCTCGGCGTCGTCAGCCAGTCGCTCGCCGAGATCACCGTGCTCGCCGAGCGCGCGGGCGTGCCGCGCCACGCCTTCCTCGACTTCATCAACAAGAGCGTGATGGGCTCGACGTTCACGCGCTACAAGACGCCGGCGATCGTCAGGCTCGACTTCACGACGACATTCACGCCCGTGTTGCTGCGCAAGGACCTCGATCTCGGCCTGGCCGCCGCGCACGAGCTCGGCGTGCCGATGCCGCTCGCCGCCGCCACGCGCGAGATCGTGCAGGCGCTGGTCGGCGCAGGCTACGCGGACCAGGACTTCATCCGCCTGCTGACGCTCGAGGCGCGCGGCGCCGGCATCGAGCTCGCGCCCGAGCACGTCGACGTATCCGACGGCCTCACCCCGAAGTGAACGCGCTTGCCGTGGAGGTGCCATGAAGACGTTCCGCGCCGTTGCCCTGCTCGCCCTCGCCTCGCTCACGCTCGCCGTCCCGCCGGCGCACGCGCAATCGTGGCCGACCAAGCCCGTGCGGCTCATCGTGCCGTTCACGCCGGGAAGCGCCACGGACATCATCGCGCGCGCCCTTGCCGAGCGGCTGCAGCCGGTGCTGGTGCAACCGGTCATCGTCGAGAACCGTCCCGGCGCGGGCGGCACGATCGGCGCCGCGGTGGTCGCGCAGTCGCCGCCCGACGGCCACACGCTGCTCGTGCAGTCGTCCGGGCATACCGTCAACCCGCACATCTACGCGAGCCTCGGCTACGACACGCTGCGCGACTTCGCCGGTGTCACGACGCTCGTGACGCTCCCCAACGTGCTGATCGTCGCGCCCTCGAAGGGCTACAAGTCGCTCGCCGACCTCGTGGCGGCCGCGAAGGCGAAGCCGGGTGCGCTCAACTACGCGTCGGCCGGCACCGGCAGCGCGACGCACATGAATTCCGAGAAGTTCCGCGCCGCGGCGGGCATCAGCGCGGTCCACGTCCCGATGAAGGGAACGCCCGAGGCGATCACCGAGACGATCGCGGGCCGCGTCGACTGGTTCTTCGCGCCGCTGATCTCCGCGGGGCCGATGATCAAGGACGGCAAGGCGGTGGCGCTCGCCGTGGGAACGTCGCGCCGTGCGGCGTTGCTGCCCGACGTGCCGACGACGGTCGAGGCCGGCGTCCCGAACTCCGACTACACGTTCTGGATCGGGCTCCTCGCGCCGGCGAAGACGCCGCGCGAGATCGTCGACAGGCTCCAGCAGGAGGTGGTGCGCATCATGGCGTCCGCCGAGATGAAGGAGCGCCTCGCGAGCCTCGGCGCGGAGCCGTGGACGATGACGCCCGCGCAGTTCGACGACTACGTGAAGCAGGAGCTCGCCGCGAACGCGTCGATCGTCGGGGCGGCGGGCATCAAGCCGAACTAGTCCTCGCGCGCTGCGCGCGCGATCCGGATCGATCGCGTTGCCCTACCGGAGCCTGGCCAGCGCCCGCTCGTACGGCCCGAGCTCGAGGTACTTCTCGGGCGGCGGCGGCACGCCGCCCCATTGGCCGGTGAGCTCCGCGCGGATCGCCAGCACCGCGCGCAGGCCCTCGACGTCGAGCTTCGCGTCGGGCGTCATCCCGAACTTCGGGTCGACGACCGCGGCGTAGGTCTTCGCGGCCAGCTCGGGTGAGAGCTTGAGCTTGTCGGCGAGCAGCGCGACGCTTGCGTCGCGGTTCGCGGGATCGGTCGCGAGCCGGACACCCTCGACGTAGCCCGCGATGTAGCGCTCGAGCAGCGGCCCGTGGTCGCGCACCCACGCGCGCATCGCGAACGCGCTGCTGCCCTGGTAGGGTCCGATGAGGTCGACGACGCGACCCATGCTCTTGAGCCCGTTGGCCGCGGCCTCGAACGAATAGGGCGGGTTGAGCGTCGAGGCGGCGAGCTCGCGCGACTCCATCATCGCCTTGCCGCGCTGGAACGTGCCGCCGGCCACCTTGACCTGGTAGCTGCCCGGCGCGACGCCGGCGTTCTTCAGGACCTTCATCGCCTGCAGCGCGTACGCGGTGTTCGGCGCGTCGACGGCGAGCGTGCGGCCCTTCATGTCCGCGAGCGTCGCGACGTCCGGCTGCACGAACAGCTCGTTGATGCTGCTGTCGCTGCCCATCACGAACACGACGTCGTGCTTCGCGACCTCGACCATCGCGATCGCATTGTCGGCGGCGGCGTGCGCGACGTCGAAGGCTCCGGAGGCGAGGCCGTCGCGGAGCTCGGTCGAGTTCTGCGTGAACTGGAGGTCGACGGCGACGCCGTGGCGCGCGAAGGTTCCGCGCGCGATGCCGGTCCACAGCGCGAGGTTCTGCGCACCGGGAAACACCTTGACGCGGATCGTCTCGGGGGCCTGCGCGGCGGCACCGGCGGCGGCGAGCACGGCGGCGACGAAGAGAAAGGCGCGGTGGAAGGTCATGGCTGCTCCCGGCTCGTCCGACGGAGGGACGCGGAGGACAGGATGCGTCGTCGGCGATCGTCGCGCAAGCGGACGCGCGTGGAATCGCGGCGCTATCATGGCTGTTCGCATGCCTGGAGGGCCCCGATGACCACGCTCACCGATCCCGCCCGTCGCCGGCTGCTCCTCGCCGCGTCCGCCGCGCCTCTCGTGTCGCTCGTCGCCGGCTGCGCGGGCACGCCGGGCACGAGCGACGGACCGCCGGCGCCCGGTCCCGCGCCGAGGGTCGGCGATCGCTGGGTCTACAGCGGCCGCGACGGCTTCCGCGACCCGCTCGTGTGGGACGAGACGCGCGAGGTGATCGCGGTCGCGCCGGGCGCGATCGACATCCGCGTCACATGGAAGGGCAATCGCGTGGATGCCACGCGCGTCGAGCGCTGGACGACGCCGGCCGATCTCGCGGTGGGCGCGGTGTTCGACGTCGAGACGCGCCGCTTCACGCCGCCGCTGCCGCGCTGGAAGTTCCCGCTCGCGCCCGGCGACGGCTGGAGCCTGTACGCGAAGCAGGTCAACGAGACGACCGGCCGGACCGATCCGATCAACTACTGGGTCCGCGTCGGCGGCTGGAAACCGGTGACGACGCCGGCCGGCACGTTCAATGCGATCGGCGTGCGGATCATGATGCGCCTCGACGACGAGGAATTCTGGCGCACCGCCACCGAGGCGAACTACCTGTTCTGGTACGCGCCCGACGTCGGCAACACGGTGGCCGAGGAAAAGGAAGCGCAGTACTACGACAAGGGCGACCCGCTGTCGCGGGCGACCCACCGCAGCCAGCACGGGATCCTGGAGCTGGTGTCGTTCCGCCGCGGCGCAGGCTAGCGCTTCGTTCGTGCTTTCCGCGGCGCGCCGCGCGAGCCTCGCGTGGCCGCGCCAGCTTCCTTGGCGGCCGCCGCCCGCAGCGCCGCGCCGAGTGCGAGCCACACCCACTGCGCCATCGCGTCGGGCCGCTCGAGCGCCTCGTCGGGCGCGCGCAGGTAGCTCATCGCCTGGTGCCTGCCGTCGCGGGTCGCGTACTCGAACGGCGCCGCGTCGTGCGCCTCGAACGCGGCGCGGCTTT
>DASTCK010000313.1:0-35612 GCA_035711225.1 Casimicrobiaceae bacterium
ACGCGCGTCACGATGGTGGGCAGCGACATGAAGCTCGACACCGGCGTCGGTACCTGCGGCAAGGACGGGCAGAGCGTGCCGGTCGGCGTCGGGCAGCCGACGCTGCGCATCGAGAAGATGACGGTCGGCGGCACACGCTGACGCACGCGCCCCCCGCATCGATGACGGCCACGCCGAAGCCGCGCAAGCCCGCGAAAGGTCGGCGGAAGGCGCCGCCGTCGCCTGCGTCGTCGGCCGACAGGATCATCGACGCCGAGCTCGACGAGGCGCTGAAGGAGACGTTCCCCGCCAGCGATCCGATCGCGGTGGACACCGTCGTGCCACAGCCGCGGCGCAAGCGTTGACGGCGCGGCCCGCGTCCTAGCGCGAAGCGCGCCGTGGCCGGGCATGCGAGCTGGGTGGCGTCCGGGCCAGCCATCTCCGCATCTTCTCGCAGACGTCCGGGGACCCCAGGAGCGCCAGGTGCCCGGTCGACGGCGCGATCCAGCAGCGCGCCCGGGGAATCGCCAGGTCGATTCGCGGATCGGCATGGCGGCCGAGCGCGCTCGCAACCGTCACGATGCCGTCGCCGCGCACGCGTCGGCCCTCGCCGCCGACCGTCGCGGACAGGCTTCCGGCGATCGCGAAGCAGGCGACGCCCGCGGGCAGCGGCACCGGATGACGCACGACGCCGCGCCGCGCGAAGCGGTCGCGCCCGACCCAGTCGTCGTCGACGACGCTCCCGTGCCGCAAATCGGTGATCCCGGCGCTGCGCAGGCGGCCCAGGCGCGCGAACGGCGCGGTCCAGGGCACGGCCCCGAGCAGCCCGTCGACGAGGTTGCCGGCGCGCTCGAGCGGTGCGCCGAGGTGCGGGGTGCCGAGGAACACGAGGCTGTCGAGGACGCGAATCCAGCGATGGTGCGAGCGGGCGCCGTAATGTGCCGCGCTGCGCGCCACGAGACCGCCCATGCTGTGGCCGACGACGATCAGGCGCGCGACCGGCACGGGCCACGCTGCGACGAGCGCCTCGAGCGCGTGCGCGAGCGCGCGACCGTTGGTCGAGACGTGCAGGCCGGTGTTGTAGTGCATCGACACGGCGGCGGCCCCGAGGTCGCGAGCGAGCGCGACGCGATGGTCGTGCCCCTCGCGCAGCCACTGGCGGTCGTTCATGCACAGGCCGTGCACGGCGAGGATCACCGTCGGCGACGCGTGCGGAAGCGACGCGGCGAGGGCATCCCGCGAGAGCTCGAGCGTGTCGTCGCCGTGCTTGAACCGCATCGCGATCGCCAGCGGATTGCCGCTCTCCGCCAGGTGGTCGCCGAGCACGCCGTTGAGCGCGGCCACGAGCGCTTCGCGCGAGTCGGTCCCCGGAACGTCGCCCACGAGCGGGACGAGCCGCGCGAGGAGCGCGTCGAGCCCGCCGCCGACGGTGCGGGTGACGCTGCGGATCGCGCGATAGACGGCCGTCGTGACGATCCCGGTGGCGAGGCCCGCCGGCCCGCCCCGCCGCAGGGGCGTTCGGGCGATGCGCGCGTGCAGCGTCTCGACCAGCTCGGTGACGCCGAGCGTCGCGTCGATCGCGAGGCGACTCGCGCCGCGCAGGTCGCGTGCGGCGTTGCGCGAGGCGGTCAGTGCAGCGGCCCCGCGGGCAGCGGCGAGGCGACCGGCGGCGCCGGCGACGCGTGGTGGCACACGATGCGCCAGCCCGTGGGCGTGCGCATGAAGACGTTGGTCGCGACGGCGAGGCCGCGCGTCCCGCCGTCGGCGAGCGTCACGTGCTCGATCGCGCTCTGCACGGCGAGGCCCACCGTGTCGATCGCGATCGGCTGCTCGAGGCGGAACTTGAGGCGCGCGTCCCCGGCGAAGAGCTGCTCCCAGGCGTTGCGGATCGCGTCGTAGCCGACGAGGCGCGGGCCGCCGGGATGCACGCAGACGATCTCCTCGTCGTCGGCCCAGGTCGCCATCATCGCGTCGAGGTCGCGCTGCTCGAAGGCCTGGTAGAACGCGCTCGCGGCGTCCTGCGGCGTCGTGTAGATCGGGGGAGTGCGGACCTTGGCCATGGGGTTCGAAGTCAGGCGACCGGCATCGTCGAGCGCGCCAGATTGTAGACCAGCTCGGGCGAGAGCTCGCGCATGCAGCGGAAATGCCCGAGCGGGCATTCGCGCTGGAAGCAGGGGCTGCACTCGATCTCGATGCGCGCGATGCGCGCCTGCGGCGACAGCGGAGGCGTGTAGGCGGGCGAGCTGCTGCCGAACAGCGCGACGACCGGGGCGCCGACGGCCGCGGCCGCGTGCATGAGGCCCGAGTCGTTGCTGACGACGACCGCGGCGAGCGACATCAGGTCGATCGCGGTGCCGAGGTCGGTCTTGCCGATGAGGTCGCGCAGGTGACGGGCGCTCTCGCCGGCCGCGGCGATCAGCGCGTCCGCGGCCAGTCGGTCGTTGGGCGAGCCGAGGATCCAGACGCGCACGTTCGACTCGATCATGCGCCGCGCGAGTTCGGCGAAGTGGGTGGGCGGCCAGCGCTTGGCGGGCCCGTACTCGGCGCCGGGGCACAGGATCGCGACCGGGCCTTCCCCCCTGAGTCCCAGCGCGCGCACCGCGGCGTCGCGGTTGGCCAGGTCGGCGACGAGCACCGGCGCGGGCGGCATCGGCACGCGCGAGCCGGGCGGGCCCGCCAGCGCGCAGAAGCGGTCGACCAGGCGCGGCAGCGACTTGCGATCGAGCGAGCGGACGTCGTTCAGGAGCACGTAGCGCCCCTCGCCCGCGTAGCCGGTGCGGCGCGGGATGCGCGCGAGGTAGGGGATCAGCGCGGACTTCCACGACAGCGGCAGCACGAACGCACGCGTGTAGCGCTCGCCGCGCAGCTCCACGGCGATGCGCCGGCGCGTGCGGAGGTCGAAGCGGCCGTGCGGGATCGGGTTCTCGACGATGCGGCGCACGCCGCGCATGCGCCGGAACACGGGCGCGCACCAGGGCGGCGCCAGCACGTCGATCGACGGGTCCTCGTAGGTCTCGCGCAGCAGCGACAGCAGCGGCTCGGCGAGGATCGAGTCGCCGACCCAGGACGGGGCCACGATCAGCGTGCTGGCCATCGGCTGCGGCGGGCGGCGGCGACGGCCGCCGCCGGCTCAATGCCCGCCGGGTCGCGCGCCGCCGGCGAGGCGGTAACGCGTGCCGCAGTACGGGCAGCTCGCCTCGCCGGTGGGCTCGAGGTCGAGGAACACGCGCGGGTGCGAGCTCCACAGCGGCATCGCCGGGTTCGGGCAGAACGCGGGCAGCGCCTTTCGGTCGACGATCACCGGCTCGCTCGTGGCGGGGGAGGGGGCGCTCATCGGGTCACACCTTCGCGAGCCAGTGCTTCTTCTTCGCGTTGCGGCCGTTCACCGTCTCGAAGAACATCGACTGCAGCTTCTCGGTGACCGTCCCGCGCGATCCCGTCCCGATCACGCGCTGGTCGTACTCGCGGATCGGCGTGACCTCGGCGGCGGTCCCGGTGAAGAACGCCTCGTCGGCGATGTAGACCTCGTCGCGCGTGATGCGCCGCTGGTAGACCGGGATGTGCAGCTCGTGCGCGAACTCGATGATCGTCGCGCGCGTGATGCCCTCGAGCGCGCCGCCCGACAGATCCGGCGTGTGCAGCGCGCCGTCGCGCACGATGAACACGTTCTCGCCCGAGCCCTGGCACAGGAACCCCTGCGGGTCGAGCAGCATCGCCTCCTCGTAGCCGTCGTGCGTGGCTTCCTGGTTCGCGAGGATCGACACCGGGTAGTTGCCCACCGCCTTCGCCTTGCACATCGTGACGTTCGGGTGGTGGTGCGTGTACGACGAGGTCTTCACGCGGATGCCCTTCTCGATCCCGTCGGCGCCGAGGTAGGCACCCCACGGCCACGCGGCGATCGCGACCAGCACCGGGTTGGTCTTCGCGGCGACGCCCATCGCGTTGCTGCCGTAGAACACGATCGGCCGGATGTAGCAGGAGTCGAGCTTGTTGCGCCGCACGCACTCCTTGTTCGCGGCGTCGATCTCGTCCTTCGAGAACGGGATCTTCATGCCGAAGATCTGCGCCGAGCGGAACAGGCGGTCGGTGTGGTCGCGCAGCCGGAAGATGGCGGGGCCGTCGACGGTCTTGTAGCAGCGGATGCCCTCGAACACGCCCATGCCGTAGTGCAGCGTGTGGGTCAGGACGTGCGTGGTGGCCTCGCGCCACGGCACCAGCTTGCCGTCGTACCAGATCCAGCCGTCGCGGTCGGCCATCGACATCTCGCGTCTCCCTCGGGGCGAAACGGCAAGTCTACCGCAGTGCGGCAAGGCGTCCGGGGCGAGGCGCCGGGATGGCCCGCCGTGGCTTCGATGCAGCCACCTCCGCCCATTTGCACGAACAGGGTTTCCGATCGCTTCGTCCGATTCTGTTCCTCCGCGCCGCTCATCGAGGACGCAGGTCGCGGGCGATCTCGCTTTCGATGCGCAGCGCCGCAGCATGCAGCGTCCCGGTCGCCAGATCGGAGCGCGCCATCAGATCGGCGAAATCGCCGAACGGCTGCACGTTCCCGTCGATCGGCACCCGGGGGTGTTCGCTCCGGCCGGCCGGCGCCGGCGACGATGACCACCCGGTAGCGGACCGAATACGTTCGAGCATGCAGAGAGCACCGCGGGGCAAGGCGACGCCTCGCCGCCGGGCAGCCTTGCCCGCCGGACGCCTCCTAAGTGGTCGAGATCGCCCTCCGGATGAGAGTCCTGCGTCACTCGTGCGTGGCGTGCCGCGCGGTCGAGCGAACGGCCGTACCGCCGCCGAGCGGCGTGTAGCTAAGCGACGCTGCCGAAGCCCCGGTCGATCGCGCCGGCGGGCACCCTCAGCCCGGCGAGGCGGCAGCCCTGCGCGATCGGACCGGCGGGAAAGAGCATGTAGAGACGCTTGATGCCCCCGGCGGCGTGGAACTTCTCGTCGAGCGCGTCGTGCATCTCGCGCAGGTTGACGGCGTTCGGCTCGTGCTTCGCGAAGTACTCCTGCAATCCGCGGAGCGCAGCCCAGTGCTCGTCGCTCAGCGTCAGGCCTTCCGACGTCGCCGCCTCGACCGCGGTGGCGGTCGTCCAGCCTTCCGGCGCGTGCGGAAACCTCGGGTCCTTGCCGGCGGGCTCGCCGGCGCCGACAATGGCTTCCAGCAGATTCGTCATGGCGCGGTCCCTCCCGGCGCATCCATCGACACCGCCCGATGCGCGACTCAGTATATCAACCCGGCAAGAGCGTGCGCAATCTAGCCCAGATCACGAGCGCGGTGCAGCGCAACTGCGACATCTCCGATGCGCGGCATGCCGGCGACTACGGGCTTTGCACCTTCCTGCTCAAGATGCGCGAGTACTACCGGTGGGAATGCGAGCTGCCGTTCGCGCAGGCGGTGCCGAAGGACGAGCTGGGCGACTGGCTGAAGGCGCGCGAGCAGCAGTGGGACGGCATCGCCACAGAAGAATTCGCGCCGTTGCCGCTCTGGCGCGGGGAGCTCGATCCGTTCGACGCCGACGGCGTCAATCGCGAGCTGCTGCCGCAGGGCTGCGTGTACAGCGCCGGGGTCGGTCGCTTCGGCAAGCCGATGTTCTTCCTGGGCCGCCTGCTGCGCGTGGAGGAGCGCGACGGCTTGACGATCCTGGTCTCCTCCTGCGAGTACGCCCGGGAGCTCGCGGCACCGCCGGCGATGCTTCAGGGGCGCACGATCTTCGTTCGCATGGAGTCGGTGCGCCGCTTCCTGTGGGAGCGGATCGAGGAATGGCAGTGGCGCAGGCAGGACAACGCGATGGCGCGCGCGCTGGCCCACTACGACTTCGCCGCCGATGCCGAAGCCGCGCTGCAGCGCATGGCCGACAACGAGACGGAGTCGATGATCCTGCACGAGGTCGGCGAGGCGATGGCCGGCGATCTGCTCGGCGACGCGTGGCGCGACATGACGGTGTCGCTGGCGCGTACCAGGGGCGAACCGCTCGCACGCGCGGTGCGCGATCTCCTTGCCGACTGCCTGTCGACACTGCCGGCGTTGCTCCGGCGCGCCAACCTGCCCGCGCTGCATTTCTACTTCGCCGCGTTCGATGCGCCGCGCCGCCAGCTGTTTCCGCAGGCGTGGGAGGCGTACGAGCATCTCGTGCGCCACGCCGACCTCGGCCCGCTGTGGCAGGCCGTCCACGAAGGCGAGGAGCGATGGCTGGCGGCAGGCCGAGAGCTGCTCGTCCTCGACCCGGATGCCCGCGAAAGCGCCATGGAAGCGCTGCTCGAGGATGCGCCGGCGCTGGCGCGCGCGGGGTCGGCTCGCTAGCGAGGCGCGGCGTCGACGGTCTGGTCGACCAGCTTCCTCGCAACGCGGACCATCTCCGGGGTTTCGATGTCGATCATCTGCTCGAGCACCCACTTGTTGTCGCCGGCCGCCATGACGTCGGCCACCCGGGTCGCGAAATAGAGGACGCAGGGCGCGCCGGGCTCTCCCGCGGAGTAGTCGAAGCCCGCGTACTCCGACAGGCGAGCGTTGACGAGGTCGATGAAGCGCTTGCGGTATGCTCCGGGCCCGAGGAGATCGAGCTGGTTGTTCTCCATGGTCGCCGCCAGATGCCTCGCGACCTCGGTGACGAGCGTGGCCCGGTCGGGGTCGCTCAGCCTGCCGTACACCGTCCGGTCGACGAACTGGACGAGGAACGCGATGAGCTCGGCGAGCAGGTCGGTCACCATGCGATCCGAGACGAAGCGGAATCCCTCCTTCTCCAGATGCTTGTAGATCGCCAGCGCGATCTTCCAGACGTTCGCGCCGATCACGCCCGCGCGCTCGGCCAGCGTGCGCTCGCCCGGCTTGCGCCAGCGGGTCTTGACGAGTGCGATCGTCGGGCGGCTGCTGGTGATGGCCATCGCTAGGTTCGATGCATTCGCGTCAGCGCGCAAAGCGCCGGGAGCCGGACATGTCGGGACTGGATATGGAGTTGGCGAGCGGCATCGCGGCCTTCGAGGCCAAGGAGTTCGCGCGCGCGAGGCAGTTGCTTGAGCCGCTCGCGGAGCAGGGCGATGCGCAGGCGCAGTACCGCATGGCGATCATGGCGCAGGTCGGCCTGGGCATGGTGAAGAACTGCGCGAGCGCCGTGCGATGGATGCGCGCGGCCGCGGAGCAGGGCCATGCCCCGGCGCAGCACGGCCTCGGCTTCATGTATTTCCAGGGCGAATGCACGAAGGCCGACGCGGCCGAGGCGGCACGCTGGTTCCGGCAGGCCGCCGACCAGGGCATGGCGGGATCGCAGGCGATGCTCGCGACGATGTACGACAAGGGCCTCGGCGTCGAGCGCGACGCCGCGCAGGCGCGAGCCTGGCGCGAGCGATCGGAAAAGCAGTCCTAGCACCGCTATTTCGCCTTCCAGGCGTCGAAGCCCGCGACGTCCTTCTCGAGGCCGTGCGCATACCCTGCCTCGTAGGCCTCGTTGCGCCGCTGCTCCTCGCGCATCGGGCTGTGCAGGTATCCGCACGCCCAGCCGTTGATGTAGTCGGGGTCCACGCCGATGCGCTGCATCTGGTCGATGGCATCGTAATAGGGGGTGTTCATCGCTTCGGGTCCTCCATGCAGTGGGATGAGCGCATCTTGGGGACGGCGCATGCGATGCATGCGTCATGGTACCCGCCCGAGCGCGGTGACCGACGAGCTTGTTTCGGCCTCCCGCTCGCGCTACGCTCGCGCGAATGTCCGCAGCGCCCGTGAACTTCAAGGTCATCGTCGGCGAGCAGGTCTACGCCGTGGAAGTGCCGACGTCCGTGCTGGGCGAGGCCGCCGAGTTCCATGCCAAGCTGGACCGCGACATGGACCGGGGCTGGCAGATGAGCCGGGAATACGTGGCGCATCCGGACCGGCTGCAGCGCTGCCAGATCGTCGCCGACAAGCTCCTTACCGGCATCATGAACGGCAACGACGCGGTCGCCATGCTGATGGCGGGATACATCGTGCTGCGCATGCCCGGCGCCATCGGCGTGGACATCGACGCCACCGGCGAGATCCAGAATACCGAGCTCCTGTACGCGTAGGCGATGCCGTTCTCCGGCACCGGGATCCGCGAGGTCAGGCCCGCGACCTTCATCTACGAGGTGACGCGGGCGTTGCCCGCGGACGTGTGCGTCGAGGCGATGCGGCGCTTCGAGCTTCGCCCGGACCAGCAGTATGCGGGACGCATCGGGCAGGCCGGGCAGGAGGCCGCGGACGTGAAGCGCTCGACCGACTTGAGGATCAGCGGGCGCGACGACTGGCGCGACATCGACCGGACGCTGTCCCGGCAGCTCGCCTCGACGTTCAACCTGTTCGCGCGCGAGTTCCCGTTCTTTGCCGCCAACGCGTTCAAGGACGTCGGGTACAACCTGCAGCGCACGCTGCCCGGCGAGTATTACCATTGGCACGTGGACGGCGGGCCCGGGGCATTCAGCGAGCGCCAGCTGGTCGCGATCTGGTACCTGAACGACGTCCCGGGGCCCGGGGGCGAGACCGAGTTCCCGCTGCAGGACGTCGTGATCCGTCCCGAGCAGGGCAAGCTGGTCCTGTTCCCGCCGTTCTGGACCCACGTGCACCGCGGCGTCACGCTGGAGCGGGGCGTCAAGTACATCGCCACGACGTGGATCTGCTTCGCATGAGCCGGACGCCGCATGCTGCTTGCCATCCCCCGCGTCCTTGAGCCCAACGAGCTCGCACTCGCGCGCTCGTGGCTGGCCGACGCACGGTTCGTCGACGGCCGGCTGTCCGCGGGCTCCGCGGCGCGGCGCGTCAAGAGCAACCAGGAGATCGAGCTCGCCGCGCCGGTGCGCGAGCAGCTCGATCGGCTGGTCATGGGCAACCTGGCGCGCCATCCCGCCTATCGCGGCGGCGCGCTTCCGCTGCATGCGGCGAGCCCGCTGTACGCGCGCTACCGGCCTGGCATGTCCTACGGCGACCACCTGGACGATCCGGTCATGGGCGCCGACGGGGTGATGTACCGGTCGGATGTCGCCGTCACGGTCTTCCTCAGCGCGCCGGACGAGTACGATGGCGGTGAGCTCGTGATCCGCTTGCCCTCGGGTGAGCAGGTCGTGAAGCTTCCGGCGGGCGACGCCGTGCTCTACCCGGCAGGCACCGTCCACCATGTCGCGCCGGTCGTCCGCGGGGAGCGCCTGGTCGCCGTCACCTGGGTGCAAAGCCTGGTGCGCGACGCGGCGCGGCGCGAACTGCTCTACGGACTCAACGCGGCGCGCGAAACGCTCCTGCAAGCCGCCCCCGAGGCGGCCGAGACCGCGCAGGTGAACGCGGCCTACCTGAACCTTTTCCGCATGTGGGCGGACCTGTGAGGTGCACGCGATGAGCGATCCGGAGCCGTCGATGGAAGAGCGGATCCTGGCGGCGGTGAAGCTGACGCTCACCGGCGTCATCCGGGACACCGCCACGCCCCACGGCATGCGGCACCCGCTGTCGGACCGGACGATCGAGGACCTGCGAGCGTGCCTCGCGCTCATCAGCGCACGCGAACGCGAGCTCGCGCAGTCAGCGGGGCGCGTGGCCGGCGCTCTCCCGCAGTTCGCCGACGAGCCGCTGCGCGACGAGCAGGTGATCCATTTCCACAAGAAGCGGCCCGCAGGCGACGACGCGTAGGGCGCGGAGACCGTCACGCGATGATCCCCAATGGCTGCAGCGCGCTCGAACCCTACGCGCTGCGCGTGCTGGGCGACAGCATGGAGCCCGAGTTCGCGGAGGGCTGCATCGTCATCGTCGATCCGGGCTACGCGCCGCGCGACGGCTCGTACGTCGTCGTCGAGTTCGCCGGCGACGTGTTCTTCCGCCAGCTCGTCTTCGACGGCGAGCGCCGCTTCCTGAAGCCGCTCAATCCGAAATACGGCAGCTTCGAGCTCACGCCGCCCTACACGATCCGCGGCGGCGTCGTGCAGCGGGTCGGAAGGAGACGCTCGGAGCGCAGGCATTACGACTAGACCCGCGGCCCCGTCAGTAGCCGCCTTTGCGCAGGCTCTCGGGCAGTCCCGCGATCTTGCCCGCCTGCTTGGAGGGATTGCCCGGGTAGAGGTCGAACAGCGTCTTGTTGTCGACCCGGCGGCCCGGCCAGCGGTCCTGCATCGCCTTCAGGATGGCGCGGTTGTTCGGCTGCTCGCCGTTGTGGTTGTAGTAGGCGTCGCGCAGGTAGTCGATGACGTCCCAGTGGTCCTGCGTGAGCGCGAGGCCTTCGGCGGCCGCGATCGCTTCCGCGGCGTCGCGGTCCCAGTCGTCCGGCGAGACGAGATAGCCGCTTTCCGTGGCTTCCAACTGCCTTCCTTTCACGTCGTAGCCCATGGCTTCCTCTCTACAGGTCGTCCGATCGCGAGCGCAGGTCGGCGATGTCCTTGTGCGGGATGAACACGCCGCAGCCGAGCTTGCGCTTCGCGCCCAGCCCATGCCGCTGCAGCGCCAGCGACTCCTCCAGCGTGAGGCCGGCGAGCATCAGGCTGCGCGTTTCGTAGACGCGCGCAGGCGTCGCGAGGGGCGTCGTGCGGCCGCACACGATTCTTGCGGGACGGATGCCGAGCGCGTCGAGCTCGGCCACTGCGGCAGCCGAGAATGCCGTCTCGTCCTCCCCGTCGAGGACGACGGAGCGCGCGAACAGCGTCGTGATGCGCGACAGCGGCCGTAGCGCGACCTTGTCGACGCGCAGCCGCCAGCCGGCGACGTCGAGCGTGCGCCCGACGAGAGCTGTCGCATCGTCGAACCGGTGCGCGGGCAAGCGCAAGGCGAGCCTGGCGCGATGCGAGAGCTGCAGCAGCGCGTCCGCGCCTTCCGGCCGCATCCAGCCGCTACCCGACGCCGCGCCATGGATGGTGTGCAGCCCGGCGTCAGGCTCGTCGGCAAACCACGGCAACGCGATCTCGACGGCCTTCGACAACGCGTACGCATGGTCGACCGGCAGCGACGGACAGGCGATCGCGAACACCGCGTCCACGATGTCGCCCGCAAGCCTTTCGCGCACGGCGTCGCCCGATTCATCCGGTCGCATCGGGACGTCGTCAGCCCACCGGCAGCGCCGCCTGCAACGCCTCGCGGTCGAACCACCAGTCGTCCTGCACCAGGACGTCGACGACGTTGCGCAGCCGCGGCAGGAACCGTGACGGATCGTTGAGCTCCATCGTCTCGACCCACCGGTCGAAGCCCTGCTGCCCGTCGACGTCGCTGTGCCGCCGCGCCACCGTGGCGAGGAGCTGGTTGGTGTAGAGCAGCAAATGCTCGCGCTGCGGCTCCCGGGCCCGCAGATCCACCAGGTAGTGCGCCGTCACCGCAGCGACCGCTGCGCCGTCGGCGTCGGGCGGCGTCTCGTCGACGACGTGCTGCAACAGCGCCACCGAGAGCTCCGGATCGACCGGATAGGTGACGGCGAGCCAGATGCCCTGGCCGAGCGCGGCGAGCGAGCCCGGCTGGTCGCAGAGGAACAGGATGTCGCAGGCCTGCGCCGCCCCTTCGTAGGCCTGCTCGGCCAGGTAGAGGTCGAACGATTCGCGCGCCATCGCCCACGCTTCGGGGAACTGCCCGAGCCGCACCAGCGCGCGCCCCAGCTGCAGCAGGAGATCGGCGCGCCGCAGCGTGCCCGCGTTGGGCGACAGCTCCGCGAGCTCGTCGCGCAGCGTGACGACCAGGCGCTCGAGCATGCCGGTCGATTCCTTCGCGTCCTCGCTGCTGTCGGCGCTGCCGACGCTCGGGTCTTCCTTGAGGTACTTGAGCGGGATGTATTTCATGCGGTTCCGGTCACTGGCTCGTGCGTGGCGCCCTGCGGAGGAGACGCGGTGCCCGCGATGCGATCGAGGTACCGGGCGCGGTAGACGAGCCGGCTCTGGCCGCGCGTCGCGTCGTCGCTGAACGCACTGCGGGCATGGAGCACGTTGTTGCACACCAGACCCTGGCCGCCGGCCAGGCGCAGCTCGATCACGTACGGCGACTCGGCGAGCGCCCGGTTCAGGCATTGCACGGCGGCACGGGTCGTGTCGTCGGGTCGCCATTGGATGCTGCGCGTGCGGGCGGTGTAGCGCATGTGCAGCGCGCCGTCGGCGGCGTCGGTCGAGAACACCGGACCGGTCTGCGCGGGCCGGATCACTCTGCCGTCCTCGACGTTCGCCGGGATCGTCATGGCGTCGGGCGCGCCGAGGGCGCGGACGAACGCCGGATCGGCATCGCGCAGCAGGATATAGGCGATCTCGTGGTCGAGCAGGCGGTTGTCGCCGCCTGCGGCGGCGCCCTGCACGCAGTGCAGGACGAAGGCGCGAATGCGCTCCGCCGGCGCGTTGTAGTAGCCGTCGGTGTGCCACAGCAGCCGCTGGCTCGAGTACGGAAGGTAGCCGCGCGACGACTTCTCCGGCGCCGCGGTGAGCGAGCTGATCCCGTCCTCGTCGGCGAGCGGGTTGGCGTGCAGGCGCTCGAGGCCCAGGCGCGCACCCAGCCGTCGCGGGATGTCCTTGTCGGCCACGCCGGCGAGCGGGCTGGCATACACGGCCATGTTCGCGGCGCGGCAGACGCGCTTCAGCGCATCGACTTCGCTGTCGCGCAAGTCGCGTGGATCGCGCACCTCGACGATCAGGTCCTCGGCGCTGCGCGGATAGCCGGCGAGCTTGCGCTCGCGCCAGCGCTGGTACGCCTGCGTGTCGTCCGGCGCGAAAGGCGGTGCGGAAAGGGTCGGCAAGGCGGAGATCGAGGGCATCGGCCGGGGCGCGGCAGCAAAAGCTACCGCATCCTCGGTGCCCGCGACATGCCACCCGCTGCGACGGCGCGTGCCCGACCGCCAGGGCACCCGGTGAGCGGCGTCGGTGCAAACCATTGAACGAACGGCGATTTCTCGCGTCACTCGCGTCCGTCTATCTCCAAAGGGAGAGAGAAGAGCGCGGCAGGCTATCTCCAATGACCCCTTAGGGCAGCGGCCGACGCATCGATACTGGCGTTCGCCGATTTCCCGCCTCCGGAGGCATCCATGCCCGATCCGCAGAAGCCGCCCAAAGATCCCGAGCGCCACAGCACCTTCGTTCCGGCGGAGAAGAAGTCGACGAAGCCGTTTCACCCGACGCCGATGCTCGACAAGCTCGAGAGCGGCCCGTGGCCGAGCTTCGTTACGGGGCTCAAGCGCCTGGCGCACGAGAACAACATGATGGTCGACCTGCTCGGCCAGCTCGAGCATTCGTACAAGACGCGCCTGGGCTACTGGAAAGGCGGGACCGTTTCGGTGTTCGGCTACGGCGGCGGCATCATCCCGCGCTTCTCGGAAGTCGCGAGCATGTTCCCGGAGTCCAAGGAGTTCCACACGCTGCGCGTGCAGCCGCCCGCCGGCAACCATTACACGACCAAGCTCCTGCGCCAGCTCTCGACCTCGTGGAACAAATGGGGCTCGGGGCTGATCGCGTTCCATGGCCAGACCGGCAACATCATGTTCATCGGCACGACCACCGAGAACACGCAGCATTTCTTCGACGAGATCAACGAGTACGGCTTCGACCTGGGCGGCGCGGGCCCCTGCGTGCGCACGGCGATGTCGTGCGTCGGCGCGGCGCGCTGCGAGCAGTCCTGCACCAACGAGCACCGCATCCACCGCACGCTCGTGAACAACTTCATCGACGACATGCACCGCCCGGCGCTGCCCTACAAGTTCAAGTTCAAGGTCTCGGGCTGCCCGAACGACTGCATGAACTCGATCCAGCGCGCCGACTTCGCGGTGATCGGCACCTGGCGCGACGACATGCAGGTCGACCAGCAGGGCGTCAAGGCCTACGTCGCGAGCCACGGCCGCAAGTACACGATCGACAACGTGATCGCGCGCTGCCCGACCAAGGCCCTGTCCCTCAACGACGACGACACGCTCGACGTCGACAACCGGAACTGCGTGCGCTGCATGCACTGCATCAACGTCATGACCAAGGCGCTCAAGCCCGGCAAGGACCGCGGGATCACGCTCCTGATCGGCGGCAAGCGCACGCTCAAGATCGGCGACACGATGGGCACCGTGATCGTCCCGTTCATGAAGATGGACACCGACGAGGACTACGAGAAGCTGCGCGAGCTGGCCGCTACGGTGGTCGACTTCTGGGCGGAGAACGGCCTCGAGCACGAGCGCTGCGGCGAGATGATCGAGCGCATCGGGCTTGCGAACTTCCTCGAGGGCATCGGCATCGACGTCGATCCCAACATGGTCGCCCATCCGCGCACCAGCTCCTACGTCCGGACGGACGACTGGGACCAGGAAGCGCAGAAGTGGATCGACCGCAAGCAATCGACGGTCGCCTGACGTCGAACAAGGAGAAGGCGATGGCCCAGGCACAGGCAGCGGTGGCGGCGAAGAAGATGCGGACGCCGATCGAGAGCGGATGCCCAGACGGCATGCAGTACATGCATCCGCTGATGGTGAAGAACTTCGGCAACTGGAAGTACCACGATCGGCCCCGGCCCGGCGTGCTGCACCACGTGGCCTACTCGGGCGACGAGATCTGGACGGTGCGCGTCGGCACCCAGCGCCAGCTCGGGCCCTACGAGATCAACCTGCTGTGCGACATCGTCGACCAGTACGGCGAAGGGCACGTGCGCTTCACCATCCGCTCGAACCTGGAGGTGATGGTCTCGACGTGGGAGAAGGTCGGCCCGCTGATCCAGGCGTTCAACGACGCGGGCTACCCGGTCGGCGGCACCGGCAACTCGGTGACGATGATCTCGCACACGCAGGGCTGGCTGCACTGCGACATCCCGGGAACCGACGCGTCCGGGGTCGTGAAGTCGCTGATGGACGAGCTCTACGAGGAGTTCGTCAAGGAGGAGATGCCCAATCGCGTGCACATCACGACGTCGTGCTGCCAGATCAACTGCGGCGGGCAGGGCGACATCGCGATCAACATCCAGCATACGAAGCCGCCGAGGATCAACCACGACCTGGTCGCCAACGTGTGCGAGCGTCCCTCGGTCGTGGCGCGCTGCCCGGTTGCGGCGATCCGCCCGGCGATCGTGAACGGCAAGCCGTCGCTCGAGGTGGACGAGAAGAAGTGCATCTGCTGCGGCGCCTGCTATCCGCCGTGCCCCCCGATGCAGATCAACGATCCCGAGCATTCGAAGCTCGCCATCTGGGTCGGCGGGAAGAACTCGAACGCCCGCTCCAAGCCGATGTTCCAGAAGCTCGTGGCCGCCGGACTGCCGAACAACCCGCCGCGCTGGCCCGAGGTCGCCGCCGTCGTGAAGAAGATCCTCTACACGTACAAGAAGGACGCGCGCGACTGGGAGCGCGTCGGCGACTGGGTCGAGCGCATCGGCTGGCCGCGGTTCTTCGAGCTGACCGGGTTGCCGTTCACCAAGTTCCACATCGACAACTGGCGCGGGGCGCGCAACAGCCTCAACGCCTCGACGCACATCCGCTTCTAGGGCGAGAACGGCATGAAGCTCGGCATCCTGGTCAACGAAGGGCCGTACACGCACGAGGCGTCCGACACGGCCTACCACTTCGTCAAGGCGGCGCTGGCGAAGGGGCACGAGATCTACCGCGTGTTCTTCTATCACGACGGGGTCAACAACGGCACCCGTCTCACCGTGCCGCCGCAGGACGACCGCAACATCGTCAAGCGCTGGAGCGAGCTCGCGGCCAAGCACCAGCTCGACCTCGTCGTGTGCATCGCGGCGGCGCAGCGCCGCGGGCTGATGGACGCGAGCGAGGCCAAGCGCAACGGCAAGGACGCCGACAACATCGCGGCGGGGTTTCGCATCTCGGGGCTGGGCCAGCTCATCGAGGCCGGCATCCAGTCGGACCGCCTCGTGGTCTTCGGCGATTGAGCGGAGGGCGCATGGAAGAGCAAGCCGAAGGCGGCATCGTCAAGAGGTTCCTGTACGTGAACCGCAAGGCGCCCTACGGGACGATCTACGCGCTCGAGTCGCTCGAGGTGGTGCTGATCGGGGCGGCGTTCGAGCAGGACGTCAGCCTCGCGTTCGTCGGCGACGGCGTGTACCAGCTGTCGAAGGGCCAGGACACCAAGACGCTCGAGGTGAAGAACTTCTCGCCGACGTATCGCGCCCTCGAGGACTACGACGTCAACAAGATCTACGTGGAGAAGGAGGCGCTGGAGGCGCGCGGCCTCACCGAGGAGGACCTGGTGGTCCCCGTCGAGGTCGTGGATGCGCAGCGCATGACGCAGATCATGGAAGACCAGGACGTGATCCTGAGTTTCTAGGGGACGACGATGCTGCACACCGTGAACAAGTCGCCGTTCGACCACAGCGCGTTCCAGGCCTGCCTCAAGTTCGCCGGGCGGGGGAGCGCCGTGCTGCTGATCGAGGACGGCGTGTACGCGGCGGCCAGGGACACGGCCGTCTCGAAGCAGGTGCAGGACGCGCTGAAGGACGTGTCGATCTACGCGCTCGCGGCCGACGTCGAGGCGCGCGGCATGCAGAACCGGGTGATGGACGGCGTTCGCCTGGTGGACTACGGGGGGTTCGTGGATCTCGTGGTGGAGCACGACGCCGTGCAATCCTGGCTTTGACACTCTAGGGAAGACCCAACATGCCCATCGAAATGAACGGACAGACCATCGAGACCGACGAGGAAGGCTATCTCGCGAACCGCACCGACTGGAACGAGGAGATCGCCAAGGAGATGGCGCGGATCGACAACTGCCAGCTGAGCGAGAGCCACTGGGAGGTGATCAACTTCCTGCGCAGCTACTACGACGAGTACCAGATCGCGCCCGCCGTGCGCGTGCTCACGAAGGCGATCGGCAAGAAGCTCGGCGCCGACAAGGGCAACAGCAAGTACCTCTACGAGCTGTTCCCGTACGGCCCCGCCAAGCAGGCCTGCAAGTACGCGGGATTGCCGAAGCCGACCGGCTGCGTCTGATCCGCGCGCCGCGCCCGTCCGCCCGGAGCGAGCATTGTCGGCGCTGACCGTCCTCTACGCGCTGCTCTTCTACGTGGCCACCACCGTGCTCGTCGGCGGGGTGGCCTACAAGAGCTGGGTCTACGCGCGGACGCCGCAGCCACTGAAGATCCCGATCCCGCCGGCGCCGACCACGCGCGGCGGCGTGGTGCTGCGCCTTTTGCTCGAGGTCACGCTGTTCAGGGCCCTGTTCCGCTCCAACAAGTGGATCTGGCTCCTCGGCTGGACGTTCCACGCGGCGCTGCTGGTGGTGCTGCTGCGCCACCTGCGCTACTTCATCGAGCCGGTCTGGACGTGGGTGGCGCTGATCCAGCCGCTCGGCGTGTACGCGGGATTCGCGATGCTGGCCGGACTCGCCGGACTTTGGGCACGGCGCTTCCTGGTCGATCGCGTGCGATACATCAGCGCTCCCTCCGACCACCTGATGCTCGCGCTGCTCGTGGCCATTGCGGCGAGCGGGCTCGCGATGAAGTACGTCGCGCACACCGACATCGTCGCGCTCAAGGCCTTCATCCTCGGCCTGATGGCGTTCGAGTGGCACCCGCTTCCCGCCGATCCGGTGCTGCTCGTCCACCTGACGCTGGTGGCGGCGCTGATGATCGTCTTCCCGGTCAGCAAGCTCCTGCACGCGCCCGGCGTGTTCTTCAGCCCGAGCCTCAACCAGGTCGACGACGCGCGCGAGCAGCGCCACACCGCCGGCTGGTCGGCGCAGATCGGCCACGACGTCCGGCCGGCGGGGCGTTGACGTGGCCGCTTTCGAAACGCCCGCGCTCGGCGAGTACCCGGTGATCCCGCTGGTGCGCGAGGGGGCCATGGCGCACAGCAAGCCGTTCGTCGCCAAGCCCGAGCATCAGCAGGGACTGGGCTTCCCGGGCGCGCTGGTGCCCGGTTGGGAGAAGGCCGCCGTCGACAAGCTGGGCGAGCTCGTGTCCAAGTCGCGCGCGCTCCAGGTGTTCCTGGACGCGTGCGTCAAGTGCGGCGCCTGCACCGACAAGTGCCACTACTACCTCGGCACCGGCGATCCGAAGAACATGCCGGTCGCGCGCCAGGACCTGCTGCGCTCGGTCTATCGCCGGTACTACACGTTCGCGGGCAAGCATTTCCCCAGGCTGGTCGGGGCGCGCGACATGACCAGGTCGGTCCTCGACGAGTGGTACGCGTACTACCACCAGTGCTCGCAGTGCCGGCGCTGCTCGGTGTTCTGCCCGTACGGCATCGACACGGCCGAGGTCTCGATGGCCGCGCGCGACATCATGGACAGCGTCGGCCTTGGCCAGAAGTACTCGAACGAGATCATCGGCAAGGTCCACAAGATCGGCAACAACCTCGGCCTGCCCGAGCCGGCGCTGCGCGACACCCTGGACGGCCTCGAGGAGGACGTGAAGGAAGCGACCGGCGTGGACGTCAGGTTCCCGCTCGACGAGAAGGGCGCCGAAGTGCTGCTCGTCACGCCGAGCGCCGATTTCTTCGCGGAGCCGCACATCGACGGGCTGATCGGCTACGCCAAGGTGTTCCACGCGGCGGGCATCTCCTGGACCCTGTCCTCACGCGCCTCCGAGGCGGCGAATTTCTCGCTCTTCATCGGCAACCACGACAATTTGCAGAAGGTGGCATTGCGCGTGCGCGAGGCGGCGCTGGAGCTCGGCGTCAAGCGCATCGTGGTCGGCGAATGCGGACACGCCTGGCGCGTCGCCTACAGCTACTGGAACACGCTGATCGGGCCGTTCGACTTCCTCGATCCGCGCTATCCGGCGCCGCAGCACATCTGCGAAGTCACCTACGACCTCATCCAGCGCGGCGCGATCAGGTTCGACAAGAGCGCCAATGCCGGCAAGGTGGTGACGTTCCACGATTCGTGCAACGTGTCGCGCGCTTCGCGGATGGGAGACGTTCCCGGGGGGCAGTTCACCATCCCGCGCGCGATCATCCGCGCGTGCGTCGACCGGTTCGTCGACATGGCGCCCGAGACCATCGGGGAGACGACGTTCTGCTGTGGCGGCGGCGGCGGGCTGCTTACCGACGACCTGGTCGAGTTGCGCGTCAAGGGCGCGCTGCCGCGCATGCAGGCACTGCAGCAGGTGGTTGACGAGCACGGCGTCAACTACATGGCCGCGATCTGCGCCATCTGCAAGAGCCAGTTCACGAAGGTGCTTCCCTATTACAGCCATCCGATGGACATGATCGGCAGCGTGCACGGTCTCGTGGGCAACGCGATCGTGCTGGAACCGAAGCCATGAACCGGCGCAACCGGAGATAGCGATGTCGGCACCCCTCAGCAAGCCCGAGTCGAAGAGCGGACACACGTTTCGCCGGTTCAAGGACGGCGACCACGAATGGCGCTCGGCGCAGGAGCAGATCTTCAAGGCCGACGAGACCGACAAGTGCCCGACCTACGTGCACAAGACGCCGCCTTGCCAGGCGAGCTGCCCGTCGGGCGAGGACATCCGCGGCTGGCTCAACATCGTGCGTGGCGTGGAGAAGCCGCCGAAGGGCACGAGCATGCAGGAGTATGCGTTCCGCCGCTCGACGCAGGCCAACCCGTTTCCCTCGATGATGGGGCGCGTGTGCCCGGCACCGTGCCAGACCGGCTGCAACCGCAACCAGGTGGAGGACTACGTCGGCATCAACGCGGTCGAGCAGTACATCGGCGACTACGCGCTGGAGCAGGACTTCGCGTTCGAGGCGGGTCCCGACACCGGCAAGCGCGTGGCGATCGTGGGCGGCGGGCCGGCGGGCCTGTCGGCGGCCTATCAATTGCGCCGCAAGGGGCACGGGGTCACGCTGTTCGACGATCACGCCGAACTGGGCGGCATGGCGAAGTACGGGGTGCCCGGCTACCGCCTGCCGCGCAAGCACCTGGACGGCGAGATCGGCCGCATCGTCGCGATGGGCGTCGAGGTCCGGTTGAACACGCGCATCGGCGTCGACGTGAAGCTGGACGACCTCGAAAGGGACTTCGACGCCGTGCTGCTGGCGATCGGCTGCAAGGCCGGCCGCAGCCTGCCCGTCCCCGGCGCCGACGCGCCGAACTGCATCAGCGGCGTCGCGTTCCTGGAGGCCTTCAACCAGGGCCGGCTGCAAACGGTCGCCGGTCGCGTGCTGGTCGTCGGCGGCGGCGACACCTCGGTCGACGTGGTATCGGTGGCGCGGCGGCTGGGGTACATCACGGACCTGAAGGAAAGCCAGCGTCCGGAGTTCGTGGTGATGGGCCACACGGCGCACGACGTCTCAACCTCGGCGGCACGCCAGGGCGCCGATTGCATGCTGATCTCGATGCAGCCGATCGAGCAGATGAACGCGGCCAAGCACGAGATCGAGGACGCGCAACGCGAGGGCGTGAGGATCCGCGGCAGCCTGCTGCCGGTGAAGGTCCTCGTCGACGAGCGGACCGGCCGCGCCAAGGCGCTGCGCGTGATCGAGCTCGATTACGCGACCGGCAAGCCGGTCGAAAAGCCCGGGACCGAGATGGACCTCGAGGCCGATCTCATCGTCTCGGCGATCGGCCAGACCGGCGATCTGCGCGGCATGGAGGCCCTGGACAACGGCAGGGGTCTCATTGCCGCCGACAAGTTCTACCAGGTGCCGAACCGCCAGGGCGTGTTCGCCTGTGGCGACATCATCCGGCCCCACCTGCTCACGACGGTCATCGGCCAGGCATCGGTCGCCGCCGACAGCATCGACAGCTATCTGGGAAACAAGGACCTCGCCAAGCGGCCGAAAGTCGACGTCCACCATTTCAGCCTGCTCGACAAGCTGCGCGAAGTGAACCTCGAGCCCCAGCCGTTCAAGCCGGTCGAGGACCGGCAGCTTCGCGAGATCGATCGGGGCCTGCGAGGGACCTCGGAAGCCGGCAAGGGGGTGGGCGGGTTCGCCATCCACAACTACGAGGACCGCGGCGCGGCGGAAGTCTGCCAGGCCAGCGAGCTTTTCCTCGGCCATTTCCCGTACCAGGAGCGCATCAGGCGAACCGAGATCGGACCCTCGGCCGAGGAGGTGCTCGGCCACTTCGCGGAGCGCATGGTCGGCCTCACCGACAAGCAGGCGGTCGACGAGGCGAAGCGCTGCATGAGCTGCGGCATGTGCTTCGAGTGCGACAACTGCGTCATCTACTGCCCGCAGACCGCCGTCAAGCGTACGCCGAAGACGGAGGCGACGATGGGCCGCTACGTCTACACGGACTACGACCTGTGCATCGGCTGCCACATCTGCGCCGACGTCTGCCCCACCGGCTACATCAAGATGGGCATGGGCGATCACTAGGCCCGGCGACCGACGATGCCGCGATACGCCCCCGGTCTGCTGGTCGCCGTGTTCGCGGCGGCGGGGCTCGCCGACGCGCAAGGTCCTCGCGTCGGGCGCGTCGACGTGCCCAGGGTCACGATCGAGCAAGGCGAGGCGTGCGTGGCGCCCGTCGAGGAGATGCGACGCGATCACATGAAGATGCTGCTGGGCCAGCGCGATCGCACCTTGCGCCAGGGACTGCGCGATACGCGCTTCAGCCTCAAGCAATGCGTCGACTGCCATGCGAGCCGCAAGACCGGCAGCGTGCTGGGCGACGAGGGCTTCTGCTCGAGCTGCCACGCCTATGCCTCCGTGAAGATCGATTGCTTCGAATGCCATACGCCGATGCGGCAGACCCGCGTCGCGGGCGCTTCCCGATGAATCCGGACCGACGCGAGTTCCTGGGCTGGGCAGCGGCCGCGGCGGCGGGCGCCGCCCTCGCGCCGGGCCTCAGGCTGATCGAGCTCGTGCAGGCGCGATCGCCGGAGGAAGCCGCGTCGGCCCTTCAGCGCTGGGGCCTCCTGATCGACACCACCCGCTGCGCCGATTGCGACGACTGCGTGACCGCCTGTCGCGACGAGAACGGTCTGACCAGCCACGGCCGTCCCGCGACCGACGCGCAGTGGATACGCAAGGTGAGCCTGCGCGACAAACGCACCGGCGTCGCGCAGACGCTGCCCCTCCTGTGCCAGCACTGCGAGCATCCACCGTGCGTGGACGTTTGCCCGACCGGCGCGTCGTTCAAGCGCGCCGATGGCATCGTGCTGGTCGACAAGCACACGTGCATCGGCTGCCGCTACTGCGTGATGGCTTGTCCCTACGGTGCCCGCTCGTTCGTCCATGAGGCGGTCAGCGGCCAGAAGGCGGACGTGCCGCGCGGCAAGGGCACCGTCGAGTCGTGCACGATGTGCGTGCACCGGGTGGATCGCGGCGAAACCCCGGCCTGCGTCGAGGCGTGCAACCGGGACGGCGGCAAGGCGATGGCCTTCGGCGACCTCAACGATCGCACGGGCGAGCTGTATCGTCGCTTGCGGAGCGAGCCGTCGAGCCAGATCCGCGCCGACCTGGCGCTGAACACCGGCGTGCGCTACCAGGGCCTGTAGCGATGGCCACGATCCACTACAGCGAGATCCGGGGCCGCAGCCCGGGCTTCCTCGTGCTGCTCGCGGCATCCGGCGCCCTGGTCCTCGCCGGACTCGTCGCCGCCTGGACGATGGAGCACCAGGGCCATGCCGTCACCGGCATGAGCAACCGGATCGTGTGGGGCATGCCGCACGTGTTCGCCGTGTTCCTGATCGTCGCGGCGTCGGGCGCCCTCAACGTCGCCTCGGTCGCCTCGGTATTCGGCCGCCCGCTGTACAAGCCGCTCGCGCGTCTGTCCGCGCTCCTCGCGCTGACGCTGCTCGCCGGGGGGCTCGCGATCCTGGTGCTCGACCTGGGGCGGCCCGACCGCCTGATCGTCGCCATGACGCACTACAACTTCACCTCGATCTTCGCCTGGAACATCTTCCTCTACACCGGCTTCTTCGCCGTGGTCGCGCTGTACCTGTGGACGATGTTCGAGCGACGCATGAACGGCTACGTCGGACGCGCCGGCATGCTGGCGTTCGTCTGGCGCCTGGTCCTCACCACCGGCACGGGGTCGATCTTCGGCTTCCTGGTCGCGCGCGAGCCCTACAACAGCGCGCTGCTCGCGCCGCTGTTCATCGTCATGTCGTTCTCGTTCGGGCTCGCGATCTTCCTGCTGGTGCTGATGGCCGCCTGCCGCCTGACAAGCCGTGCGCTGGGCGATGTCGTGGTGAACCGCCTCGGCAGGCTGCTCGGCGTGTTCGTCGCGGCGGTGCTGTATTTCGTCGCCGTCTACCACCTCACGAACCTCTACGTCGCGCGCCAGCACGAGGTCGAGCGATTCATCCTGCTCGACGGAGGCGTCTACACGCTGCTGTTCTGGCTCGGCCAGGTGCTTTTGGGGGGCGTGGTTCCGCTGGTCCTGCTGTTTTCACCGCTCGCGATGCGCGCGCGGGGCGCGCTCGCGGCCGCGGCGGCGTGCGTGATCGCGGGCGGCCTCGCGCAAGTCTATGTGATCATCGTCGGCGGCCAGGCCTATCCGCAGGCGATGTTTCCGGACAAGGTGGTCTCGAGCAGCTTCTTCGACGGCGTCGTTGCCCACTATGCGCCGAGCCTGCCGGAGGTGGCGCTCGGCGTCGGTGGCGTAGCGCTCGCGCTGGCGCTCACCATGGTGGGGCTGAAGGTGCTGCCGTTCCTCCCGCGCAGCCTGGCGGATCGCGATGTCGATTCGGCGGCAGCATGAACCGCCTCCTCGTCTCCGCCGCCCACAAGTCTTCCGGCAAGACGACCGTCTGCATCGGCCTGTGCGCCGCGCTGCGCGCGCGCGGGACGGCCGTGCAGCCGTTCAAGAAAGGCCCTGACTACATCGATCCGCTGTGGCTCGGCCTCGCGGCCGGCCGGCCCTGCTACAGCCTCGATCCCTACCTGAGCGATGGCGACGAGATCCGCGCCGAGGTCTCGCTGCGCATGCGCGACGCGACGCTCGGCCTCGTCGAGGGCAACAAGGGGCTGTACGACGGGCTCGACCTCGACGGCAGCAACAGCAACGCGGCGCTCGCGGCGCTGATCGGCGCGCCGGTGGTGCTGGTGATCGATGCCCGAGGCATGACGCGCGGCATCGCGCCGCTCATCCTCGGCTACCAGGCATTCGACCGCGGCATCCGCATCGCGGGCGTGATCCTCAACCATCTCGGGGGTGCGCGCCACGAGGCCAAGCTGCGGGCGGTGATCGAGCACTACACCGACGTCCCGGTCCTCGGCGCCGTGCAGCACGACGAGCGCCTGGCCATCGTCGAGCGGCACTTGGGCCTGGTACCCAGCAACGAGATGGCGGCGGCGCTCGGGCGGGTCGACGAGATCGCACGGCTCGTCGCCGCGCAGGTGGACCTCGATGGCGTGCTCGCCGTCGCGAGCCAGGCTCCGCCGCTGCCTCGCTTCACGCAAGCGTCGGCCACGACGTCCCGCGCGTCCGGCGCGGCGCCCGTGCGCGTGGGCATCGCGCGCGACGCGGCGTTCGGCTTCTATTACCCGGGCGACCTCGAGGCGCTGCGAGAAGCGGGGGCGGAGCTCGTGCCCTTCGACGCCTTGCACGATCGGCAGCTGCCGCCGGTGGACAGCCTGTTCATCGGCGGCGGATTTCCCGAGACGCAGATGGACGCCCTCGCCGCGAACACGGCGTTGCGAGGCGAGGTTCGCGAGGCGATCGACGCCGGGCTGCCGGCTTACGCCGAGTGCGGCGGGCTCATGTACCTGGCCCGCGGTATCGAGTGGAACGGGCGCCGCGCCGACATGGTCGGCGCGCTCCCCGCCGACATCGTCATGCACGCCCGTCCGGTCGGGCGCGGCTACGTGCACCTGCGCGACACCGGTCGCGGCCTGTGGCGGGCGCCGCCCTCCGGCAGGGAATCGGTCATCCGGGCGCATGAATTCCATTACTCGAGCATCGAGAACCTGGAGCCCGACGTGCGCTTCGCCTACGACGTCGAGCGCGGCCACGGCATCGACGGCCGCCACGACGGCATCGTGCACAGGAACCTGCTCGCCTCCTACGCCCATCTGCGCGACGTCGCGTGCAACCACTGGGCGGGACAGTTCGTCGATTTCGTGCGGAGCTGCAAACATGACGCTTGACGTCGCAGGGAAATCCCTCGCGGTCGACTTCGAAGGCTACCTGGTCGATCCGCTGGAGTGGAGCGAGCCGGTGGCCGTGGAGCTGGCGCGCCGCGAGGGCATCGACCTCACGGACGCGCACTGGGACGTGATCCGGTTCATGCGCGAGTACTATGACCGGCGCCACGTTGCGCCGGACGCGCGGTTCGTTCTCAAGCACCTGGCCGAGATCCGGGGCGCGGATCGAAACGAGCTGTTCCGGCTCTTTCCCTACGGCTATGTCAAGCAGGCCTGCAAGATAGCGGGCATGCGCAAGCCGCGCGCGTGGAGCACGGGATGACCGCCGCGAACCGGGACCCCCGATGATCATCATCACGCCGCAGGCCGCCGAGCAGATCAGGAAGTCCGCGGAGCAGGCCGGCCTCGCGCACGCGTGCCTGCGGTTGGCCGCGCGGCTGGGCGACAGGGGGGCGATCGAATACGGCATGGGATTCGACGACAAGGCCGCCGACGACATGCAGGTCGCGGCGCACGACGTCACGGTCCTGATCTCGCCAGGCAGCGTCGAGCTCCTGAGCGGCGCGACCCTCGACTACGTCGAGATCAATCCCGGCGAGCCCCGCTTCATCTTCATCAACCCGAACGATCCGTCGCACAAGCCGCCGGGGCGATCGTAACGAAGCACGCCGAGCTCCCGCCGAACCGGGGGTCGATGCTCGGAGCAACGGCGCCAGGCGGCAAGCCAGGCTCGCGCGAGCCGCCCGGGACTCGGCGAGGTCGTGCGGGAACGGCGGTCGGCGCGGATGCCGCAGCCCGACGCCAGCGCTGGACGTTGCCTCGCCGGACGGTTAGCTTAGGGGGCGGCGCGCGCGTCCCTACGCCGATCGCGAAGAACGGCAGGACCCTGTTCTCATGACCCAGACGGTCGCCCCCAGCCGCATGGCGTAAAGGTATGTCCGAGTCCCCAGGCGCGGAGCCCGGCGCGAAGGTCGACGCGACCGCGCGAGCCGCCCCCGCCGATCCCCCGCTTCAGACGGTGCGCCTCGGGCGCAAGACGCAGTCGCTCGACATCCTGTACGCGACCGCGACCCGCCTGAGCCAGCCCGGCAGCTTCGAGCACGTCCTCGAGGGATTCCTCGACACGCTCATCGAGCTGATGGATGCGCGCGCGGCGAGCGTGCGGGTCGCCACCGGCGACGGGCACACGCGCCTGATCGCGAGCCGCGGCCTCGCCTCCGACGTGGTCGAGCGCGACCGGCTGATGCCGGTCGAGCGCTGCCCCTGCGGGTGGGCCTCGACCGAGGGCGGACTGCGCATCCAAAGCGGGACGGCCCCGTGCGGTCTGCTCATCGAAGCGCCGATGCTCGAGCGAGATTGCACCGAATTCGTCGTGGTCCCGGTCCAGTACCAGGACCAGATCCTCGGCGTGTACAACCTGTTCCTCGACCGTCCCCTTGCCGCCATGGGCGAGGACGCACGCGATCTGCTCATGAGCGTGGGGCGTCATCTCGGGCTCGCGATCGAGAAGGCGCGCCTGGAAGGCGAGGCGCGCCGCGTCGCGATCATGGAGGAGCGCAACATCATGGGGCACGAGCTGCACGATTCGCTGGCGCAATCGCTGATCGGCATGCGCCTGCAGCTCAAGATGCTGAGCGAGTCGATCGCGCGCAAGGATTTCGGCGCCGCCCAGTACGAGGCGAAGGCGCTGCGCCGCGCGATGACGCAGGCCAACGCGGACCTGCGCAGCCTGCTCACCAACTATCGCCTGAAGATCGACGAGGCCGGCTTCGAGCAGACGGTCGCCAACCTCGTCGAGCGCTTCCGCCGCGAGTCCGGCATCGCCGTGTTCTTCCAGAACGAGTGCCAGACGATGGCGCTCACCCCGAGCCAGGAAATCCAGGTCTACTACATCCTCCAGGAGGCCCTCACCAACATCCGCAAGCACAGCCACGCCCACAACGTGCGGATCCTGTTCGCCAACGAAGGCGACCTCTACACGGTCCTCATCGAGGACGACGGGCTGGGCATGGTGGGGCCGGACCAGCCGATGCCGGCCGAGCACGCGGGGCTCGCGATCATGCGCGAGCGCACGCTACGGCTGCCCGGCCAGTTCGTGATCGAGAGCGAGCCCGGCGAGGGGACGCGCATCGTGCTGATCTTCACGGCGCCGCCGAACGCCGGCGCGCGCCCGCACGCGGATCGCTGACAGGCCCTGGCCGCCGGCATGCGCGTGCTGCTCATCGACGACCATGCGCTGGTGCGAACCGGCATCGGCGAGCTGCTGCAGAGCCGCGGCGTGCAGGTGGTGGCCTCGGTCGGCTCGGGCGAGGAGGGCATCCGCCGCGCACGCGAGCTCTTCCCCGACATCGTCCTGCTGGACGTCAAGATGCCGGGCATGAGCGGCATCGAGACCATCGAGCGGCTGCGCGCCGAAGGCTTCGCCGCGCCGATCGTGATGCTCACGATGAGTCGCGAGGACGCGGACCTGCGCGCCGCGTTGCGGGCCGGCGCGCGAGGCTACCTGCTGAAGGACATCGAGCCGGAGGACCTGGTGCCGGCGCTCGAAGCCGTGCTGCACGGGGACAACGTGATCGGCCAGGAGATGGTCGGCACGCTCGCGCGGATCGTCGGCGCCGACGGCGGCGAGAAGGACGCCCCGCGGCCGGCCCATCCGTTCGCCGAGCTGACCCCCCGCGAGCTCGAGATCCTCGAGTGCATCGCCGACGGATCCAGCAACAAGATGATCGCGCGCGCTCTCTCGATCAGCGACGGCACCGTCAAGCTTCACGTCAAGGCGATCCTGCGCAAGCTCGGCATGCGCTCGCGGGTCGAGGCCGCCGTGGCCGCGGTCGAGCACGGCATGGGCAGGCACCGGAGAAACGCCGCGCCGCCGGGCGACGCATGAGCGGGGGCGTGAACCAGCGGCGGATCGGCGGATCAGGTCGCCAGGGATTCGAGGACCAGCTGCCCCGGCGGCAGGCCGCGCTCGGCGAGCAGGCGCTTCGCCGCGTCGGTGAACACCCGGGGGCCTGCGACATAGACGTCGTACCCGTCGAGGCGGGCGTAGCTCGCCACGACCGGCTCCAGCGCATCGCGCGCGGCGGCCTCGTCCGCAATGCACCCGGGATGGGTCAGCGGAACATAGCGGAAGTTGTCGAGCGCATCGTTCCAGGCGCGGCACAGGTTGTCGAAATAGCGCCCGGTCTCGGTGGCGGTGATCCAGTGCAGGTCGAGCGTCTCGGCCGCTTCGAGCGCCATCGCGTGCTCGATCAGGCTCTTGATCGGCGCGAAGCCGCCTTCGCAGGCGATGAAGACGAGCGGCCGCAGGGAATTCTCGTCGAGGACGAACTGCCCTTGCGGCCCCGTGACCTGCACCGTGTCGCCTTCCTTGAGCCCGTCGAAGACCCGCGCGCTGAACTCGTCGCCGGGGCGCGGGGGGACGTGAAACTGCAGGTTGCGGTCGTCGCACGGGCAGCTCGCCACGGGGAACGACGTGCCCGGCCCGCCGGGAAGCGCGAGCGAGACCGACTGGCCGGCCAGGAAGCGCAGCCTGCGGGTGCGCGGCGTCTGCAGGTGCAGCAGGCGCAGGTCGCCCGGAAGCGCGCTCACCGCCTTCACCCTGGCGTCGATCTCCTGGCGCGGCATGTCGGCCGCGCCCTGCGCCTCGTGCGCCTCGATGACCAGATCGGTCACCGCCGTGTTGCAGCACATGAGCGCGATGCCGGCGCTCTTCTCGGCGGCGGTGAGCACGTAGTCGGAATGGCGGGTCTTCTGCACCTGCCCGGCGACGACCCTCGCCTTGCACAGGCCGCAGGTCCCGATGCTGCAGCCGTAATCGAGCGCGAGGCCCGCGCGCAACGCCGCCTCGAGCAGCGTGTCGCCGCCTTCGACGAAGAATTCGTGGCCGCTCGGCCGAAGGTGAACGTGGGCTGTCATGATCCTCATGAACCGGTCCTGCACCAGGAGCGCCGGCGGCTCCTTCGTTCCCTGCGGCACGGCGTCGAGGCTTCGCTCGAGCCAGGCGAGCGTCGCAGCGACGCTTGCCGCCGGCATCGGACCGCCGCCCGACGCTCGCAGCATCGAAACGAGCTCGTCGAGCGTCCGGCGGTAGGCGTCCGAGGACGCCTGGGCCAGGGCGAGGTCGCGGCTCAGCTCGGTCAGGCGGGCGACCAGGACCTCCGCGCCGGGCAGCACGCGCTCGCGCACGCGGCGGGCAAACGCGGCATCCTTGATGTGCTCGAACCGCTCGAGACCGGCAGTGTCGTCCAGTCTCGCCTCGGGGTAGGCGCGCTGGAGGTCCTCGGCCGCTACCATGCCCTCGAACGCGACCAGCTCACCCCTGCGGATCTTGCTCTGCAGGGCGCCACGCTGCACGCCGACCAGGCGGGCCGCGCGCGACAAGGTGAGAAGCTGAGCCATGCGCGCCGTGGAATCAATCTAGCATAACCCTCCGGGCCGCCCCTCCGACCGCCCAGCCCAACGCCGTGGACTTCCTGCCGATCTTTCTCGATGTCCGCGCCCAGCCCTGCCTGGTGGTGGGCGGAGGGGACGTGGCGGCACGCAAGAGCGCGCTGCTGCTGCGCGCCGGCGCGCAGGTGACGGTGCTCGCGCCGACCTTGACGCCGGCGTTCGACGCGGACCCCGGCACGCAGCGGATCGCGCACCGCGCGGCGCGCTTCGAGGCGCAGGACGTCGACGGGTTCGCCGTGGTCATCGCCGCCACCGACGACGACGCCGTGAACCGTGCGGTCGCGACCGCGGCCAAGGACCGTCGGATCCCGGTGAACGTGGTCGACCAGCCTGCGCTGTGCTCGTTCATCATGCCCTCGATCATCGAGCGCGCGCCGCTCGTCGTGGCCGTCTCGAGCGGCGGCGCCTCGCCCGTGCTGGCGCGCCTGTTGCGCGCGCGCCTCGAGAGCCTGATTCCCGCCGGCTACGGACGGCTTGCGGCGCTCGCGGCCGCGTACCGGACCAAGGTCAAGGCGCGCTTCCGGCCGTCGGAGCGGCGCCGTTTCTGGGAGCGCATCCTGCAAGGCCCGATCGCCGAACTGGTGTTCAGCGGCCGAGAGGACGAGGCCCGCGCCGCCCTCGAGCGAGCGCTCGACGATCCACGGCTCGCGTCTGGCGGCGGCGAGGTCGCGCTGATCGGGGCCGGGCCGGGCGATCCCGACCTCCTGACCTTCCGCGCGCTGCGCCTCATGCAGCAGGCCGACGTGGTCGTCTACGACCGGCTGGTATCGCGTCCGATCCTCGACCTGGTGCGACGCGACGCCGAGCGCATCTACGCCGGCAAGGAGCGTGCGAACCACGCGCTGCCCCAGGACGACATCAACCACCTGCTGGTTAACCTGGCGCGCCAGGGCCGACGCGTCGTGCGCCTCAAGGGCGGCGACCCGTTCATCTTCGGTCGGGGCGGCGAGGAGATCGACACGCTTGCCGCCGAAGGCATTCCGTTCCAGGTCGTGCCGGGCATCACCGCGGCCGCGGGCTGCGCCTCGTACGCGGGGATTCCGCTGACCCATCGCGACTGGTCGCAGTCGGTCGTGTTCGCCACCGGGCACCTCAAGGACGGCAGCATCGACCTGAACTGGCCGGCGCTCGCGCAGCCGCGCCAGACGATCGTGTTCTACATGGGGCTGGTCGGCATCGACGTCCTGTGCCGCGAGCTGGTCGCGCACGGCCTGCCGGCGACGACGCCGGCCGCGCTCATCCAGCAGGGCACGACGCCGAACCAGCGCGTGCTGGTCGCCGACCTCGCCACGTTGCCCGACCTCGTCCACGCGAGCGACGTCAAGGCGCCGACGCTCATCATCGTCGGCGAAGTGGTGAAGCTGCGCGATCGTCTAAAATGGTTCGAGCCGGCGGGCTGAAGGACGAACGCTTCGCCGGGAGGAGATCCACCATGTCGTCGGCCACCACGCTCCCGCCGGAGCTCTTCGACGAAGACGGGCTGGTCCGTGACTTCGCGTCCTGGTCGCAGTCGCTGGCCGAGGCCCTCGCGCAGGCCGAAGGGGTGGGCCCGCTCACCGAAGCGCACTGGAAGGTCATCGACGCGATGCGCGAGCAGTATGCGAAGCGCGGGGTCGCGCCGGTCATGCACCGCGTGTGCCAGCAGGCGGGCATCGAGCGGCAGCAGGTCAACGAGCTCTTCGGCTACTGCCTGGTCGCCTGGCGTGTCGCGGGATTGCCGAACCCCGGCGAAGAGGCCAGGAGCTACCTGAGCAGCATGTGAGGCTACGCCTGGCCCAGGACGACGACGCATGGCGGATCGTTTCATCGTGGTGGCGGCGGCAGGCGACCTTCCCGCGGGAAGGATGACATGCGTCGCCATCGGCGGCCGGCGGCTGCTCCTCGCGAACGTGGAAGGGCGCTTCTGCGCGACCGACGACACGTGCACCCATGAGGACGCCTCGCTCTCCACGGGCGTGCTGAGGGGGAGCCTGGTGCGCTGCCCGCTCCATGGCAGCCGCTTCGACGTCTGCACCGGCGAAGTGCTCGAGGAGCCGGCCGAGCTGGATCTTCGAACCTATCCCGTGAAAGTCGAAGGCGGCCGCGTGCTCGTGGCCGTGGCCGCGGGCGACGAATCGTGAGCGCCGCCGATCCCCACGCGGCGTGCGCTGCGCTCTCGTGGGTGCTGGCGCAGCGGCGTCGGCGCCGACCATGACGGGACCATGACGCTCGAGACCGCCAGGGCGCTGCCCGCCGAGCCGGCTGCCGCCATGCGCTCGATCCTGCAACGCATCGCCACGGGGCCGGAGCTTTCCAAGGACCTCTCGCGCGACGAGGCCCGCGAAGGCATGCGCCTGGTGCTGGACGGGCAGGTCGATCCGGTGCAGGCGGGCGTCTTCCTGATCGCGCTGCGCATGAAGCGCGAGACCGACGACGAGAACTGCGGCGTGCTCGACGCGGTGCGCGACGCGACGCTGCGCGTCACCGCGCCCGTCGATGAGCTGGTCGACATCGGCGACCCCTACGACGGCTTCAAGCGGACGCTGCCTGCTTCGCCGTTCCTTCCGTGCGTGCTGGCTGCATGCGGCGTTCCCGCCGTCTCTCACGGCGTGGAGAGCATGGGACCGAAGTACGGCGTCACGCACCGCCAGGTCCTGCGCGCAGCCGGCCTGCCGGTGGACCTCGGCCCCGACGAAGCCGCGGCGCGCGTGGGCGACGCGGGCATCGGGTGGAGCTACGTCGACCAGAAGCATTTCTGTCCCAAGCTCCACGCGCTGGCAGCCCTGCGCACGCTGATCGTCAAGCGCCCCGCGATCACCACCGCCGAAGTCCTCGCCGGGCCGCTCTGCGGCCGGCTCAGGACGCACCTCGTCACCGGCTACGTGCACAAGCCCTATCCGCGCATCTATGCGCTCCTCGCGCGCCACGCCGGCTTCGATTCCGCGCTGATCGTCCGCGGCGTGGAAGGCAGCGTGATTCCGTTGCTCTCGCAGAAGGGCAAGGTGTTTCGCTACGTCGACGGCGGCGAGGAGACGATGGTGGAGTTCACGCCCGCGGAGCTCGGGATCGACCAGCCAGTGCGCGCGCCACGGGTCCCGGGCTCGGCCGTTGCCGACGACGCCAAAGCGGATCTCGACGACGCCGGCACGGCGTTCGACGCGGCGACGGTCGCGAAGCTCGCGGCCGATGCCGGGACGGCCGCACTCGAGGGCCAGCCGGGGGCGACGCGTGACAGCCTGATCTACGGGGCGGCGCTCTGCCTGTGGCACCTCGAGCGCCACGAGTCGCTGGCCGGTGCGGCGCAGGCCGTGCGCGCCGTTCTCGACAACGGCGAGGCCCTGCGGCGCTTGCGTCGCTTCGCTTGATCAGCCGGGAGTCGCGACGCTCAGCCCGCCGGGGGCCGGGCCTGCCGCGCGGCCAGCCGCTCCTTGGCGAACTGCACGAAGCTGTCGACCATCCGCGACTGGATCCTTTCCTTCGGATAGACGACCGACAGGTTGCGCACGAGCGGTGGCGCGAGCGGGACGTGCACCAGCTCGCCCAGCCGGATCTCCTTGGCGACGCTGGCCCGCGACATGATGGCGAACGCGAGCCCGGTGGCCGCCAGCTCCTTGAGCGCCTCAGGGCTGCCCAGCTCCAGGAAGACCGACAGCGAGTCGGGCGACACGCCGGCCGCGTGCAGGTAACGATCGATGACCTCGCGCGTTCCGGAGCCCAGCTCGCGGCTGACGTAGGCGTGCTCGGTCAGCGACTTCGGCAGGGCCGACGCGAGCCTGGCCAGCGGATGCGACGGGGCGCACACGACCTGCAGCTCGTCCTCGCAGCAGATGTCGGTGACGAGCGTCGGGAGGTGCGAATCGCCTTCGATGAAGCCCAGGTCCAGCGTGCGCTCGGCGACGCGGTCCTGCACGATCTCCGAATTGGCGACGATCAGCCGCGGGATGATGCCCGGATGGCGCGACTTGAACTCGCCCAGCACCTGCGGCAGCAGGAAATCGGCGATCGTCGTGCTCGCGCCGATCAGGAGCGGGCCGGCCAGCTGGCCGCTCAGCTCCTTCATCCGCGTCTCGAGCTCCGCGGACAGCGCGAGGATGCGCGTCGAGTACTCGAGGGCCACGGCGCCCGCGGCGGTCAGGGCGATGCGCCCCTGGGCGCGGTCGAAGAGGCGCGCGTTGAAATGCTCCTCGAGCTGGCGGATCTGGAACGTCACCGCCGGCTGGGTCATGAACAGCGCCTCGGCCGCCCTGGTGAACGAGAGATGCCTTGCGACGGCGTGGAAGACCTGGAGGCGCCGATCCGCCATGGATGGCAGGGTCCGCTAAGGTATAGTCAAAATATAGCATGGGCGCGCCCCACGATAAGCGCGCGCGTATGACCGGATCAGTTTAACTTGCTGGCCGCGTCGCATGCCGGTCGGCACAATGCCGTTCCTTCGCTTCGGGCGAGCACAGTGGGCAACGAAGTCAAGACCACGACCTGCTACATGTGCGCGTGCCGCTGCGGCATCCGCGTGCACCTGCAAGACGGCGCGCTGCGCTACATCGACGGCAATCCCGAGCACCCGATCAACAAGGGCGTGATCTGCGCCAAGGGTGCGAGCGGCATCATGAAGCAGGTGTCGCCGGCGCGACTGACGCGGCCGCTCAGGCGGCGCCAGGGCGCCGAGCGCGGCGCCGGCGAGTTCGAGCCGATCTCCTGGGACGAGGCGTTCTCGATCCTCGAGAAGCGCCTGGCCGCGATCCGTGCCAGCGATCCGAAGAAATTCGCGCTGTTCACCGGGCGCGACCAGATGCAGGCGCTGACCGGTCTGTTCGCGCGCCAGTTCGGCACGCCGAACTATGCCGCGCACGGCGGCGTCTGCTCGGTGACCATGGCCGCGGGCATGATCTACACGATCGGCGGCTCGTTCTGGGACGTCGGCGGCCCGGACCTCGAGCGCGCGAAGCTCTTCGTGATGCTGGGGACCGCCGAGGACCATCACTCCAATCCGCTGAAGATCGCGATCTCCGCGTTCAAGCGGCGCGGCGGGCGGTTCGTCTCGATCAACCCGGTGCGCACCGGCTACTCGGCCATCGCCGACGAATGGGTGCCGATCAGGCCCGGCACCGACGGGGCGCTGCTGCTGGCGCTCAACCACGAGATCGTCGAGCAGGGGCTCTACGACCGCGAGTTCGTCGCGCGCTACACGAACGGCGGCCACCTCGTGGTCCACGAACCCGATTCGCCGCGGCATGGCCTGCTCGCGGCCGACGAGGAAAGCGACCCCGTCAATCCGCTCTACCCGCAGAACAAGCTGTGGTGGGACCGGCACGCCAACCGCGCGGTGCTGAGCCATACGCCGGGCGCCGATCCGGCGCTGTTCGGCGACTTCGCGCTCGCCGACGGCACGCGCGTGCGGCCGGCGTTCCAGCTGCTCGCGGAGCGCATGCAGCCGCACACCCCCGAGTGGGCCGAGACGATCACCGGAATACCGGCGGCGACGATCCGGCGCCTCGCGCACGAGATGGGCATCACCGCGCGCGACGAGAAGATCGAGCTGCCGATCGCATGGACCGATTGCTGGGGCGACGAGCACCAGAGCGTCACCGGGAACCCGGTCGCCTTTCATGCGATGCGCGGCCTCGCCGCGCATTCGAACGGCTTTCACACGGTGCGCACGCTGGCGATCCTGATGAGCCTGCTCGGCACGATCGACCGGCCGGGCGGCTTCCGCCACAAGGCGCCGTTCCCGCGCGCCATCCCGCCCTCGGCGAAGCCGCCGACCGGTCCCGAGGCCGTTCAGCCTGATACGCCGCTCGCCGGCATGCCGCTCGGCTGGCCGGCCTCGCCGGAGGATCTGTTCGTCGACGCCGACGGGCGGCCGGTGCGCATCGACAAGGGCTTCTCGTGGGAATACCCGCTGTCGGTGCACGGCCTGATGCACACGGTGATCACCAACGCCTGGCGCGGCGACCCGTACCGGCTCGACACGCTGATGATCTTCATGGCGAACATGGCGTGGAACTCGACCATGAACACGGTCGAGGTGCGCAGGATGCTGAACGACCGCGTCCAGGAAGGGGAAAAGCGCGGCGAATACAAGATCCCGTTCCTCGTCGTGTGCGACGCGTTCAAGTCCGAAATGACGGCGTTCGCCGACCTGGTGCTGCCCGATACCACCTACCTCGAGCGGCACGACGTGATGTCGATGCTCGACCGGCCGATCTCGGAGTTCGACGGTCCGGTCGACTCGGTGCGCGTGCCGGTGCTGCCGCCGACCGGTGAATGCAAGCCGTTCCAGGAGGTGCTGGTCGAGCTGGCCGGCCGATTGCGGCTCCCGGCGTTCGTCGACGCCGA
>DASTCK010000314.1:0-5316 GCA_035711225.1 Casimicrobiaceae bacterium
GCGCTTCGGCGTCGAGCCGGCGGGGGTCGGCGTGGGCGCGCCCGCACTCCCGCCGGGCACGTCGCACGAGGACGAGTTCTTCGGGAAGGTCACGATCTACCGCGGGCTGGCGGTGATCAGGCTTCCGCTCGGTTCCGCACGGCCCGGCCAGCCCGTCACGTTGGTAGCCGACTCGCAGGGATGCGCCGACGCGGGGGTCTGCTACCCGCCGCAGCTTCAGCGCGTCACGATTCCGGTTCCGGTGGCGGGCGGCGGGCCGTCGCCCACGATCGAAGCCGCGCCCGCGAAGCCCGCCTTCTTCAACTGAGATGCAAGCGCTCACTTACGCCGCAGGCCCCGCGCGGTGACCCCGGCTCGGCGGACCCTGCTGATCGGCGTCGGGGCGGCCGCCGCTTTGGCGCTGGGCCTGTGGGTCGGGCGGATGGCGTGGTTCGGGTCCCCGACGGCCGGAGCGCCCGCCACCGCGCTTCTCGGCGTCTCGCTTCCGGACCCCGAAGGGAAGGAGCAGGCGCTCGCGCAGTGGAAGGGGAAGGTGCTGGTCGTCAACTTCTGGGCGACCTGGTGCGCACCCTGCCGCGAGGAGATGCCGATGTTCATGCGCGTCCAGCAGGCGCGCGGGCCGGGCGGCGTCCAGTTCGTGGGCATCGCGGTCGACAGCGCCGACAAGGTCCGCGCCTATGCGGACGAGCTCAAGCTCAACTACCCGACGCTGATCGGCGGGTTCGGCGCGATGGAGCTCTCGAAGACGTTCGGCAACACGATCATGGCGCTGCCCTTCACCGTGATCGTCGATCGCGAGGGGCGAGTCGCCCACACGCAGTTGGGGCCGCTCAAGGAGCCGCAACTCGACGCGATCCTCGCCCAGCTGACCTGACCGGCGACGCACCAGCGCTCCGCAAGCAGCGAGTTCACCGCGGCGCGCCTCGCCGAGGTGCTGGATGCGTGGCGACGACTGCGGGCCGCCGGCGAAGGCGCAAGGCTGTAACGATCCCTCGGGGAAACGCCAGGCACGCCCCCGCCCGTTTCCAGCCAAAGCGTCGATCCTGCCGTCAATGCTGGACAACTTGCCGTCATCGGCGGCAAACTCCGCGCCTTTGGCGCTTCGGAAGGGCGACGTCGATGGCGAACGCCACGTGCAAGGTCAGCGCCGCCTCTCCTGGGCGGGCTTCCGGGGCCCATGAACCGGTCGCGGACCGCCGGTGCGTCGCCGGCGGGGTCGCCTCGCGCGGCTGACCCCCATGGACCTTCGCAAGCTCAAGACGCTGATCGACCTGGTCGAGACCTCCGGCATCGCCGAGCTCGAGATCCAGGAGGGCGAGGAGCGGGTAAGGATCACTCGCGCGCTGGCGTCCGGCCCCGCCGGCTACGCGCCGACGGCCCCTCAGGCCGGGCCGGCACTGGGCGCACATGTCCACGTGCCGTCGCCGCAGACCGGCGCGGTGCCCAACGCCGAGGCGCCAGCGTCGCACGCCCCGGAAGGCCATCTGGTCAAGAGCCCGATGGTCGGGACGTTCTACCGGGCCGGCTCGCCCGGCGCCAAGCCGTTCATCGAGATCGGCGACACGGTGAAGGAAGGCGACGCGCTCTGCATCATCGAGGCGATGAAGCTGATGAACGAGATCGAGTCGGACAAGGCCGGCGTCGTCAAGGCGATTCTCGTCGAGAACGGCCAGCCCGTGGAGTTCGGCCAGCCCCTGTTCGTCATCGCGTGACCTCGGGTCCCCGGTACGGGCCCGGTACCGGGAACCAGGTACCAGGGACGCACCGGGGACCCGAGGTCGCCCCCCGCCGACCGTCGCCGATCCCGTGCCCGCTCCCAAGTCCGACAAGCTCTTCGACAAGATCCTGATCGCCAACCGCGGCGAGATCGCGCTGCGCGTGCAGCGCGCGTGCCGCGAGCTCGGCATCAAGACGGTGGTCGTCCACTCGGAGGCCGACCGCGACGCCAAGTACGTGCGGCTCGCCGACGAATCGGTGTGCATCGGGCCGCCGCCGTCGTCGCTTAGCTACCTCAACATCCCGGCGATCATCGCCGCGGCGGAGGTCACCGACGCGCAGGCGGTCCACCCTGGATACGGGTTCCTCTCCGAGAACGCCGATTTCGCCGAGAAGGTCGAGCGCTCGGGCTTCGTCTTCATCGGCCCGCGCCCCGACACGATCCGCCTGATGGGCGACAAGGTGAGCGCGAAGGTCGCGATGGTCAAGGCGGGCGTCCCCTGCGTCCCCGGCTCGGAGGGCGCGCTGCCCGAGGATCCCAAGGAGATCGTCAAGATCGCGCGCACCGTCGGCTACCCGGTGATCATCAAGGCCGCGGGCGGCGGCGGCGGCCGCGGCATGCGCGTCGTCCACACCGAGGCCGCGCTGCTGTCCGCGGTGTCGCTGACGCGCGGCGAAGCGCTCTCCGCGTTCGGCAACGCGACCGTCTACATGGAGAAGTTCCTCACGACGCCGCGCCACATCGAGATCCAGGTGCTCGCCGACGAGCACAAGAACACGGTGTGGCTGGGCGAGCGCGACTGCTCGATGCAGCGGCGGCACCAGAAGATCATCGAGGAGGCGCCGGCGCCGGGCATCGCCGCGCGCCTGCTGACGCGCATCGGCGACCGCTGCGCCGAGGCGTGCCGCAAGATCGGCTACCGAGGCGCCGGCACGTTCGAGTTCCTGTTCCAGGACGAGGAGTTCTTCTTCATCGAGATGAACACGCGCATCCAGGTCGAGCACCCGGTCACCGAGGCGACGACCGGCATCGACATCGTGCAGCAGCAGATCCGCGTGGCGGCCGGCCAGAAGCTCGCGTTCCGCCAGCGCGACATCGTGCGGCGCGGGCATGCGATCGAGTGCCGCATCAACGCCGAGGATCCGTACACGTTCGTGCCCTCGCCGGGCCGCATCACGAGCTACCACGCGCCCGGGGGGCCGGGCATCCGCGTCGACTCGCACGTCTACTCGAACTACCTCGTGCCGCCGTACTACGACTCGATGGTCGGCAAGGTGATCGCGTACGGCGACACGCGCGAGCAGGCGATCGCGCGCATGCGCATCGCGCTCTCCGAGATGGTGGTCGAGGGCATCCGCACCAACATCCCGCTGCACCAGGACCTGCTGATCGACGAGAAGTTCGTGCGCGGCGGCACCTCGATCCATTACCTCGAGGAGAAGATCGCGAAGCGCGCGGCGTAGGCGACCGCCCATGCCCTTCTGCGCCGTCCGCTTCGACACCGACGCCGCGTGCGCCGACCGATGGTCGGACGCGCTGCTCGAGGCCGGCGCGCTGTCGGTCGACGTGTCGGATCCCGCCGCCGGCACGCCGGGCGAGGCGCCGGTGTACGGCGAGCCCGGCGGTCCCGAGGCGCCGTACTGGGCGGTTTCCCGCCTCGAGGCGCTGTTCGCCACGCCGGTCGACGCCGCGGCGCTCGTCGCGAACGTCGCGCGCGACCTCGACGAGCCGCTGCCGCTCCTCGAGACGCGCGAGGTCGCCGATCGCGACTGGGTGCGCATCACGCAGGCGCAGTTCGGGCCGATCGCGATCGCGGAGGACTTCCACGTCGTGCCGTCCTGGTGCGATCCGCCGACGGCCGGCATCGTGCTGCGCCTCGATCCGGGGCTCGCGTTCGGCACCGGATCGCATCCGACGACGCGCCTGTGCCTCGAGTGGCTGCGCGCGACCGTCGCGCGCGGCGACACGGTGCTCGACTACGGCTGCGGCTCCGGCATCCTCGCGATCGCCGCCGCGAAGCTCGGTGCGCGCGAGGTGACCGGCACCGACATCGATCCGCAGGCGCTTCGCGCGAGCGCGGCGAACGCGAGGGCGAACGGCGTCGACGTGCGCTTCGTCGCGCCGGACAGGCTGGCCGCGCGCGCGTGCGACGTGGTCGTCGCCAACATCCTCGCCCATCCGCTGATCCTGCTCGCGCCGGCGCTGGCCGCGCGCACCGCCGGGCGAATCGCGCTGTCCGGCATCCTCGATGCCCAGGCCGTCGAGGTCGTCGAGGCGTACGCGCCGTGGTTTACACTCGGCGCCTGGCGCAAGCTCGACGGCTGGGTGCTGCTCGCCGGAGCGCGAGCGCGCCCGACGTGACGCGGGATCCGCTTCGTGATCGCTGAAGAACAATACACGCGCTGCCCGGGCTGCCGCACGATCTTCCGCGTGACGGCGCAGCAGCTCGCGCTGAAGGCGGGGCAGGTGCGCTGCGGCCATTGCCGCACCGTGTTCGACGGCACGAAGGCGCTCGTGTCGCTCGCGCCGCAGCCTGGGCTCGAGCCCGAGGCGGGCGAGGACCTCGGGCCGCCGACGGTCACGCTTCGCCCGGCGCGCGCGCTCAAGCCCGCCGACGAGCCGATCGCTCTGCCTCCGGCGGCCGCGCCCGTCGCGCCCGTCGCGCCGGCAAGCGCCGCGTCCGGCGAGGAATGGGAGAACCGGTTCGCGTGGGACAAGCCGCGCGAGCGCCAGCGCGAATCGTGGATGGCCGGGGGCGCGCTCGTGCTCGCGCTGCTCCTGATCGGGCAAGCGATCTGGCATTTCCGCGACGCGATCGCCGCGCACTTCCCGGCCACGCGCGCCGCGCTCGTTCGCGCGTGCGGCTTCGCGGGCTGCGCGATCCGGCCGCTGCGCGACGTCGCGGCGCTGTCGATCGAGTCGTCCGACCTGCAGGCCGACGCGGCGCACCGCGGATTGCTGATCCTCGCGGCGAACGTGCGCAATCGCGCCAGCTACGCGATCGCGTACCCGTACCTCGAGCTCACGCTCACCGACGCGCAGGACCAGGCGGTCGTGAGGCGCGCGTTCGCGCCGGGCGAGTACGCCGGCGGGACGGCGGACGTGGCCCGCGGCATCCTCGGGCAGAGCGAGATGCCGATCAAGCTCTTCATCGATGCGAGCGCGACGTCGCAGGCGGGATACCGGCTGTACCTGTTCTACCCGTGACGGCGGGATCGGAGAGCACGCCCACGAGGCGCCCGTGGCCGCAGGCTTCGACCCCCCGTCGACCGGCGGCACCACGATGGTGCGCGCGCGTGCCTGCGTGCTTCCGCGGATCGCTTCGGTGCGACGAAGCGAACCCGTTCCGGGTCAGGCACTTGTGTCGACCCACTCGGGATTCGTGCGCGCGACCATGCCGCCCGTGGCATCTGCTGCGTGCACCGGTAGCGCCGTGAGCCTCCGATTCAGTCGCTTTGCCGAGCACCGGCGCCAAATTGGTGCGACCGCGCGCGGCAAATGCTCCATAATGGGGCGTCTATGCGCCCCCGGGCGATGCCGGCACCGAAATTTCGCGCGCCCTCAGGGGGTTGGGGCGGCGTCCCCGATGGCATAGTTAT
>DASTCK010000315.1:0-2476 GCA_035711225.1 Casimicrobiaceae bacterium
CTGCGAGCGTCGAGGACGACCGTGCCTGGCTCGCCGCGCCAGCGCAGGAACGTCGCCTCGTCGATGCGTCGCGCCTCGTGCTCGACAGCGGCTGCCTGCGCCGTGGCCAGGAACGCGCGCATGTCGATCTCGACGTTGGCCGGCGGCGTCGCGCCGCAGCCGAGCGACAGCGCCACGAGCGCCGTCGGCACGAGCGGTCGCATCGGTCCTCCCGCGCCGCGGGGGGCGACGTGCCCGGCTCCAACGGGGCGCGCCAACGAAGCGTGGACCGCGGGCCCACGGTCGGGGCGCCGAGTCCTCAGGTGCCGAGGAACGATGCCACCGCGTCGACGAACGCTCCGGGTTGCTCGGTGTGGATCGCGTGCGCCGCGCCGTCGATCGCCACGAACCGCGAGCTGCGCAACGCCGCCGCGAACGCCGCGACGCCGGCGACGGGGAACAGCACGTCCTCGGCCCCGGCGATCACCAGCGCAGGCGCGGCGAGGCCCGCGAGGTCGGCATGCCCGTCGAAGGCGGCGATCGCCTCGACCTGGCGGCGGAAGCCGGCGGCGCCCTGGGGGTAGGGATACTCGAGCGCCCAGCGCAAAGCGGCCTCGGCGTTGAACGGATCGGCGAGGAAGCGCCGCGTGAAGATCATCGCGAACAGCCGCCGCAACCACGCGTCGGGCGCCTCCCCGCGCTCGAGGCCGTCGGCGAGGTCGCCGAATCGCGCGACGTTCTCCGCGCCGGGCGACGCGCCCGTCGCCGCCAGCACCACGCGATCCACCCGCGCGGGATGGCGCAGCGCGAGCCGTTGCGCGACGAAGCCCCCCATCGAGTGGCCGAGCACGTGCGCGCGCCGGATGCCGAGGTGGTCGAGCAGTGCGGCGCAGTCGTCCGCCATCGCGTCGATCGACGCCGGCGCGTCCTGCGGGCGCGTGCGCCCGGCGCCGCGGTTGTCCGGCGCGACCACGCGAAACCGGGACGCGAGCCGTTGCCACACCGTCAGCCACGACGAGCTGTCCGACGCGAGCCCCGCGACGAGCAGCAGCGGCGCTCCGGTGCCGCGCGTCTCGTAGTGGACCGCGACGTCGGGGCGCTCGAGCACTGGCATGTCGCGACCGTTCGACCAGGGCGCCGGGTCGACGCGAGCTTCCCCAAGGGCCGCGAAGGGCGCGCTAGGCGACCGCGCAGCACGCGTCGTCGGGCACGGGCTCGCAGGCCTTCCCGTTCGCGCCCGAGACTGCCATCGGCGTCACGCGGCGCTCTTCGCGCGCCACCGCTCGACCAGCGTCTTGCGCCGCTCCTCGATCTCCTGCGGGAAGGCGCTGTCGCGAGGCTCGGGCGGCGGGACCCGGTACTCCGAGGCTCCCAGCCCGAGGAAGGCGGCGATGCGCATCACGGTCCCCGGCTGGTCGGCGACGAATTCCTCGTAGCGCACCACGAGCGGCTCGATGCGCCGCGTCGCGAAGAGCTCCCTCCACAGGCGGTTCTGGAGGCGGATCGTGCGATCGCATTCGGCGAGGTGCGCGTCGTCGCCCCACGCGATGTCGGTTCGCGGATAGGTCGAGACGGTTCCGTCGAAATCCCAGACCCCGGTGAGGCAGGAGAGGTGCAGCGAGACGGCCTGCGTCGCGAGGTCGTCGCGGCAGAGGAACACGAGGCGAGCGCGGCCGAGCAGCTCGACCTTGAGCGCGGTTCGCCGGTCGGCGAACTGGGTCCACAGGAGCTTCGTGCCCCACACTCGGTTGCGCGTGGTGCGCATCGCGCGAAGCTTGTTCAGGTAGGCGCGCGTGTCTCTCGCGTCGACCCGCCAGCGCTCGCACAGGGGCGCACCGTGCAGCACGTTGAAATACTCGCTCGGCACGCCGAGGCCGGCATTGATGAGCTGGCGGCACAGCAGCCACGAGCCGGAGCGGGGCGTCGTGCAGATCGCGTACGCGCGAGCGTCGTCGCGCGACGGCGGCGGAGGCTGGTCGAACCTCGCCTCCAGCAGCTCGAACTCGGACATCTTCTCGTACGGCACCGTCGCCACCAAGCCTCGCCGGCGGGATTTCTGCCCGCGGATGATAGCGCCGGCGCGCGCCGCGCGCGGCGGTCCGATACACTGTGAGTCCCCTCGCGAAAGCCGCCGGGCAGATGCGCGGCCCCTCGCCGGAGCGAGGCAGGATCGTCGAGGAGGCCCGCGTCGATCCGTTCCTGGACGTCAATCGCCACCCGAAGCCCGATGCCGTTCCATTCATCATGCCCATTTTCGCGCGGCACCCTTGCCGATCCGACGCCCGACACGACGCCGCGCTTCCGCATCGTGCCCGCCGGCGCCGCGACCTTCGCTGCCTGACGCCGGGCCGCGACGCATCGCGCGCCTGACTCGAAGCTCCCGTCGCACCCGACCCGATGCCCCCTGCCTCCGTCGACTCGCCGCAGTCATGGACGCGCCTCGCGCTGGCGCTCCTGCTGTCGACCATCGGCGGCGTCGGCATGTGGTCGGTCGTCG
>DASTCK010000316.1:0-14654 GCA_035711225.1 Casimicrobiaceae bacterium
ACGCGTCTCGCCGCAGGGGCGCGGCAGCCGCGTCGACGTCCGCTCGGTGTCGCGCGTCGGACGCGGCGACCTGGGCGCCAACGCGAAGCGCGTGCGCGAGTTCTCGGCGGCGATGGCGGCGCGCAGCACGCGGTAGCGACCTCGCGGTGCGAAGCCGTCGCGCAGCGACCTTCCGTGTCTGGCGCTCTCACCTGCCGTCCCGCGATCCGGAGGGCGGAAAGTCCCACGTCGCGCAGCGCCGCCGTCACGGGCATGTCGGGCACGGCCTGCCGAACGTCACCGCCGCAGCTGGATGACCGGCGGGCTCACCAGCGCGATGTAGAGGGCGAAGGCGGTCGCGATCGAGACCACCACCGGCACCACCGCGCGCGTGCGCGGCACGTCGATCCCGCCGCGGGTCGCGTAGAGCACGATCGGCGCCCCGAGCAGCGCCGGCCACAACCACTTGACGTCGGTCGGCGCGCGCACGTGCACGAGCGACAGCACGGTCAACAGGTAGAAGTAGCCGGCCAGCATCGCGCGCTGGTGGCGCAGCACCAGGGCGCGGCCGTCGGAGCCTTCGCGCATCGCGCGCGCGGCGAACGCGAGCGCCAGCGCGCCGAGCACGAACGACGGAAAATGATGCGCGACTCCCAGCGCGACGAGCGCCGCACCGCTCGCGGCGAGCGTCGCTCGCATCGCGTGGTCGAGCGCCCGCGGAGCGACCTGCCCGGCGCGGTGGCGATGGATCGCGCGCCACCCGACCAGCACCAGGAAGAATCCGGCGAAGTTGAACGCGAGGTTGCGCGCGCCGACGAAGCTCGACGGGTCGTGCAGCCGCAGCGTGAACGTGAGTCCGGTGAGGTACAGGCCGATCATCGCGAAGACATAGGCCTTCCCCCAGCCGCGGTGACGCGGGGGCTCGGTGAAGCGCGACAGCGCGAGCGGCGCGATGACGAACGCGGTCGTGTAGCCGACCACCTGGTGCGTGAGGACGAGTCCGCCGAGGAGCGCGCTTCCCTCGCCGGTCATGGCTCGAGCGGCGACGCGGCAGCCGATCCCGACGCTCTGCGCGCCGTTTCGCGCATGCGCGCGTTCCGCCGCGCCACCTTGAGCGCGTCGAGGTACGACGGGTCCTCGACCGGGATCCGCGCGCCGTCCGGCAACGGCACGTCGCGCCAGAGCGGCGCCCGCAGCGGCAGACGCTGCCCGCTGTCGAGGATGTGCATCTCGTGGCCGGCGAGCGCGTACGGGAACACGTCGACGTATGCCGGGAACGTCGACTCGTCGAGGGCGCCCCGCGACGTGCACCGCCACAGCCGCAGGTGGCGGCAGCGAACGTCGAGCATCCACGGCGCGACGACGAGGTGCGCCTCCAGGTCGGCTCGGGCGGAGAGGTGCGTGCGCAGCACGCGCATCGTCAGCACATAGCCGTGCGCGCAGGCCGCTTCGGCCATCGAGCGAAGCGAATCGACCGGCACCGCGATATCGATGTCGCTGTGCGCCCGTGAGAAGCGGCCGTTGACGAGCGGCTCGACCAGGCCGGACACGACCATCCAGCGCTGGCCGGCGAGCCCGTGCGCGAGCGAGCGCAAGCCCGCATAGCAGGCGGACGCGTCGAAGCGAGCGAGCGCGGCCGCTCGCTGACGCGCGGCCAGGCGAAAATGCAGCCGACCAACGTGCATGGCGCCCCCTTCCCATGCCGCTGCCGGCGGCGCCTCGTGCAACGCGCCGTCCGCGTCGACGGCCGGGGACGCGACGCGCTCTCCCGGATCGACGGTGAACGAGCCTACGACGGCGATTCGCGCACCGTCAACGCCTCGCGCGTGCGAGTCTCCGTCCGTTCTCGCCCACGCCGGCCGCACGTGTGCGTCGCCGTCGTCGAGCTGTACATCACATGCACCGCGCCATGCCTGCCCCAAGGGCAGTGCAAGCCCGAGGCGAAAGGCCGCGAGGCCGGGCAGGCACGGGCGAACCTGCGGCGTCGCGTTCGGCTATCATCGCGGGCGCGCCCCCCGCGTGCCGACGGAGTCCCCCGTTTCCGCGATCGATGGCGCCCGCCGATGCCCAGGGTTGCCCGCGCCGTGCTCGTTGCCCTCGTTGTAGCCTGCATGTGGATGCCGGCGAGCGGGTTCGCCGCGTCGTACGCCCGCACCACGACGATCGACGTGGACGGCACCACGATGGCGGTCGACGTCTACGAGCCCGGTGCGCGCCCGCCGCGCGGCGTCGCCGTCCTCGCGCACGGATGGACGCGCACGCGCGTGCGCCACCGCGACGTGGGCCGCGCGCTGGCCGAGGCCGGCATCGTCGCGGTCGTGCCCGACCTGCCCAACATGCTCGACCTGTGGGGCAACGGGGCCGTCATCGTCGCGCTCGCCCGCGCGCTCGAGGACGGCGCGCTCGGCCTCGCGCCGGTCGAGCGCTCGTCGCTGCTCTTGATCGGCACGTCGGCGGGCGGGCTCGCGACCGTCTATGCGGCGTCGAAACTGCCCGGCCTCGCCGGGTGGGTCGGGCTCGACCCGGTCGACCGCACCGGCACCGGCATGCTCGCCGCCGCCAAGCTCGACGCGCCGGCGATCGTGCTCCTCGGCGATGCGTCCGCCTGCAACCTGTTCTCGAGCGGCCGCTCGCTCGCGAGCTCGGTGCCGCGTCTCGTGCGCTCGGTCAAGATCGACGGTGCGTCGCATTGCGATTTCGAGAGCCCGACCAACGGGTTCTGCACGACGATGTGCGGCGGCGCGACGCGCGAGAAGCAGCTCGAGGCGCAGCGCGAGACAGTGCTCGCGGCGCTCGAGCTCCTGGCGATCTCGCACATGGCGCACGCGGGAGACGCGAAACCCGCCGGCGGCGGCGAGGCGGACCGTCCGGGCGTCGCGTCGCCGTTGCAGCCCGACAACGAAGAGCGCTGACGCGTCCGCCGAGCGTCGGTTGCCGCGTCCCTCGCGCGGCAGGGTTGGGGTATAACGGCGCGAAAGCCGGGCGTTCGTCGCCGATCGCGCCGACCGGCTCTCGCGTTCGCCGACCCGGGACGACTATGCGCCTGCGCCGCAAGCCCAAGCCGTCGAAGACCTCGCCCTACCTCGAGGGCTCGATCGGCGACCTGATGGAGCCGCCGCTGGCGGTGTTCCTGCCCCAGCAGACCATCGGCGAGGCGATCGAGTCGCTGCGCGAGCTGGTCAAGCAGGCGTTCATCACCTACGCGTGGGTCCTCGAGGCCGACGGCAAGCTCGTCGGCGTCGTGACGATGCGCGACCTCCTGTTCGGCGACCGCTCGCAGAAGCTCGCCGACGTGATGCTGCGTGACGTGTTCGCACTGAAGACGACGATGCCGCTGCTCGACGCGATGAAGCTCACGCTCGACAAGCACTATCCGGTCTACCCGGTCGTCGACGACGAGGGCCGCCTCAAGGGCATGGTGCGCGGCCAGACGATGTTCCACGCGCAGACGGTCGAGCTGTCCGCGCAGGCCGGCGAGATGGTCGGCGTGACCAAGGAGGAGCGGCTCGCGACGCCCTGGCTGCAGAGCCTGTTGTTCCGCCACCCGTGGCTGCAGCTCAACCTGCTCACGGCCTTCATCGCCGCGGGCGTGGTCGGGTTGTTCGAGGGGACGCTACAGAAGGTCGTGCTGCTCGCGGTGTTCCTGCCGGTGCTCGCGGGGCAGTCGGGGAACACCGGCTGCCAGGCGCTCGCCGTGACGCTGCGCGGGATGACGCTGGGCGAGCTCAAGGCCGGCGACACACCGAAGGCCGTGACCAAGGAGGCGATCCTCGGCTTGTTCAACGGCGCGTTCGTGGGCGTGTCCGCCGGCGCGGGCATGCTCGTCTACGCCTGGCTGCAGGGCAACCCCGAGAAGTGGACGCTGGCGGCCGTCACGTGGCTCGCGATGGTCGTCGCCTGCGTGATCAGCGGCGTCTCCGGCGTGCTCGTTCCCACGACGCTGCAGCGCCTCGGCGCCGACCCCGCGACCGCGTCGTCGATCTTCCTGACGACCGCGACCGACGTCGTGAGCATGGGCGCGTTCCTCGGCTTCGCGACGCTCGTGCTCATGTGAGGAGGTGAGTCCCTGCCCGGTTCGCGAGCAGCGACGGGCCCCACCGAAGGGCTAGCGCCGTTCCGTGTCCTCGTCGAGCGCGGCCTTCGCCGTCTCGACCGCCTGCTCCGCCTGCCGGCGGTTCATCTCGTCGCGCTTCTCCGCCTGCTCGACGATCTGCGCGCGAATCTCCGGATAGCGTCGCAGGATCTCGTCGAAGTCGTCGACGGTGAGCTTCAGGAACTTGGTGTAGTCGAGCGCCGTCACGTCGGCCGAGCGCGGCTGCCCGCTGATCAGCGCCATCTCGCCGAAGAAGTTGCCCGGGCCGAGGCGGATGTGCTGGCCCGCCACCGAGACCTCGACCTCGCCCGCCGAGATGAAGTAGGCGGCGTCCGCCTGGTCGCCGCGGTGGATCACGCGCTCGCCCGGTTGCGCGCTCGCCGGCTGCAGGTGCAGCAGCACCACCTCGCGCTGCTCGGGCGACAGCGTGCCGAACATCGGGAAATGGTCGACCAGCTCCTCGGGCGACAGCGTCTTGTGCGCCAGCGCGAGCTCGTCGGCGCGGGCCTTCGCGACCGCGAGGTCGGCCTCGACACCCGCGAGCCGCGCGCGGTGCGCGTCCTCGAAGCGCGCCTTGAGCGCGGGGCGCGCGGCGATCGCCGCGTTGACCTTGTCGGCGATCACGAACGCGAACTGGTTCAGCGTGATCGAGATCAGCGCCCCCGCGAGGATCAGGCTCACCCCTTCGTCCGGCATCAGCCCGAACGCGATGCCGAGCCCGGCGAGGATGAACGAGAACTCGCCCACCTGCGCGAGCGCCGCCGACACGTAGATGCCGGTCGACATCGGATAGCCCATCACCATCACGATCACGAGCGCGATGATCGCCTTGCCGAACAGGATCAGCAGCAGCACGCCGGCGAGCATCATCGGCTCGCGCACGATGATCGACGCGTCGAACAGCATGCCGACCGAGATGAAGAACAGCACCGCGAACGCGTCCTGCAGCGGCAGAGTGTTGGCCGCGGCCTTGTGCGACAGGTCGGACTCGTTCAGCACGACGCCCGCGAAGAACGCGCCGAGCGCGAACGACACGCCGAAGAGCTCGGCCGAGCCGAACGCGATGCCGATCGACAGCGTGAGGACGGCGAGCGTGAACAGCTCGCGCGATCCGGTGCGCGCGACCTGCCGCAGCAGCCACGGCAGCACGCGCGGGCCGAGGGTCAGGACGATCGCGCCGAACGCGCCGACCTTGAGGATCGTGATCAGGAGCGAGACCGCCAGCGAGTGGTCGCCGCCCGCGTGCGAGCCGCCGGGCACCTTGCCGCCGAGCGCCTCGGCGAGTGCCGGCAGCAGCACCAGCACCAGCACCATCGCGAGGTCCTCGACGATGAGCCAGCCGACCGCGATGCGGCCGTTCGTCGTCTGCAGCGTGTTGCGCTCCTCGAGCGCCTTCAGCAGCACGACGGTGCTCGCGACCGACAGGCACAGCCCGAGCACGAGGCCGCCGCCGAGCGACCAGCCCCACAGCATCGACATCGCGGTGCCGATCGCAGTGGCCACGGCGATCTGCGCCACCGCGCCGGTGATCGCGATCCGGCGCACCGCCATCAGGTCGGCCACCGAGAAGTGCAGGCCGACACCGAACATCAGCAGGATCACGCCGATCTCGGCGAGCTGGCCGGCGATCGTCGCGTTCGCGACGAGGTCCGGCGTGAAGGTGCCGATGAGCACGCCGGCGAGCAGGTAGCCGACCAGCGGCGGCAGCCGCAGCCGGTTTGCGATCGTGCCCAGGATGAACGCGAGGACGAAACCTACCGCGAACGTGGCGATCAGCGTGACGTCATGCGGCATCCACGTCCCTTGTCGTCTCCGTCGAGCGCCGCGCGAGGCGCACGGCCCGCGCGAATTGTGCCACGGTCGGTCGCGGTCGGACCCCGGGGCCTCAGCGGCGCAGGCGCTGCGCGAGCGCCATGGCGCCGAACAGGAGGCCGCCCGCGACGACGCCCGCGATCATCTGCGCAAGCCACGGCACCACCACGTGCAATGCCGCTCCCGCGGCGGGCGTGCCGCCGGCCAGGTCGGCGAGCGCCTCGATCGCATCGAGGAGCGGCGGAACGCCGTGCGCGAGGATGCCCCCACCCACCAGGAACATCGCCGCGGTGCCGGCGACGGTCAGCGCCTTCATGAGCCAGGGCGCGACGGTGAGGATCGCGCTGCCCACCCCGCGCTGGAAGCGCTCCCACGCGCCCTCCCCCTCGCGTCGGCACAGCCAGCGGCCTGCGTCGTCGAGCTTCACGATCGCCGCGACGATGCCGTACACGCCGATCGTCATCAGGACGGCGATGCCCACCATCACCGCGACGCGCGTCGGGAACGGTGCCTCGGCGACGATGCCGAGCGCGATCACGATGATCTCGGCGGACAGGACGAAGTCCGTGCGTATCGCGCCCTTGATCCTTTCCTTCTCCAGCGCGACCAGGTCCGCCGACGGATCGGTGAGCGCCTGGCGGAGCGCGGCCCGGTCGTCGTGGCCGGCGGACACGCGCAGGAAACGGTGCGCGAGCTTCTCGAAGCCCTCGTAGCAGAGCCAGGCGCCCCCGACCATCAGGAGCGGCGTGATCGCCCAGGGGACGAAGGCGCTGATCGCGAGCGCCACCGGCACGAGGATCGCCTTGTTGACGGCCGAGCCCTTCGCGACCGCCCAGACGACGGGCAGCTCGCGGTCGGCGCGCACGCCCGCGACCTGCTGCGCGTTGAGCGCGAGGTCGTCGCCCAGCACGCCCGCGGTCTTGCGGGTCGCGGCCTTGGTCAGCAGCGCGACATCGTCGAGGATCGTCGAGATGTCGTCCAGCAGCGCCAGCAGGCCGGTCGCCATCTCGATCGCTCCCCGGACGCGCCGCGGGTGGCGCTCAGCGGTGCGCGGACGGCGCCGCGTGGCGCTCGCCCAGCGCGAGGTCCATCTTCATCTCGCTCGCGAGCGCGTCGAGGCCTTCGCGCAGGGCTTCGTTCGACAGCGCGTTCGGCACGAACAGCAGCGCGCGCACGCGGAACACGTGCTCGGCGGCGCTCGCGCCGTCGACGACCTCGGTGTGGAGGTCCTCGATGCTGACGCCGCGCTCCGCGAGGCTCGTCGACAGGTCGCGCACGATGCCCGGGCGGTCGATGCCCTGCAGCTCGAGCTTGACGATGCGGCGCCCGGCCGGGGGCTCGGTCGCCTCGCTGCGCCCGATCACCACGCGGAGCCCCGCGGACTCGAGCGCGCTGAGCGCGTTGGCGAGCGCGTCGACGTTCTCGGGCGGCACGTCGAGGTGCACGATGCCGGCGAACTGGCCGGCGAGGTTCGCCATCCGGCTCGCGGTCCAGTTGGCGCCGAAGCCCTTCGCGCGCTCGGCCATCAGGCGCACCAGGCCGGGACGATCGGGGCCGATCACCGTGACGACCAGCGACGCGGCGCGCGCGCGATGCTCGTCGGTGACGGTGACCGTCCGCTTGACCATCGGCGCGCGGGTGGCGAAGCGCTCGTCCTGCTTGTGGGCGGGGAGGCTGCCGTGCTCGGCGGCGTGGCGCACGACGCGCTTGAGCAGGTCGAGGCCCATCGGCGCGAGCGCGCGCTCCCACAGCTCGCGCGCCGATTCGCCTTTCGCGACGAAGCACCAGTCCTGCATCGCGACGGCGCCCGCGTCCCAGCCGTCGGCGAGGTGGTAGACCGAGCCGCCGGCGATCGGGTCGCCCTCCATGACCGTCCATTCGACCGCCGCGATCCCACGGTGGCGCGGAAGCAGCGACGGGTGGTAGCCGATGCCGCCGAGGCGCGAGCGCGCGAGCGCCTCGTTGCTCACGCGCGCGTGCGTGTGCGCCGCGACGATCAGGTCGGTGCCCTCGGCGATCGCCTCGGCCGGCACGATCTTCGGGTTCGCGAGCAGGTGCAGCGGGATGCCGGCCTTCTGCGCGGCCAGCGCGAGACGGTCGTCGGCCGCGGGCGCGACGACGCGCGCGATCGACGCGCCGTCCTTGAGCAGCGCATCGAGGACGGCAGCGCCGAAATAGCGCGAGCCCACCAGCGTGATCTTCATCGGCGAGTCCCCTCGAGCGGCGCAGCGGGCGCCGCGAACGCCGCCAGTCTACCGGTTGGAAGGCCGCGACCCTCGGGGCGAAATGCCGTCGGAACCCTTGCGCCGCAAACCCCGGTGTCGGACACCGTCTGCCACGTCGTTGCCGCTAGGCGGCGACGGGTTCGTCGATCAACCCGCGGTCGGCGAGCATCGGCTCGATCGCCGGGTCGCGGCCGCGGAAGGCGCGGTAGGCCGCGGCCGGGTCGACGCTGCCGCCGGCCGCGTACACGCAGCGAAGCAGGCGCGCGGCGATCGCCGGGTCGAAGACGTCGCCGGCCTCGACGAACGCCTCGTACGCGTCGGCGTCGAGCACCTCGGCCCACAGGTAGACGTAGTACCCGGCCGCGTACCACGAGCCTGCGAACAGGTGGTCGAAGTGCGGCAGCCGGTGGCGCATCACGATCTCGCGCGGCATCCCGATGCGGTCGAGCTCGGCGGCCTCGAACGCGGCGATGTCGACGCCGTCGGGGTCGTCGACACCGTGCAGCGCCATGTCGACGAGCGCGCATGCCGCGTACTCGACCGTCTCGAAGCCCTGGTTGAAGCGCCGCGACTCGCGCAGCCGCTCGATCAGCGCATCGGGAATCGGTGCGCCGGTGACCGCGTGGCGCGCGTGACGCTTCAGCACCTGCGGCTCGAACGCCCAGTGCTCGAAGAGCTGCGAGGGCAGCTCGACGAAATCGCGCAGCACGCCGGTGCCGGACAGGCGCTCGTAGGTCACCTGCGAGAGCATGCCGTGCAGGCCGTGGCCGAACTCGTGGAACAGCGTGCGTACGTCGTCGGCGGACAGGAGCGTCGGCTCGCCCTCGGGCGCCTTCGCGAAATTGTTGTTGTTGACGACGATCGGCAGCGCGCCGTGCAGTCGCGACTGATCGCGGTAGCTCGACATCCAGGCACCGCCGCGCTTGGTCGGGCGCATGAAGTTGTCCGACAGGAACAGCGCGACGGCGCCGCCCGCGGCGTCCTGCACCTCGTAGACCCGGACGTCCGGATGGTAGGCCTTCAGGTCCGCTCGCGGCACGAACCGGACGCCGAACAGGCGCGTGGCGCAGTCGAACGCGGCCTCGAGCATGCGATCGAGGACGAAGTACGGCTTGACCTCGGCGTCGTCGAGCTCGTAGCGCTCGCGCCTCACCTTCTCGGCGTAGTAGCGCCAGTCCCATGGCTCGATCGCGTGCGCGGCGCCGCAGGCGCGCGCCATCGCCTGCAGCGCGTCGCGCTCGCGCGCCGCCTTGGCCTTCGCGGGTCCCCACACGCGCTCCAGCAGGCGCGCGACCGCCGCCGGCGTCTTCGCCATCCGGTCGGTGAGCGCGTAGTCGGCGAAGTGCCGGAAGTCGTGCAGGCGCGCGAGCTCGTGGCGAAGCTTGAGGATCTCCCGCGCCACGGGCCGGTTGTCGTGCGCGGCGTCGAGCTCGCCGCGCCGCGTCCACAGCCGGAACGCCCGCTCGCGAAGGTCGCGGCGGTCGGACCGCTCGAGGAAGGGCACGACGATCGAGCGCGAGATCGAGATCCACCACGCGTTCGGGGCACCGCGCCTTCGCGCCGCCTCGCGCGCCGCGTCGCGCAGCCAAGCGGGCAACCCCGCGAGGTCGCGCTCGTGCTCGAGCGCGAGGCCCTGCGTCGCCTCGTCGTGGAGCACGTTCTGCCGGAAGGTCGTCGTCAGCGACGCGAGCCGCTCGGCGATCTCGCCGGCGCGCCTGCGAGCCGCCGGCGCGAGCCGCGCCCCCGCCATCGTGAAATCGAGGTGCACGCGCTCGAGCAGCATGCGCTCCTCGGGCCCGAGGCCGAGGCTGTCGCGCTGCGAGTGCAGCGCATCGACGCGCGCGAACAGCTCGTCGTCCAGCAGGATCGCGTTGTCGTGCGCCGCGATCCTCGGCGCGAGCTCGCGCTCGACCGCCTGCAGCGCGGGCGAAGTTTCCGAGGCCGTAAGATTGTGGAAGACCGCTCCCACGCGCGCGTAGGCGCGTCCGCAGGCGTCGAGCGCCGCGATCGTGTTGCCGAACGTCGGCGGGTCGGGATTCCTGGCGATCGTCGCGATCTCCGCGCGGTGCTCGCGCATCGCGACCTCGAAGGCCGGCGCGAAATGGCTCGCGTCGATGCGGTGGAACGGCGGCAGGCCCAGCGGCTGCGGCCAGGGCTCGAGCAACGGATTGTCGGCGTGGGAGCTCATCGGGGGGCACGCTCGTGGCGCGCGTCGACGTGGGGCCGGGTGGGCCAGCGGACGCCCATTGTACCGGCGGGCCTGCGATGGCGCGACAATGCCGGCTGAAAGGCGCCTCCTGCCGCGACATGATCGACAAGCCCTACGCCCCGTCGTGCGACCGCAACCGCGACCCGATCCTCGCCGTGCTGCGCGAGGTCTTCGCCGATCGGCGCCGCGTGCTCGAGATCGGCAGCGGCACCGGCCAGCATGCGGTGCACTTCGCGGCGGCGCTCCCGCATCTCACCTGGCAATGCTCGGACCGCGACGAGCACCTGCCCGGCATGCGGCTGTGGCTTCACGAGGCGAAGCTGCCCAACACGCCGCCGCCGATCGTGCTCGACGTCGAGGGCGCGTGGCCCGACGCCCGGTTCGACGCGCTGTTCAGCGCGAACACGCTTCACATCATGGGATGGCATCAGGTCGAGGCGATGTTCGGGGCGATGCCGCGAGTGCTGGCGGACGACGCGATCGTCGTGATCTACGGCCCGTTCAAGGTGGACGGGCGCCACACGAGCGAGAGCAACGAGGCGTTCGACGCCTCGCTGCGTGCGAAGGCGCCGCACCAGGGCGTGCGCGACGTGGGGGACGTGGACGCGCTCGCGCGCCGCGCCGGCCTCGTGCGGATCGACGACCGGCCGATGCCGGCCAACAACCGGTGCCTGGTGTGGCGGCGCGCAGCGCCGACCTAGCCGGCGCGCACGCTACGACAGCGGAACCAGGTTCGCAACCAGGTTCCGAGATCGAACGGCTGACGTTCCAGGTACTGCGCGCGCTCCGACATCCGATACGATATTCCACGCACTATCATCAAACTCGTATCCCATCGTGCGCCTCCAGATCCTCTCCGACCTGCACCTGTCCCAAGGCGCGCTCGACGTCCCCGCGACCGATGCCGACGTGGTCGTGCTCGCGGGCGACATCGCGCGGCCGGCCGAAGCGGTGGCGTGGGCGCGCCGCCTCGGCAAGCGCGTCGTCTACGTCGCCGGCAACCACGAGTTCTACGGCTCGAGCCTCGCCGAGACCACCTCGGCGCTCGCCGCACTCACGGCAGGCACCGACGTGCGCGTCCTCGACGACGAGGCGATCGTGATCGACGGCGTGCGCTTCCTCGGCACGACGCTGTGGAGCGACTTCGCGCTGTACGGCACGGGCGACCTGCGCGCGGCGGCGTTCGTCGAGGCGCTCCGCGTGATGCACGATTTCTCCCGCATCCGCGTCGACGAGCGGGGTGCGCGGTTCACGCCCGACGTCGCGGCGGAGCGGTTCGCGCGGCACGCGGCGTGGCTGGATGCGCGCCTCGACGAGCCGCACGACGGCCCCACCGTGGTCGTCACGCACCATGCGCCGTCGCGCCGGAGCATCCATCCGCGCTTCGCCGGGACGCTGCTCAACCCCTGCTTCGTGTCGGATGCCGAGGCGCTCGTCGCCGGGCGCCGCGCGGCGCTGTGGATCCACGGGCACACGCACGACAGCTTCGACTACGACCTCGCGGGCACGCGCGTCGTGTGCAACCCGCGCGGCTATTCGCGCGACGGCGTGAACGAGAACGCGTCGTTCGACCCGTCGCTCTGCGTCGACGTCGGCTGACCGGATCGGCGCCCGGCGGCCCTAGCGCGCGCACGCGGCCGAGCGGCCCGCGCTCGCGAGGAAGGCGATCAGGTCGGCGCGCTCCTTCGCGTCGGCGACGCCGGCGTAGCCCATCGAGGTTCCGGGCACCGCCACGAGCGGCGCGGCGAGGAACCGGTCGAGCGTGTCGGCGTTCCACACGAGCCCCGAGCGCTTCATCGCCTCGGAGTACGGGAAGGCGGCCACGCTGCCGGCGCGCCGGCCGAGGAGCCCGCAATGCCGCGGGCCGGTGCGGTCGTAGGCGAGCGCGTGGCACGCCGCGCAGCGCTCGTAGACGACGGCGCCCGCGGCGGCATCGCCTGTCGCCCGCGCGGCCGTCGCGGTCGCGGTCGCGGCGCACGCCAGCAACGCTGCCGTGCGCCCGAACGCACGAAGGCTCACGCGACGAAGGCGGCGGGAACGGGGGTTTCGCCCAGCGCGTTGCGCAGGATCGCCCAGTGCATCGCCTCGTCGCCGAGGATGCTCGCGGCGGCCTTCGCGAGGTCGCGATTGCCGAAGACGGGGACCGCGCCGAGGTACGCGCTCACCGCGCCCTTCTCCAGCGTCGCGGCGAAGCGAAGCACGTCGTCCTGCGTCTTGAGCGTCTCGCCCGGGAACGCGTACTTCGGCTTGGCGGCCGCCGGCGTCCCGCCGAGCTTGCGCACCGTCGCGGCGAGCAGGTCCGCGTGCGCCTTGTGGTGTCCCTGGAACGTGAGCGCGAGATCGAGCGCCGGCTTCTGAAGAAGGCCGCTCTCGGCCCCCAGCTGGTAGGCGGCGATCGCCTCGAGCTCCGCGCCGAGCGCGGTGTTCAGGATGCTCGCGTCGGAAGCGGTCGACGCCTCGCCCTTCGCGAGCGCGTCGCGGCCGGCGAGCAGCGCCACCGCGGCGCCGGACAGCATCGCGCCGGAGCGACCGAGGAACGCGCGCCGGGCGGCACGCAGCGTGGGTTGGCGGGCGACGATCAGGAACGACATGTCATGCCTCCGAGGGTGGGGTGGCGCCCGGCCCGCCGCCAGCGGCGGCGAACGGGGCGTCGAGACGCGCGAGCACTCGCGCGACGATCCGGTCGCATCTCGCGCCGGCGAAACCGTAGGCGTCCTCGACCGCGAGGTCGATCTCGCGTGCGAGCGACTCGCGCAGCTGGCCGCGGGCCCGGAAGAAACGCGAGCGCACGGTGGCCTCGGGGACGCCGAGCGCGCTCGACGTCTCCTCGACCGACATCTCCTCGACCGCCCGCAGCATGAAGACGACGCGAAACGCATCGGGGAGCGCGTCGACCGCCTTCTCGATCAGGCGTCGCGTCTCCCCTCGCATCGCCGCGAGGTCGGGCCGGTCGGGCGCGACCGGCGTCGCGCCGTCGTCGTCTCCGGAAACGTCCATGGGAACCTCGCCGTCCATGCGGATGATCTCGGCCGTGCGCGTGCGCTTGCGAAGGCGCTGCAGCGCCGCGTTCACGGCGATCCGCGTGAGCCACGTCGAGAGCTTCGCGTCGCCGCGCCAGCCGCCGATCGCGACGTAGGCTTGCAGCCACGCGTCCTGGACGGCGTCCTCCGCATCGGCGTCGTTGCGCAGCACGGCGCGCGCGGCGCGGTACAGGGCGCGGTTGTGACGGCGCATCAGCACGACGAACGCGTCGCGATCCCCCTGCGCGATCCGCGTCGCCAATTCGGGGTCGGTCAGGTCCTGGGCAGGAGCGGGAGTGGGAGCGGTCTGCATGGTCGGGGGTCGCTTTCACGTCATTCGATGCAGGGTGGCGGCGCGGCGTTCCCGGCCCGTGCGGCGGCCGGCCGCGCGGCCGGTTGAAACCCGGCGTGCCGGGACCGACTATGCTGGAAGCCCGTCCGGCGCGCGCCGGCCGACCCCAACCGCCTCGTGGACTTCCACACCCCGCATCCCGCCTGGACCGGCTCGCCCGGCGTCCGCGCGGGCTTCCAGCTCGCGTTGCGGCTTTCGCTCGCGTTCGTGGCGATCCTTTGGGCGATCGCGCTCCTGAACGCGGCGCTCGACCTCGACGCCTCGCCCTTCGGCGTCGCGCCGCGCACGCTGGCGGGCCTCGCGGGCCTGCTGTTCGCCCCGCTGGTGCACGCCGGGTTCGATCATCTCATCGCCAACACGCTGCCGCTCGTGATCCTGGGCACGGCGATGCTGCACCTGTACCCGCGCGCGACGCCGATCGTGCTGCCGTCGATCTGGATCGGCCCGGGCATCGCGGTGTGGCTGTTCGCGCGAGGCGGCGTGCACCTCGGCGCCAGCGGCCTGGTCTACGGCCTCGTCGCCTACGTGTTCACCGCCGGGCTGATCCGGCGCGACCGGCGCGCGATCGCCGCGTCGATGATCGTCGCGTTCCTCTACGGCGCGTCGGTCTGGGGCGTGATGCCGATCCAGCGCGGGCACTCGTGGGAGACGCACCTCGCCGCGGCGCTGATCGGGCTCGCGCTCGCGATCGCGCTGCGCAGGCGCGACGTCGTCCCGAGTGTGCGCTACGAGTGGGAGGACGACGAGGGGATCGTCGACCTCGAGCCGGTCGACGAAGCGACGCGGCCCGCCAGCATGCCGGGCGCGCCGACGCTGCACTGAGCCCGACCGCGGGAGCGTGTCACGTTGCAGGCACCGTGTCGGACCGCGTGTCCGACACCGCAATGGTCGGGGCTAGCGTTGCGCAAGTGCCGCTTCGAGGCGTCGCGTGCGTTCGTCCCAGGCCGCGTCGCGAACGGCCATT
>DASTCK010000317.1:0-5552 GCA_035711225.1 Casimicrobiaceae bacterium
GCGCGCCGTTCGTCGCCGCCCGATCCGCGCCGGCCGGCGCGCCGCTCGATCGCGTCGCGTTGCTGCGCACGATGCTCGCGGCGCGCGCGGTCGACTTGCGCGAGGAGAAGCTCCTGCGCCAGGGCCGCGGCTGGATCCACATCCCGGGCCTCGGCCACGAGCCGTTCGCCGCGATCGCCGCGTTCCTCGAGACCGGCGACCTGCTGTTCCCCTACTACCGCGACCGCGCGCTGTTCCACGCGCGCGGCGTCACCGCGTTCGAGATGGCGCGCGACTACCTCGCGACCGCCTCGTCGTCGACCGGCGGCCGCATGATGCCGGTGCACGGCAGCTACCGGCGGCTCGGCATCTATCCGCCGGCGACGCCGACGGCCTCGCAATGCCTCCCCGCGGCCGGCGCCGCCTGGGCGCTCGCGCGAGCGGGCGAGCGGCGCGTCGTCGTGACCACGATCGGCGACGCGTCGGTGCGCCAGGGCGAGTTCTTCGAGGCGCTGACGCTCGCCGTCGAGATGGCGCTCCCGATCGTGTTCGTCGTCGAGGACAACGGCTACGGCATCAGCACGCCGACGCGCCACCAGCTTCCGATGCGGCTCGGCGTGTTCGCGCCGCCGTGGGCGACGAGGATCGACGGCCGCGACGTCGATGCGTTCGCCGAGCACGCGCGCGACGCGATCGCGCGGGCGCGCGACGGCGCCGGTCCGTCGCTGCTGTGGGTGGAGGTCGACCGGATCGCCTCGCATACCAACAGCGACGACCACCGCGTCTACCGCAGCGCCGAGGAGATCGCCGCGATGCGCGCGCGCGACCCGGTCGAGCGCACCGCCGCTGCGCTGGTGACGTCGGGCGAGCTCGGGGCGAAGGCGCTGGCGGCGATGCGCCGCGACGTCGAGCGCGAGACCGACGACGCGTTCGCGCGCGCCGAGAGCGAGCCGCCGCCCTCGCCCGCCACGGCGTTCGCCGACCTGACGGGGCCCGCGTCCCGCGACGGCGTCGCGCTGCCGTTCGCGCTCGCCGAGCGCGAGAACACGATCGCCGCGGCATGGCACCGCACGCTCGGCGAGGCGCTCGACCGGCTCCCCGGCACGCTCCTGTTCGGCGAGGACGTCGAGGACCCGAAGGGCGGCGTGTTCGGCTTCAGCAAGGGATTGTCGACGCGCCACCCCGGGCGCGTGCGCAACGCGCCGCTCGCCGAGGCCACGATCGTCGGGGCCGGCATCGGCCTCGCCGCCGCGGGGCTGCGCCCGATCGTCGAGCTGCAGTTCATCGACTTCGCCGCGCCCGCGATGAACCAGCTCGCGAACCAGCTCGCGACGCTCCGCTGGCGCTCGCGCGGCGAGTGGACCGCCCCGCTGGTCCTGTACGCCCCGCACGGCGCGTACCTGCCGGCCGGCAGCGCGTGGCACAGCCAGAGCAACGAGGGGTGGTGGACGCACATGCCGGGGCTGCGCGTCGCGGTGCCGTCGACGCCCGCGGACGCGGCCGGCCTCCTGTGGACCGCGCTGCACGAGCACGATCCCACGCTGATCCTGATCCCCAAGCACATGATGCGGCTGCGCCAGCCGATCGCGCGCGATCCGCGAGGCTTCGGCCGCGCGCGCACGGTCCAGGGCGGCAGCGACGTCACGCTGGTCGCGTGGGGCAACGGCGTCGAGGTCGCGCAGGCCGCCGCGGATTCGCTGTCGGCGCACGCGTCGGTCGAGATCGTCGACGCCGTGTCGCTGGTGCCGTTCGACTGGGAGACGCTCGAGGCGTCGGTCGCCCGCACCGGCAGGCTCGTCGTGGTCGACGAGGACTCGCGCACCGGATGCTTCGGCCAGACGATCGTCGCCGAGATGGTGGGCAGCGAGAAGCGCTTCGCGCATTTCCTGTCGGCGCCGCGGCTGGTCGCGCGCGCGGACGCGCACGTCCCCTACCACCCGGACCTCGAGTACGCGATCCTGCCGGACGCGAAGCGCGTCGCGCGCGCGATCGAGGAGACGCTCGCGTGAGCGGCCGCCCGCGATCGGACGCGAGCGCCGAGCTCGCGGTTCCGCAGCTGGGCGAGGGGCTGCGCGAGGTGCGCATCGTCGAGATCCTGCGGCGCGCCGGCGACGCGGTGGCGCGCGGCGAGCCGGTCTACGTCGTCGAGACCGACAAGAGCACCGTCGAGCTCGAGGCGCCGTTCGACGGCACGATCGAGCGCTGGATCGTGGCGCCGGGCGACGTCGTCGCCGTCGGCGCGGTGGTCGCGCGCCTGAGCGTGCCCGAGGGCCCGGGTGCGATCGAGGCGTCGCCGCGTGCCGCACCGTCGATTCCGCCGCGCACGCGCGCGCACGCCCGCGAGCGCGGCGTCGGCGAGGCCGAGCTCGCGCGCATCCCGTCGCCGTCGGGCAAGCTGATGCCCGCCGACGTCGACGCGTGGATCGCGAGGTCGGGCGCGCCGAGCGTCGCGGCGCAGGACCAGCCGCTCTCGCCCGAGCAGCGGCGGCTCGTGTTCCGCATGCGCCGCAGCGCCGATCGCGTGATCCCCGGCACGATCGCCGTCGACGTTCGCTACGCCGCGCTCGAAAGCACGCGCCCGGAAGGCGCCGAACCTTCGGCGATGCAGGTGCTCGCGCACACCGCCGCGCGCATCGCGTCGGGCATGCCGCGATTCCGCGCGACGCTGGTCGGCGACGACACGCTGCGCACGCACGACGCGGTCAACGTCGGCATCGCGATCGCCCGGCCGGGCGACGAGCTCGTCACTGCGGTGGTGCGCGCGGCCGACCGCATGACGCTCGACGCGTTCGTGCGCGAGGCGTGGAGCCGGATGCGCGAGGCGCTGCGCACCGGCGACCAGGCGGGCGACGACACGCAGCTCCTGGTCTCGCACCTCGGCCGCGAGGCGATCGTCGACGCCGTGCCCACGCTGGTCGCGCCGGCGAACGCGATCCTGTTCCTCGGCGCGCCGCGTACCGACGGCCTCGCGCGGGTCGTCATGACGTTCGACCACCGCATCCACAACGGCGCGGGCGCGGCGCACTTCCTCGCCGCGCTGCGCGACGCACTGGGGTCGCTCTAGCCAAGGGTCGGACCCCGGCTTTGGGCTCTGCCCCGGCGTTATCGGGGTCTGACTCCGGTGTTGCCTCAATGGCGTCGGACCCCCGCACCGGATGGGGTCTGAACCCGGCCTCAATGGAGTCTGACCCCGGCGTTGGCTCGCGCATTGGCCCACAGCCACGGCGAGCGCGCCCGGTCACGGGCTTGCGCCCCCCGCGGGTCATTCCCCCGCGCTGCTCCCGCTGATGACGCCGCCGGCGACCTCCGCGCTTCCCGCGACGCCCCCGTCGTCCGCGGCCAGGAAATCCCCGACCACTGGCCACAGCGCCTCGCGCATGCGCGCGCGGAAGAAGCCGAAATGGCCGACGCGGGGCAGCCCCGCCGCTCGCGGGTCGATGCGCCGCTCCTCGATGCGGCAGTTCCGGAACAGGCCCGCGATGCGTGCCGTCGCCTCGCGCGTCGCGAACGGGTCGTCGGCGAGCGAGACCACGAGCGCCCGGCAGCGAAACGCGTCGAAGCGCGCGACGACGCGTGCGATGCGCGCACGATCGGGGGCGCCCTCGGGCGTGCGGAGGTTCCACCACGGCTCGGGCTTGCGCCGTGCCGACCAGTCGCGCGCGACCCCGGCCGGCAGGTCCTCGGGGAGCCCGAAACGCCGCGCCGGCATGTAGCCGACCGCCCGCACGACCAGCGGCATCGCCAGGTGCCAGGTGAAGAACATCGGGATCCGCACCCGCCGCGCGTAGTCGCGCCAGTAGCCTGTGTGCGTCCCCACGAGCGCGAGGCGGTCGATGCGCTCGCCGCCGGGCGCGAGCCCGGTCACGAAGCCGCCGATGCTGTGCCCGACCACGGCCGCCTTGGCGCCGGGGAAGCGCCGCGACAAGCTGTCCAGCACAGCGGCACAGTCCTTGCTTCCCCAGTCCTCGACGCTGACCTCGAAGCCCTTCAGCGAGGGGGGGGCGGAGGCGGCGATGCCGCGGTAGTCGTAGGTCAGCGTCGGGAGCCCGCGGTCGGCGAGCCAGGCGGCGAAGCGATCGTAGTACCGGGCGGGGATGCCGGCCCCGGCATTGACGACGACGTAGCGCGACGGGATCGCGCCGTCCTCGGGGAGCCAGAGCGTCGCGGCCAGCGGATAGCCGTCGGCGGCGGGAACGACGAGTTTTTCGGCGACGGACACGGGAAAGCGGATGGAGCCGGGCGCGGTGCCTCGGCGATGACCTCAACGTAGAATGCCAGATCGACCGACGGAATGACGCCAAGCGTGACACGGATCCGGCAGTGGACGACCCTCGAGGGCTGGCGCTCGATGCTCGCGCGCGTCGAGCGGCCGGAGCTCGAGCAGGCCGTCCTGCGTCTGGTGCTGGTCGCGCTCGTGTACCTGTACGTCGTCTGGACGGTGCATCGCGACGGCTCGTTCGACGGCACCGACCTCGAGTTCGTGACCGCGGGCGCGGGCTTCGTCACGCTCGCGTTCCTGCTGCTCCTGCGCGTGATCGGCGCGGGCGGCCATTCGAACCTGCGGCGCGCGATCGGCATGCTGGCCGACAACGGTGCGACCACCTACTGCCTGATCCGCATGGACGAGGGCGGAGCGTTCGTCCTCGGCGTCTACCTGTTCGTCGCGTTCGGCAACGGCTTCCGCTTCGGCCGGACCTGGCTGCACGCCTCGCAGGCGCTCTCGATCGTCGGCTTCGGCGTCGTGCTGTGGCTGTCGCCGTTCTGGTCGCAGCACGTGACCGTGGGCATGGGCTTCATGGTCGCGCTGCTCGTGCTCCCGTTCTACGTCGGCGTGCTGTCGCAGCGCATCACCGAGGCGAAGCGCCGGGCCGACGAGGCGAACGCCGCGAAGGGGCGCTTCCTCGCCAACGTGAGCCACGAGATGCGCACGCCGCTCAACGGCGTGATCGCGATGTCCGACGTGCTGCGCGAGACCAACCTGAACGAGGCGCAGCGCGAGATCGTCGAGACGATGACGACATCGGCGCACCTGCTGCTCGCGCAGATCGAGGACGTGCTCGACATGGCCAAGATCGAGGCCGGCCGCGTCACGATCGAGGCGCGGCCGTTCGACCTCGGCAAGCTCGCGACCGGCGCGGTCAAGGTCATGCTCCCGCAGGCCCGCTACAAGGGCCTCGCGATCAACACCGAGATCGACGCCTCCGCCGCGCGCTGGTTCTCGGGCGACCAGCACCACGTGCGGCAGGTGCTGCTGAACCTGCTGTCGAACGCCGTCAAGTTCACCGAGAAAGGCGAGATCACGCTGCGCGTCCGCGCGACGCCGGAGCCCGGCGCCGCGGCGGGGGCCGTGGTGCGCGTCGAGGTGCAGGACACGGGCATCGGCATCCCCGAGGCCAAGCAGGCGGCGATCTTCGAGCCGTTCACGCAGGCCGACGACTCGGTGACGCGCGTGTACGGCGGCACGGGCCTCGGCACGACGATCGCGCGCCATCTCGTGATGCTGATGCAGGGTCGCATCGGCCTCGCCAGCACCGTCGGCCAGGGCAGCCTGTTCTGGTTCGAGGTCCCGCTCG
>DASTCK010000318.1:0-4011 GCA_035711225.1 Casimicrobiaceae bacterium
CCAGGTTCGGAACCTGGTTCCGGAAGCGCGCCGGGGGCTTGGTAAAGTGGCGCGTCCCGCCGCCGGTCGCCATGCCTCCGCCGCCCCCCTCCGCCGCCGCCACCGCGCCGGCCCACGCGCACCCCGCCGCCGCCCACCACACGGGCGCGATCGCGCTGCTGCTCAATGTCGCGCACGCGATCGACCACCTGATGCTGCTGGTGTTCGCCACCGCGGTGAGCGCGATCGCGGTCGACTTCGGCGTCGCGCGGTGGGAAGACCTGATGCCCTACACGGCCGGCGCGTTCGTGATGTTCGGCATCGGCTCGCTGCCGGCCGGGCGCCTCGGCGACCACTGGGGCCGGCGCGCGATGATGCTGGTGTTCTTCTTCGGGCTCGGCGCCTCGGCGTTCCTGGTCGCGATGACGCAGTCGCCGTGGCAACTCGCGATCGCGCTGACGGTGATGGGCGCATTCTCGGCCATCTACCATCCGGTCGGCATCCCGATGCTCGTGCAGGGCGCGGAAAGGCCCGGCCGCGTGATCGGCGTGAACGGGCTGTCAGGCAACCTCGGCATCGCGCTGGCCGCCCTGCTTACCGGCATCCTCGTCAAGTACTTCGGCTGGCGCACGGCGTTCGTCGTGCCGGGCCTGCTCTCGATCGCCTGCGGCATCGCGTTCCTGCTAGTCGCGCCGAAGGAGCACGCGCCGCCGTCGAAGCGCGCACCGAAGCTCGTCGACCTGCCGCGCGCGACGCTCGCGCGCGTGTTCCTCGTGCTGTCGCTCACGTCCACCTGCGGCGCGCTGATCTTCAACTTCACGACCAACGGCAACGGCGAGCTCATGCGCGAGCGGCTCGCGTCGATCACGCGCGACCCGGCGACGCTCGGCGCGATGCTCGCCGCCGTGTACGCGGTCGCGTCGCTCGCACAGGTGGTCGTCGGGCGCCTGATCGACCGCGTGCCGCTGAAGCGCCTGTTCCTCGGCATCGTGCTGATGCAGATCCCGCTGTTCGCGCTCGCGGCGCGCGCGGACGGCTGGCCGCTCTACGCGCTCGCGCTGGGCTTCATGCTGTTCGTGTTCGGCGCGATCCCGTTCACCGACGCCGTGATCGTGCGCTACGTCGACGACCGGATGCGCTCGCGCGTGGCCGGGCTGCGCCTCGCCGTCTCGTTCGGCATCAGCGCGCTGGCCGTGTGGCTCCTCGGACCCGTCGTGAAGGCGAGCGGCTTCGACTTCCTGCTCGCGCTGCTCGCCGGGATCGCCGCGTGCTCGGCGGTCGCGATCCTCGGACTGCCCGACCACACGCCGCGGACGATCCCCGCACCGGAACGCGCGGCGTGACGCGACGCCGGCGCGGCAGCCCCGCACGCCTGACCGCACGACCGAGCGACGCTTGGAGATCGTCCAGACGCTGATCGAGCAGTACGGCTACCTCGCCGTGTTCGTCGGCTGCCTGCTCGAAGGAGAGACCGTGCTGGTGCTCGCGGGGTTCGCTGCGCACCTGGGGTACCTGTCGCTGCCCGTCGTGCTCGGGATCGCGGCCGTGGCCGGGTTCACCGGCGACCAGATCCTCTACACGATCGGCCGGCGCTACGGCGATCGCGTGTTCGAGCGCTTTCCTCGCCTCGCGCTCGCCCGTCCGCACGCCGCCCGGCTCGCGCACGACTACGGCGCGTGGGCGGCGTTCGGCGTGCGCTTCCTCGTCGGCATGCGGCTGGTCGGCGCGATCACGATCGGCGCCGTCGGCCTTTCGGCGGCGCGATTCATGATGGCGAACGCCGCGGGCGCGATCGTGTGGGCGCTGGCGATCGGCGGCGCGGGCTACGCGTTCGGCCAGGCGTTCACGATGTTCCTCGAGCGCGCGCGTCACCTCGAGCTCGCGGCGTTCGCGGTCCTCGCGGTCATCGGCGTGATCGCCGTCGTGCTGCTGCGGCGAACCGAGCGGCGCCGGTTCGAGCAGACGCCCCCGACCTAGGCGCCGGCGTCGGGCTCCACGCCGATCCCCGGCATAGCAGGGCCGGAGCGGCGCCCGGCCCCCGTAGGCGCGGGCGCCAGCGCGCCCAGGTAGGCGCGCACGTCCGGATCGGCGACCAGCGACGCGTAGCCGTCGAACGGCGCGACCTGCCCGCGCCGCACGAACAGGAACGACTCGCATGCTTCGCGCAGGATGTCGAGGTGGAACGGCTCGTTCGGATGGACGCACAGGAAGACGACGTGCCCGCTCCGCCGCAGCCGCGCGAAGAAGTCGAGCATGAAGCCGATGTAGCCGTCCTGCAACGCGAACTGCGGCTCGTCGAACAGGTGGACGAGCGGCCTGTCGCGGTTCGCGCGCTCGAGCAGGAACGACGGCACCGTCTTGCGGAAGGCGCGCACCTGGTAGCTCTGGTGGTAATGGATCGCGAGCCGGTCGCGCTCGCGGTAGCGCACCTTGTGGATGTCCCGCCCGTCGACCAGCACGCGGCCCTCGCTCGGCAGATTGCTGCCCGTGACGAGCTCGAACAGCGTCGTCTTGCCCGAGCCGTTCGGGCCGAGCAGCCCGATCGTGCGCGGCGCGTCGACCTCGAAATCCGCCTCGAGCCTGAACGTGACCTCGCCCGCCCAGCCCGGCGCGTAGTAGCGCTTGACCAGCCGGTCGACCTTGAGGAGCGCCGCCACGTCATCCTCCCAGCCAGCGCGAGCGCTCGGCGGCGTTGGCGCGCAGATCGGCCGCCGCCACGCGATGCACGATGCGCCCGCCGCGCATCACCGCGACGCGGTCCGCCACCTCGAGCACCGTGCGCACGTTCTGGTCGACCACGAGCACGCCGACACCCTGCGCCTTGAGCGTCGCGATCGCGCGCATCACGTCCTGGACGACCTTGGGCGCGAGACCCTGCGACGGCTCGTCGAGCAGCATCACGCCCGGCGCGCCGACCAGCGCGCGCGAGATCGACACCATCTGCAGCTCGCCGCCGGACATGTTCTCGCACTCGCGCGGCAACAGGTGCGTGAGCGCCGGGAACAGCTCGCAGCAGCGCTCGACCGGCCAGGCGTCGAAGCGCGTCCGCCGCTCGGCGATCGACAGGTTGCGCGCCGCGGTCAGCGACGGGAACACGCGCCGGTCGTCCGGCACCCACGACAATCCGCGCCGCGCGATCCGGTGCGTCGGCTCGCGCGTCACGTCGTCGCCGTCGAAGTGCACGCTGCCGCGCCGCGGCGGCGTCAGGCCGAGGATCGCTCGCAGCGTCGTGGTCTTGCCGGCGCCGTTCGGGCCCAGCAGCGCGACCACCTCGCCCGCGGCGACGTCGAGCGAGACGTCGAACAGCACCTGCGTCTCGCCGTAGTAGACATCCAGCGCGGCGACGCTCAGCACGGCTCCTCCGCGAGCGCCGAGCGCGCCACCCACGGATTGTCGCGGAGCTCGCGCGGCGTGCCGCCGGCGATGACCTGTCCCCAGTGGATCACGGCGATCGTGTCGGCGAGGCCGAACAGGAAGCGCATGTCGTGCTCGATGATGACCAGCGTCAGCGTGCGCTTCAGCTCGGCGACCAGTTCGGCGAGCCGCGCAGTGCCGTCGGGGCCGAGCCCCGACGTCGGCTCGTCGAGGAACAGGATGCGCGGCCCGCTCGCCAGCGCCAGGGCGATCTCGAGCGCGCGACGCTCGCCGTACGCGAGATCCTTCGCTTTCGCGCGCTCGCGCCCCGCGAGGCCCACGCGCGCGAGCACCGCGGCGGCGCGATCCTGCGCGCCGCTGTCGCGCGCGAGGTCTCCCCAGGCGTTGCCGGCGCGCTCGCGCACCTCGGGCAACGCGATGACCACGTTGTCGAGCACCGTGTCGGCGTCGAACAGGCTGATCGCCTGGAACGAGCGCGCCACGCCGCGCGCGACGATCTCGTGGGCCGCCAGGCCGCCGATCTCCTCGCCGTCGAAGACGATGCGTCCGCGGTCGGCGCGGTGGAAGCCCGTCAGGCAGTGGAAGCAGGTGGTCTTGCCGGCACCGTTCGGCCCCATGATGCCGGTGAGCGTTCCCTGCTCGAACGCGAGGTCGATC
>DASTCK010000319.1:0-4148 GCA_035711225.1 Casimicrobiaceae bacterium
CGATCGAGGTCCACGTTCCCCCCCGACAGGATCACGCCGATTTGCTTGCCCGCCGCCGGATAGCGACCCTCGAGAAGGCAGGCGAGTGGCACCGCCGCGGAGGCTTCGACGACGATCTTCGCGCGCTCCCAGATCATGCGCATCGCACGCACGATCGCGGCCTCGGTGCAGGTCTCGACCGCGTCGACATGGGCGCGGATCGCCGCGAGCGTGCGCGGCGCCAGCGGCGTGCGAAGGCCGTCGGCGATCGTGAGCGGAACGCCCGCCGGCAGCGGCTCGACCTTTCCGCTGCGGAAGCTCTGCGCCGCGTCGCCGGCGTTCGCGGGCTCGGCGCCCCACACGCGGATCGACGGGCGCAGTTCTTTCGCGGCGATCGACGTCCCCGACAGCAATCCGCCCCCGCCGACCGGCGCGCAGATCGCGTCGAGATCGGGCACCGACTCGAGGAGCTCGACCGCGGCGGTCCCCTGCCCGGCGATCACGTTCGCGTTGTCGAACGGATGGATCATCGTCGCGCCGGTCTCCCGCTCGACCTCGGCGCAGACGGCGGCGCGCGACGCCGCGTCCATGCCCGAGTGCCGGATCGTCGCGCCGAAGCGGGCCACGTTCTCCTGCTTCACGCGCGCCGCGTTCTCGGGCATCACCACCCAGGCCGGGATGCCGCGACGCTGCGCGGCGTACGCGATCGCCGCGCCGTGGTTGCCGGACGAGTGCGTGACCACGCCGCGGCGCGCGACCTCCTCGGGGAGCGAGAACACCGCGTTCGAGGCGCCGCGCGCCTTGAACGCGCCGATCCGCTGGAAGTTCTCGCACTTGAAGTAGAGCCGCGCGCCGGCCTCGCGGTCGATCGCCGCGCAGGTGATCACCGCGGTCCGGTGCACGTGCGGCGCGATGCGCTGGTGGGCCGCGCGGATGGCCGCGAGGTCGGGCAGCGCGAGGGCGGGATCGAGGCGGTCGTTCATCGGGAAGGCGCCGTCATCCGGCCATTATAGGTTCGGCGAGAAGCGCGCCGCGCGTCATGCGGCGTTGAACCCGCCGTCGACGAACACCGTCTCGCCGGTGATCGCCGCGCCAGCGTCGCTCGCGAGCAAGAGCGTGATGCCGAGGAAGTCGTCGGGCAAGCCGTTGCGCCCGATCATCGTGCGCGCCGCCATCGCCGCGACCCGCGCAGGGTCCGCCGCGGCCTGCTCCGTGAGCGGCGTCAGCACGAATCCCGGCACGATCGCGTTGCAGGTGACGCCCTGCCGCGACCAGCGCTCGGCCGTCGAGCGCGTGAGCGAGACGATCGCGCCCTTCGAGGCGCCGTACGCGCCGCTGTTGCCGAACGCGCGGACCGCCTGCTGCGAGGCCACGTTGACGATGCGTCCCCACCCGCGCGCGGCCATCGGCGGCGCGAGCCCGCGCGTCAGCAGGAACGGCCCGGTCAGGTTCGCCGCCATCGTCTCGTCCCAGTCGGCGTCCGAGAGCGCCTCGAACGGCTTGCGCACGTTGACGCCCGCCGCGTTGACCAGGATGTCGACGTGGCGCCGCGCGTCGTGCAGCCGCGCGAGCAGCGCGGTGACCGACGCGCGGTCGGCGACGTCGACCGGCTCGCCGGACGCCTTGAGGCCGCGCGCGGCGATCGCCCGGGCGGTGACCTCGAGCGCGTCGCGGCGCCGCGCGGCGAGGATCACGTGCGCCCCGCCCGCCGCGAGCGACTCGGCCATCGCGCGGCCGATGCCGGAGCTGCCGCCGGTCACGAGCGCCGTGCGCCCGGTGAGGTCGAACAGCTTCGCGAGCCGCTCGTCCATCGTCCCTCAGGCGCTCTCGTAGAGGCGCGTGAGCACGAACTCGCGGTGGCCGAGCGCCTCGGCGGCGGTGAAGCGGCCGTTGGCCGTGCGGAACATCATGTCGAGGAGCTTGTCGCCCGCCTGGTCCATCGTGATCTCGCGCTGCAGGAGGCCCGAGGTGTCGACGTCGACGTGCTCGCTCATCAGCCGCACCGTGCGCGGGTTCGCGCAGATCTTGATGACGGGCAGGATCGGGTTGCCGATCACGTTGCCCTGCCCGGTCGGGAAGAAATGCACGACGAAGCCCGACGCGGCGCACAGCGTCACCATCTCCGCGGCCGCCGACGAGCTGTCCATGAACCACAGCCCCGGCCCGGAGGGCATCTCGGCCTTGTCGAGTACGCCGTCGACGACGCACTTGCGGCCGATCTTCTGGATGTTGCCGAGCGCCTTCTCCTCGATCGTCGTGAGGCCGCCGGCGATGTTGCCCTTGGTCGGCTGCGAGTCGGACAGGTCGGAGGTCTTGTGGCGCTCGATCACCTGCTGGTAGCGGTCGAACACGCGCATGAACTCCGCTCGCACCTTGTCGTCGCGGCAGCGCGCCGCCACGATGGTCTCGCCGCCCGTGAGCTCGGTCGTCTCGCCGAAGACGAGCGTGCACCCGGCCGCGTAGAGCTTGTCGAACGCGTCGCCGACGGTGGGGTTCGCGCCGCAGCCGGAGGTGGTGTCCGACTCGCCGCATTTGGTCGACACCCAGAGATCCTCCAGCCTGCACTCGACGCGGTGCTTCTCGGTGGCCCCCTGCAGGTACTCCTTCGCGGCCTTCGACGCGCGCAGGATCGTGTCGTGGTCGCCATGCAGCTCGATCCCGAACCCGCTCACCGGCTTGCCCGTCGCCGCGATGCCGTCGACGACTTTCCGGGTCCACTGGTCCTCGATGCCGATCACGACGACGGCGGCGACGTTGGGATTGCTGCCGGTGCCGATCAGCGTGCGGAAGTGCAGGTCGAGGTCGGCGCCGAACTGCAGCCGCCCGTAGGGATGCGGGATCGCGAGCGTCCCCTTGATGTTGTTCGCGACCGCTTCGGCGGCGGCGTTCGACAGGTCGTCGACCGGCAGCACGATCACGTGGTTGCGCACGCCGACGCGGCCGTTCTCGCGCCGGTACCCCCAGAACGACTTCTTCATCACGCGCTCCTCATCGCCACCGCCTGCCAGACTGCTCGAACCCCGCTCGATCCGACGCTTCGCACGTCGATCGGCCAAGACGCGCAGCGCGTAAGCGGGTGAGCGTCGCCCGGCGACGCTCGACCCGCCTTACGGGGCGCCGGGGATACCGCGTCCCGCGTCGGACACGCGGCGACCTCGGTCACCACCGCTTCGTCTTGATGTTGTGGACGTGCGCATGCTCGCCCTTGCGGATCGGCTGCACCACCTTGCCGATGTCGACGCCGTACTTGATCACGGTGTCGCCGACGGCCAGGTCCTTCAGCGCAACCTTGTGGCCGATCGGGATGTCCTGCCGGCACTCGAGCTCGATCGTGCGGTCCTCGTCGAGGATCAGGCCGGTCAGCCGTGTCCCGGCCTTCAGGTTCTCGACCACGACGACGGCGACCGAGTCGTCCGGGTCGTGAAGCACGCAATGGATCATGGGATCTCCGCCAGGCTCGGCACGCGAGCGCGCGCCGGTCGTCCGGGGGTCATCGTACACGCCGGCGCCGCGCGAAGTCAACTATATCATCTATATCATTTGCATCACTTCGACGCTCCCGCTAGACTGGACCGCCATGACCGACGCCACCGTTCCCGGCGTTCCGCTGCCCGCGCCGCTGTACCGGGAGCTGGAGCGCAAGATGCGCGACGCACTCGCGAGCGGCGAGTGGAAGCCCGGCGAGGCGATTCCGGCCGAGCGGCGCCTCGCCGAGCGCTACGGGGTGTCGATCGGCACCGTGCGCAAGGCGATCGACGCCCTCGCCGACGCGAACCTCGTGATCCGCCAGCAGGGTCGCGGAACGTTCGTCGCGACCCACAATCGCGACCGGATGATGTTCTACTTCTTCCACATCGTCCCCGAGGGCGGCGCGAAGGAATACCCGGTCGTCAGGCTGGTCGCGTTCGTGCGCGGCAAGGCCGACCGCGTCGAGGCCGAGCGGCTCGCGCTCGCGCCCGGCGACCCGGTGTTCCGGGTCCGCAATCTCCTGTTCCTCTCGGGGGAGCCGATCATCGTCGACGACCTGTCGGTCGCGGCGGCCCGCTTCCCCGGCCTCACCGAGAAGCAGTTCCGCGACCGGCCGTCGACGATCTACAACCTCTACCAGGACGCGTTCGGCATCACCGTCGCTCGCTCGAGCGAGCGCCTGCGCGCGGGCGTCGCCGACG
>DASTCK010000320.1:0-12757 GCA_035711225.1 Casimicrobiaceae bacterium
GAGGCGCGCGAGTCCCGCGGCAAAGGCGGATCGCGCGGCCGCGACGGCGTCCGCGTCCGCCGCCCCCATCGGCAGCGTCAGCTCCGCCCCGAGCCTCGCGCGCAGCAGGGCGGGCTCGTCGCGAGCGGCCTGGACGTAGGCCGCGCGCGCCGCCTCGAGGTCGTCGCGCTCGCCAAGCGCGCCCGCGAGCGCGAGGCGTGACCGGGCGTCGTCCGCCTGCGCCGCCAGCGCCTGCCGGTAGCCGTCGATCGCGGCGTCGAGGCGTCCCGCTCGCCGGTCGATGCCCGCGAGCACCAGGCGCGCGGTGCGCTGGCGCGCATCGAGCGACAGCGCGCGTCGCGCCGCCGCGGCAGCGCCCGCGTCGTCGCCATCGTCGCGCTTCGCGACCGCCACGTTGGTCCATCCGAGCGCGTAGCGCGGATCGGCGTCGACCGAGCGCTCGAGCGCAGCGCGTCCCTCGCGGCGCCGCCCCGCCTCGCGAAGCGCGTTGCCGAGGTTGTTCCACGCCCGCGCGTAACGGGGATCGAGCGTCGTCGCTTGCGTGAAGGCCTCGATGGCCCGCGCCGGGTCCCCGGCATCCGCCGCCGCGATGCCGAGCGCGTTCCACGCCCGCGCGTCGGTGGGCGCCAGCGCGGCCGCCTGCGCCGCATCGTCGAGCGCGCCGCGCAGGTCGCCGCCCAACGCCCGCGCGTCGGCGCGCACGCGGAACGCCGCGGCACGCAGCGCGGCGGGCACGCGCGCATCGTCGGCGACGGCCGTCGCCTGCGCGATCGCGGTCGCGACGTCACCGCCGTCGAGCGCACGCTCGGCCGCCGCCAGCCGCGGCTCGATCATGAAAGCGCGGGCATCGAAATGCCCGCCGAGGCGAGCACGTCGGGAGCGCTTCGCGCGAGCGCCACCACGTACGCGGCCTCGAGGTTGCGCGCGTGCGCCGCGACATCGGCGAGCACCGACCCGGGCAGCCTGGCGGCGATCGCGCCGCGCACCTCGCGCATGAAGGCGGGGTCGGTGGCGAGTTGCTCGGCGATGTCGACGTATTCGCGGCCGGATTGCGCCACCGTCGAGGTCACGCCCAGGTTCGCGAGGATCGACAGGCCGGTGCGCTCCCCGTGGCGCTTGCCCACGAGCGTGACCACCGGCACGCCCATCGCGAGCGGCTCGAGCGTGCCGTTGACGTTGCCGAACGGCAGCGGGTCGAGCACGAGGTCGACGAGGCGGTAGCGCGCCTGGCTCGACGCGTCGTCGTGGCCGGGCGGAATGGCGATCACGCGCGCCTCGCCGATGCCCGCCGCCGCGAAGATCTTCATCGTCACTTCGCGAAAATCGGGGCGCAGCGGAGAGATGGCGAACAGGGCGTGGGGGACGCGGTCGGCGAACTCCTTCCACAGCGTGAGGCAGCGGCGCGACAGCTTCAACGGCGTGACGAACGCGCCGACGACCACCGCGTCGTCGGGGATGCGCAGCGCTGCGCGTGTGTACAGCTTCGACTCCGCCGGCGCCACCGCCCGCCACGGGTACACACAGCCCGCCATCGCCAGCAGCGGCTCTATCTGCGTCTCCTGCGCCTCGGGAAGGTCGGCGTAGGCGTCGGTGAGCTTCCAGTCGATCGTGGAGAGCCCCAGCGTGCCGGCGCTGGCGACGTGGGTGATCTGGACGCGCGCCGGCTTGAGCGCGAGGATCCCGGGTCGCGCATGGCGCGTGTGCGTCTGCAGGTCGACCAGGATGTCGAGGTCGTCCTCGCCGATCGCGTGGGCGGCCGCCCGGTCGGTGAGCGCCGAGACGTCGCGGAACGCCGTCGCGATCCCCTCGAACCGTCCCGTCCACGCGTCGCGCCGCAGGTTCATCGCGTAGAAGTAGACGTCGAAACGCGAGCGGTCGTGCCGGCTCACCGCTTCCCATATCATCTTGCCCATCACGTGGTCGCGGAGATCGGCGGACAGGTAGCCGATGCGGAGCCTGCCGGGCCTGCGGGCCGGCCGGTCGCGGCGCGGAAGCCCGTAGACGTGCTTCGCGGCGGTGTCGTAGGTGCGCGCGAAGCGGTGGATCGTGCCCGCGTCGATGTCGAAGAACAGCAGCAGGTACAGCAGCTCCTCGAGCGCGTCGACCAGCGTGTTGTCGTCGTCCGCGCGGTAGCGCTCGAGACGCAGGCCGTCGAGCACCCGCTCGACCGCCGCGAAATCCCCCTGAAGCTGGTAGAACTCGAGCGATTGCACGGCCAGCAGCAGCGAGTCCGGGCAGCGCTCCTCGAACCGTCGGTGGCTTGTTGCCCAGTCGTCCATGCGGCCCGAGGCGTGCAGCATCTCGCCGATGTTCTTCCACGCGGCGGCCCGCGTCGGGTCCTGCTCGAGCACGCGCTGGTAGGCCGCCAGCGCGGACGGGAAGCGGTTCTCCTGCTGGAACAGCACGCCGAGGTTGAAGTCCGCCTCGACGAGCGACGGATCGAACGCGAGCGCGTGCTGGTAGGAGCGCGCGGCGGCTTCGCCGTTGCCGACGAGCTGGTGCGCCACGCCGAGGTTGTAGTGCAGCTCGGCGTCGAGCGGGTCGAGCGCCATCGCGTGCTGGAACACCTCGACGGCCGCGGCACCGTCGCCGAGCTTCAGCAGCGCATGACCGAGCGCGGCCATCAGGCCCGGATGCGCGGGGATACGCTCGAGACCCTTGCGCACGATCGCCGCGGCGACGTGCGCGGCGTCGCGCTCGACCGCGAGGCGGCTCGCGTCGATCACGAGCTCGGCGTGCTGCGGAGCCGCGGCCATCGCCGCGGCGAGGTCGCGGCCAGCGGCCTCGAACTCCCCGGCATCCCAGGCGAGCCGTGCCCGGAACTGCAGCGCGGGCGCGAAACCGGGCTGCTCGGCGAGCACCGCGGCGTAGGACCCCGAGGCCGCTTCCGCGTCGCCGGCCTGTTGCGCCCGCAACCCGACCGAGAAACGCTCGGACAGCGCGGTGGCCGTCGACGCGGTCTCGGCGCGACGCGGCAGCGAGGCGATCAGCGACGCGAGCGCCGCGTCGGAGCGCTCGACCCGCTCGTCGACCAGCGGCGGCTCCAGATCGGCCAGCGTGACGATGCGGCGGCCCGCGCGCTGCGCGATCCACGCGCCGACGTCGCAGGCGAGGCCCGCGGCATCGATCAGCAGATCCGGATCGCGCACGAGCAGCGTGCGAGCGCTCGCCGGATTCGGCCGGGCTCCGACGGCGACCAGCGCCTTCGGCAGGAAGGGAAGCTGCGGCGTCATCGCCGCGGCTTCCTCCTGTGTCCCGGCCACGACCAGCGTCACCTCGATGCCGGGCCCGGCCAGCGCGCGGAAAGCGTCGCGCATCGTGGCGTCCAGCGAGGGACCGACGAGCAACGCCACGCGCAGCTCGTTTCCGGCGGTGCGTCGCGGCCATAGCACCGGGAGCGTCGGCGCATGGATGAACGTGCAGTCCCGCCCGTAGCGCGTCGCGAACTCGCGTGCGGCCTCGGCGTCGCCGGCGACACTGGCCGCGAGCGCCAGCCGCCGCCATGCCTCCGCGCTGCGCGGCGCCACGTCGCGCCGGCGCGCCTCGGCGAAGATCGACGCCGCGTGCGACGCCTGCTCCGCGCCGCGCCTGGCGCACGCATCGGCGATCGAGGCGAGGAGCTCCAGCGGCGCGCGCTCGAGCATCCCGGCCAGCGTATCGACGAACGCGTCGAAGCCCGGTGCGCCATCCGTCCGATCGAGCGCCTCGGCGATCAGGCGCGCGCGCGCCGGCGCGTCGAGCATCGCCGGCTTGGCCCGGACCGCCGCCGAGATCGCGCTCCAGTCGATCCCAGGGTCCCCGAGCGCTGCGCCCGCCACGAGCAGGAACGTGCGCGCACGCGCGTCGTCCGGCGAGCACTCGAGCGCCTGCAGCGCGGCGGCCTTGGCTCCCGCGGCGTCACCGGTGTTGAGGCACGCCTCGGCGAGCGCGAGGCGCCCCGCGAGATGCTTCGGCGACATCCGCACGACCTCGGCCCACGACGACTTCGCCGCGTCCGTGAGGCCGAGCGCCCACTGCACCTCGCCGAGATGGAAGCGTGCGTCGCCGTGCGCGGGCGCCGCCGCGACCGCGCGACGAAAGCAGAGCATCGCATCGACCGGGCGCCCTCCCCATTGGTGCTCGCGCCCGCGCTGGAACCAGTCGATGTCGGGCCGGCTCATCACTTGAGGCGCGCCTTGAGCGCCTCGCGGACGAAGCCGGGCGTGAGCGCGCGCAGCAGCGGTCCCGCCGACGATTGCCGCAGCCGCAGCGCCGCGTGCGCGATGCGGCTCGCAGCATCGGAACGCGCCGTCGCCGGCGCAGCGCGCTCGATCTGCACCGGCGGTTGCCACGCGCGGTAGCCGAGCGCGTCGCGCACTCGCGCGCGGTCGAGCGGCGCGTGGCGCGTCGCCCGCGACGACGCCATCGTCCGTGTGTAGATCGCCAGCGTCGACTCCGCCATCGCGCCGAGCGTGATCGGCGGCATCGAGGCCGCCGCACGCGCCGCGCGCGCGAAATCCGGCGCGCCCGGTGGGGCGACCAGCGACGCGATGCGATCGAGCATGCGCGCCTCGTCGCGCCACTCCTCCGGCGTCATCACCCATCCCGCCCCGGTCGCGCCGACGCGCTCGGCCAGCGCGCCGATCGGCGGAACGAGCGCGGGCCGCCCGGCGGCCCACGCCTCCGACAGCGTGTAGCTGAAGGTCTCCGGCCCCGCGGACGGGAACAGCACCAGCGACACCCGGTAGTGCGCGAGGAGGTCGGGCAGGTCGCGCGCGTCGTAGCGCCCGTGCACGGTGAAGCGGGCGTCGTCGCTCTGCCACGCCGCGTGCTGGCGATCGAGGTAGCCGATCAGCACGAACCGCACGCGCTCACCCCGCTCGCGCGCGAGATCCACCAGCCGCTCGAGCCGGCGCGCACCCTTGTCGGGTCCCACCGCGCCGAGCACCGCGACGGTCGGGACGCCGTCGTCGGGCAGCATCACGGCCAGGCGCGTGCCTGCGTGGCGCGGTGTCGTCACGGACACGCCGTGGGGCACCACCGTCACGCGCGCCGACGGGTAATAGCGCGCGAGCGTGTCGGCCGCCCAGCGCGACGGCGCGATCAGGAACGCCGCCCGCTCGAGCAGCGGCCGGTGTCGCTCGCGCCACGCGACGATGTCGACGCCGGCGAACGTCGGCTGCGCGGCGAGGCATCGCCGGCACACCGCGGGGTCGGTCTCGGCTCCGCAGTACATGCCGTCGGCCGCGAGGAACGTGATCGTCGGGCAGGCGACGTTCACGTCGTGAACCGTGTAGCCGAACGGCACGTCGAGCGACGCGAGCGCCGTCAGCAGGCCTTCGCGGCAGGCCGACACGTTGTGCACGTGCACGAGGCCGATGCCCAGCGTCGCGCACAGGCCGCCGACGAAGTCAGACCACGGCTCGTCGGGCAGCCGCTGCAGGTCGAATACGATCGTCGAGCCGTCGGCGCGATGCGCCTCGATGCGCCAGCGGTCGCCGACCGCGACGGCGATCGCGTGACGAAGGCGCCCGCGCGTGGCCGCGACGAGCGCGCGAGCGTGGGTTTCGGTGCCGCCCCCCTGGTGGTGCAGGATGTGCAGCACGCCGGCGTCGGCGCCGGCGTCGAGCGCGACCGACGCCGCGTCGCGCAGTGGCGCGAGCGGGTCCGCGGCGACGTAGTCGCGCACGAGCGCGAGGTAGCCCGGATGCCGCTCGAGGAGCGTCGCCGTGTTCTTCGGCACGAGCGCGTCCTTCTGGCGCTCGAACGAGCGACCGCCGGTGTGCAGCACGAACGCGTCGTCGGCGACCACGTTGCGCCAGCCGGCGGCGGCCGCGCGCATGCAGAGGTCGTTCTCCTCGCCATAGCCCGCGCCGAACGCCGGGTCGAACCCGCCGATCGCGTCGAGCATCGCGCGGCGCACGAAGAAGCAGAAGCCCACGCCGGTCGGCACGTCCGGCCACGTCGGCACGGCGGAGCGCGCGAACGCGCGCGCGACGGGCGCGGGATCGGCCCCTTGCGGCCACGCGTTGTTCTCGCAAAACCGCGGGTACGAGAGGATCTCCGCGTTGTTCGACCACGGCGTGATGGTGCCGATCGCCGGATCGGAGGCCGCGCAACGGAGCAGCGCGGCCAGCCAGCCCTCGGTCACGACGGTGTCGCTGTTGAGGAGCACGACGTCGCGTCGCGACAGGCCCATCCCGCGGTTGGCGGTGCCCGTGAAGCCGAGGTTGCGCTCGTTGGCGAGCAGCGTCACGTGCGCGAAATTTCGCCGCGCGATCTCGTCGAGCACGCGCCGCACGTCCGGATCCGGCGACGCGTCGTCGATCAGCACGAGGTGGTAGCCGGGGGGCGTGTGGTCGAGCACGCTCGCCACGCAGCGGCGCACGTCGTCCGGCGCGTTGTACACCGGGACGATCACGTCGACCGAGTAGCGAGCGTCCATCGATCAGCCCGTCAGGCGCTTCCACGCGAGCCTGGCGCGCAGCCACGGCAACGCGAGCCACCAGCGGAACGACTGGCGGTAGGCGATGATGCGCTCCTGCGCCTCCAGCGCGCGATCGAGGCGGCCGCACTCGGCATCGAGCTCCGCGACGCGCTTGCGCGCCGCGGCCTCGGCGTCGCGCAGGCGGGCGCCCGTGCGCTCCAGCTCGGCGGCGCGCCGCTGCGCCTCCTCGGCACCCCCGACCGCGCGCGCCAGCTCCGCGTCGCGCTCGACGACGAGCTTCTCGCGGAACGCGCACAGCTCCTCGAGGTGCTTGACGTGGCCGTTGGCGCTCGCGAGCAGCGCGTCGCGCTCGGCCACGAGGCGCTCGCGCTCGAGCGCGAGCGCCTCGAGGCGCGCCGCACGGGCGTTGACGTCGCGAAGCTGCGCGTCGCGCTCGGCGACCAGCGGCTCGTGCGCCGCGATCAGCCCTTCGAGGTGGCGGACGTGCGCGTGCGCTTTCGCGAGCTGCGCGTCGCGCTCGACCACGACGCGCTCGCGATCCTTGAGCAGGCCGTCCAGGCGCAGGGCCTCGGCGGCTGTCGCGGCGGCGCGCTTGAGCTCGGATTCGCCCGCGTCGGAGAAGAGCGACACCGCCGGCGCCGGGGACGGCAGCGCCGAAGCGCGGCGCGCGGCCACGACCAGGAAGTACATCGGCGCGGGAACCGGCGCGCGCGCGACCGTGCGCTCGTCCCCGACCCACGCCTCGGCGTCCGCGCCACCGTCGTCGCGCCAGAGCGTCGAGCCGAGCCACACGCGCTGCGAATGCCAGGCCATCGCCGGAAAGGCCACGCGCAGCAGGCGCTCGAGCTCGGGGCGGTCGTGCTCGTGCCGGTGGAACGGGTTCACGTAGCCGCGCGATTCCGAGTACTCGGGGCGGTTGGGCGCGGAGAGCACGAGCACGCCGTCGTCGACGAGCACGCGTGCGAACTCCGCGAGCATGCGCGGCTGGTCGGCGGCGTCGAGATGCTCGATCGTCTCGAACGACACGACGACGTCGACGCTCGCATCGGGCAGCGGCAGCGCGGTCGCCGATCCCTCGACGAACGCGAGGTTGCGGTGCGCGGCGTAGGTCGCCTGCGCATGCGCGACGGTCGCCGCGTCGATGTCCACACCGGTGACCGCGGCAGCGGTGCCCGCGAGGAGCGCGGCGCCGTAGCCCTCGCCGCACGCGACGTCCAGCACGCGCCGGCCGGCGGCATAGCGCCGCGCGAACGCGTACCGGTGCACGTGCTCGTAGACGATCTCGCCCCCCACGCCGGGGACGAAGCGCTCGCCGGTGAACGTCAGGTCCTCGGGCATCGAGTCGCGAGGCGAAAGGCGGCCAATCCGTGAGGAAAAACAGGGAATTCTAGCCGATCGGCCGCGGCGGGCGCCCCGGGCGCGGGGTCGGTCGCGGGTACACTTCCGCGGCGATGGCCCGCCTGCCCATCCTGACCTACCACGGCGTCAACGTCGCCGGGAACGACTACGCGACCAACGACCACGTCGCGCTCGCCACCGATCTCGAGACGGTGGACCGCCTCGGCTGGCGCATCGTTCCCCTGCCGGCGGCCGTGGCGCGCTGGATCGCCGGGGATCCGGCGTGGACCGACCAGCGCACGCTCGCGATCACCTTCGACGACGGCACCGATTTCGACTGGCGCGACCTGCCGCACCCGGTGCACGGCCTCCAGCGCAGCCTGTTCAACACGCTCGCCGATTTCCGCGCCGCGTCGGTCCCGTCGCGCGCGGCCCATGCGACGACGTTCGTCGTCGTGTCGCCGGAAACCCGCGAGCACATCGACCGCGTCGGGCTCGCCGCCCGGGGCTGGTGGACGGACGCCTGGTGGGCCGAGGCCGCCGCCAGTGGCCACGCCGCCGTGGCGAGCCACAGCTGGGACCACAATCACGACCTCGCGCGTCACCTGATGGGCCTCGAGCGCGCCACCGGCACGTTCCGCTCGATCGCGACCTTCGAGCTCGCCGAGGACGAGATCGCGCGCGCCTCGGCGCAGCTCAAGCGCGTCGCGCCCAACCCCGGCGACCGCCTGTTCGCCTATCCGTACGGCGAGGCGAACGACTTCCTCGTTCGCGACTATTTCCCGCGCCATCACGCGCGCATCGGCGTCGACGCCGCGTTCGGCGACGGTGCGCGGCCGATGGACGACCGCGACGAGCGGTGGTGCCTGCCGCGCTACGTGTTCGGCCGCGACTGGGCGAGTCCCGAAGGGCTCGAGGCGCTCCTGCGCGACGCGGCCTAGAACGGCCCGAGGGCGGCGACGCGCGCCAGCAGCGCATCGCGCTCCGCGCGCGGAAGCTCGCGCTGCCAGCACACGATGACGTGAGGCCAGGTCGTGCGCTCGTAGCCCGCGCGGAGGTCGACGCGCTCGGCGCGCGGCTCGCCGACGTGGCCGAACAGCGCAACGGCGTCGGACAGCAGCGCACGGACGCGCCGCAGCAGGAACTCGGTGACGCCGCCCGCTGCGCGAATGCGCGTGCGATGCGCGGTCGGCAACCGGCGGTAGGAGCGCTCGTCGAACGCCATGCCGCCGCCGAGGTAGCAGCCTTCCCAAGGCGTGAAATGCGCGTACGCGAGCGGCACCGGCGCGTCGCCGCCGACGTAGCGCAGCACGAAATGGCGCGGGAAGTCGGGAAGGTCGTCGTCGAACAGTCGCCGGAACAGCGGCCCCACTTCGCGCGCGGCGGCTGCGTCGTCGAGCTCGACGACGTCGACGAGGTCGGCGATCGCGTCCCACCCGGAGACCGGCTGCGAAGCCTGTCCGCCGGTTGCGGCGTCACGCTCCATCGGCGTCCGGGGGATAGGCTCCGGAGCCTGTCCCCTGCCGTGGCGCGACGTCGCGCCACTCGTGAGCGAGCCGGACGAGGCCCAGCTCGCGCGACTCGCCGGTCACGGTCAGCGGCACCTCGACGTGGTCGAACAGGTAGAGGCCCTCGGGGTCGAGCGCGTGCGCACGCACGACGTACTTGCCCGGGAGCAGCGTCAGCGCGGGCAGCACGAGCGTGAACGCGTAGCGATCGCCGCTCGCGTGCGACGGCGAGACGCCGTCCATGTCGGTCGCGACGCCGTACACCGGCGTGCCGTCGGCCCGGACGATGCCGACGAGGACCACCGGCGCACGACCGTCGGGCGAGTAGGCTTCGCCGCGCACCGTGAGCGGCCGCCCCATCTCGACGAAGCCGCCGGGCTCGAGCTCGAGCGACTTCACGCGATGCACGTCCGGCCCCTCGCCCGTCTGCACCTCGGGACGGCGCGCCGCGGGCCCGCCGGAGCGCTCCTCGTGCCACGCGAGGTAGGCCTGCGTCACCTCGATCGCCGGCCCGTAGCGCGCCACCTTCCCCTGGTCGAGCCACAGCGCGTGGCGGCACAGCTTCTGCACGTGGTACATGCTGTGCGAGCACAGGAGCAGCGTGCCGCCGCCGGCGAGGTAGCGCTCCATCCACGCCATGCACTTCTTCTGGAACGACTCGTCGCCGACCGCGAGCACCTCGTCGGTGATGAGCACGTCGGGCGACAGCGCGGTCGCGACGGCGAAGCCGAGCCTGACCACCATGCCCGACGAGTAGTGCTTGATCGGGTCGTCGAGATGCGCGCCGAGATCGGCGAAGCGAACGATCGCGTCGCGCTGCTCGGCGAGCTCGGCGGGAGTGACGCCCAGCAGCGCCGCGGCGAGGTCGATGTTCTGCGCGCCGGTGTACTCGGGATGGAAGCCCGAGCCGAGCTCGAGCAGCGCGCCGACGCGCCCGCGCACCGCGACGGTCCCGCGCGTGGGCCGGATCACGCCCGCGACGACCTTCAGCAGCGTCGACTTTCCCGCGCCGTTGGCGCCGATCACGCCGAGCGATTCTCCCGGCCGCATCGTCAGCGACACGCCATCGAGCGCGGTGAACGCGTGCGACGCTCCGCGCCCGCGCAACAGGTCCCAGACGAGCGCGAGCCGACCGCCGCGCGACTCGACCTTCGCGTAATCCTTCCCCACCGCTGCGAGCTCGAGGAGCGGCTCGTTCACGCGCAGGAGGCGTCCGGCTGAAGCCGGGCCCGCGAGGACGAAGCGATCATGGGCGCGCCGCAGCGTACGGGCAAGGCTTCAGCCTTGCGCTCTCCGCAGGCGCGGCATCCGTCGTGCCGCGGCGTGGCACTCGGACAGCGGCGGCCGTCACACGAAGTCCTCGAAATACGGGGACAACCGCCGGAACATCCAGCGGCCGAGGACGAACATCAGCAGCGCCACCGCGAGCGCGACGAGGTCGCCCGGCTCGGGCGCGAGGTGCCCTTCGAGCAGCGCCGCGCGCAACCGGCCGACGAGCCACGTGAACGGGTTCGCCGCGACCCACGGCTGCAGCCTCCCGGGCACGAGCGACAGCGGGTAGAGGATCGGCGTCAGGTACATCAGCATCATCAGCACCGGCATCAGCACGTGCTCGACGTCGCGCACGAACACCTGCAGCGACGCGAGCGCGAGCGCGATGCCGGCCACGCCGATCGCCAGGATCGCCCACAGCGGGATCGCGAGCACGAGCCCGATCAGGTGGACCGGCTCGCCGGTCGCGCGCAGCGCGGCCAGCACGACGACGTAGCCCACGAAGTGCAGCGCGAGCGTGGCGGCGACCGACGCGTACACGACGACCTCGTGAGGGAACGCGACCTTGCGGATGAGCCCGCCGTAGCCCGGCACCGAGACCGCCGCGCGCTGGATCGCTTCCTGCGCCGCGAGCCACGGCCACAGCGCGACGGCGACGAACGCGAGGAACGACGATCCGGCGAAGCCCGTCGCGCGGAAGATCGACGTGAACACGAAATGGTAGACCGCGAGCAGCGCGATCGGGTGGACGAGCGCCCAGGCGAGCCCGGTCACGCTGCCGAGGTAGCGCGTCGTCGCCTCGCGGCGGAAGAACTGGACGAACAGCCCCCACGCCCGCGCGCCCGGGCCGACCGCGCGGCCCCGCGCGAGGATGCCGTCATGCATGGCGCTCATGGCGCGCTAGTGTAGCGACTCGGGCGGCGGCGACCGGGGTCAGAGTTGAATCCGACCCCGGGGTTACTTCGGCGGCTGGCGGGTGCGCTCGCGCAACGCCTCCTGCTGGCGCTGCAGCGCCTCGCGTTGCATCGCGTCGACCTTCGCCATGTCGGTGCCCTTGAACGCTTCGGTCCGCAGCTTCTCGAGCGCCGCGTCCTTCTGCGCGTCGATGTATTGCTGGCGCTGCTCGGCCATGATGCGCGGCTTCGCCTGCTCGAAGGTCACGCGCTGGGCCTCCCTGCGGTCGTCGAGGCGGATCAGGTGCACGCCGAACGACGAGACGACGGGCTCCGAGATCTCGCCCTTCTTCGCGAGGGCGAACGCCGCTCCCTCGAATTCGGCGTCCATCTGCCCGCGCTTGAACCACCCGAGCCGGCCGGCGTTGTCCTTCGCGGAGGGATCCTCGGAGCGCTCGCGCGCGACGGCGTTGAAATCCGCGCCGGCGACGATCGCGGCCCGCGCCTCGCGCGCGAGGCGCGTCGCCTCCTCCACCGAGTGCGGGGGCGTCGCGAACAGGATGTGGGAGGCCGAGACCTCGCCGCCGACGTCGTACTTGCGCGGGTCGGTCAGGTAGAGGTCGCGCGCGCGCGTCTCGTAGGGCGCGGGGTTGGCGTCGAAGGCGGCCGCCGCGTCGCGCTCGATCTTCGCGATCATCAGGAGCGACTTGATGCGCTCCATCTCCGCGGCGATCCGCCGCGCCGTCTCGGGATCGTCGAGAAGCTTAGCCTGGTCCGCCTGGAGGGCGAGCGTGCGCGTGACCAGCATCCGGTTGATCAGGTCGACGACGCGCTTCTCGCTGGTCGCGAACCCTCCCCGGACGGCCGGCGGAAGCTTGGTGAGCTCGAGGTCGTAGTCGGCCCGCGTGATGCGCGCGATGCCGTTGTCGGCGAGGACCGTGTCGGGCGACATCGGGGCAGGCGCCTGGACAACCGCCGACTGCGCGGCGGCCGAGGCGGAAACGAGCAGTGCCACGGCGCACAGCGCCGTGCGAAGGGAACCGGGGATCATCGACGGGATTTCAGGTTCAGGACGAGAAAAAGAAAAGGCCGCCCCGCGTTCGCGGGGCGGCCGTGCGGAAACGATCGAGTGTCTAGTTCGGGAGCCCGCCGCGCATGCGGCAGTCGCCCGTCGAGCAACTCGGCTGTCCGGTCGAGTAGTAGTTGCGGACGTTGATGTAGTAGCTCACGCCGGCCGTCAAGCCTACGGCGCCGGTGGTCGAGTTGCCCGACTTGTACTTGGACGCGAAGCCGTTGCTGTCGACCGAGCGCTGCGCCAC
>DASTCK010000321.1:0-3945 GCA_035711225.1 Casimicrobiaceae bacterium
CGGTCGGCCGCACCTATGCGCTGATCTTCGAAGGCGGCTTCGGCTCGCGCTTCGCGTGGAGCGAGACGCTCACGCGCGCGACGCCGCTGATGCTGACCGGCCTCGCGGCCGCGATCGCGTTCCGCGCGCACCTGTACAACATCGGCGCCGAGGGCCAGCTCTACCTCGGTGCGCTCGCGGCGGTGGCCGTCGGCGGATTGCACGGCGGCACCGGCTTCGACGTCCCTGCGCCGCTGCTGTTCGCAGCGATGATGGCGGCCGCCGCGCTCGCCGGCGCGCTGCTGATGGCGCTCCCCGCGATCGCGAAGACGCGCTTCGGCGTCGACGAGGTCGTGACGACGCTGCTGCTCAACTTCATCGTGCTCCTGTTCGTGTCGATGATGCTGGACGGCCCGATGAAGGACCCGACCGCGATGGGGTGGCCGCAGAGCGTGGCGCTCAAGGAGGAGCTCGAGCTGCCCAAGCTCGTCGAGCGGACGCGGGTGCACGCGGGCCTGCTCGTCGCGATCGCGCTGGCCGCGGCGTCGTGGGCGGTCTTGAGGCTGACGACGTTCGGCTTCGAGGCTCGCGCCGTCGGCGCGAACGCCCGGGCGGCACGCTTCGCCGGCGTGCCGGTGACACGGACGCTGGTGCTGGTCGCCCTCGCGTCCGGCGCGGTCGCCGGCCTCGCGGGCGCGATCGAGGTCGCCGGCCGTACCGGCTACGTGACGCTCGACATGTCGCCGGGGTACGGCTACACGGGCATCGTCATCGCGATGCTCGCGGGCCTCAACCCGCTCGGCGTCGTCGCGGCGGCGGTGTTCGTCGCCGGCGTGCTCGTCGGCGCCGACAGCATGAGCCGCGCCGTCGCCGTGCCGACCTACATCGCGGAGGTCATCGTCGCCTTCGCGCTGCTCGCGATGCTCGTGGCGACGCTGGCGGTCCGCTACCGGCTGCGCTGGCGCTAGCGGGCGCAACCGTGGCCGACGCGCTCCTCGCGATGCTCGCCAACGCCGACTTCTGGGCGGCGGTGCTGCGCATCGCGACGCCACTCGTTCTGGGGACGCTCGGCGTGCTCCTGTGCGAGCGCGCCGGCGTGCTGAACCTCGGCATCGAAGGGATCATGGTGGCCGGCGCGTTCACGGGATGGCTCGCGGTGCACGCCGGCGCAGGGCTGTGGACGGGCGTGCTCGTCGCGGCCGGCACCGGCGCCGTGTTCGGGTTGCTGCACGGCGTGCTGACGGTGCCGCTCGCGCTGTCGCAGCACGTGGCGGGGCTCGGCATCACGCTGTTCGCGTCGAGCGTCGCGTACTACGCGTACCGCGTGAGCTTTCCCAACGTGACGACGCCGCCCACGATCGTGCCGTTCGCGGAGATGCGCGGGCTCGGGATCCCGGTGCTCGCCGCGCAGACGCCGCTGACGCTCGTCGCGCTCGCGCTCGTGCCGCTCGTCGCGTGGATCCTCGCGCGCACGCCTCTCGGCCTCGCCGTGCGCATGGTCGGCGAGAACCCCGCGGCCGCCGAGGGACAAGGGCTCGACGTCGTCGCCGTGCGCGTCGGGGCGATCGTCGCCGGCAGCGCGCTGATGGGCGTCGCCGGCGCGTTCCTGACGCTCTCGGCCTTCAACGCGTTCTTCTTCAACATGGTGAACGGGCGCGGCTGGATCTGCGTCGCGCTGGTCGTGTTCGCCGGCTGGCGTCCCGGCAAGGCCCTGGCCGGCGCGCTGCTCTTCGCGTTCTTCGACGCGATGCAGCTGCGGCTGCAACAGGCGGACGCCGGCGCCGTGCCCTACCAGGCGTGGCTGATGCTGCCCTACGTGCTGTCGATCCTCGCGCTCGTGGCGGTCGCCCGCCGCGCGAGCTACCCGCAGGCGCTGATGAAGCCATGGCGGGCGGGGGAGCGGTAGCGCGTCGCGCGGTGACCGGCGGCAGCGCGACGGCGACGGAAACCCGCACCGGAGAGGTATAGTCCGCTTTTGGCGGAGCACCCCATGGGCACCGACACACCGGCGCCGGCGAAGCACATCCGTCTCACCTCGCACCCGGCGGAGGGCGCGTTCGGCGCGCTGCCGATCCGCTGGGGACGGGCCGATCCGAAAGAGCGCGGCCCGATCGTCGGCAGCACGGCGAACCGCAGCCAGCGCAACGTCATCGGAACGCACAGCGGCAGCTACGGCGTGTACCGCGCGCTGGCGGTGGCCGCCGGCGCGCTGATGCGCGGGCACAAGCCCGACCTCACCAACACGATGCCGACCGACCCGATCGGTCCGTACGCTTCCTGGGGCGACCCCGACCGCATCGTGTCGATGGACCCGTTCGGCGCGGTCGTCGCGGACGCGTTCCGCGAGGAGATCGCGGCCGGCTACGACATCCGCCCGACGATCGCCGTCACAAAGGCGCACATCGACATGCCCGAGGTTCGCGCCGCGGTGGCCGGGAATCGCCTCGCCGCGGACGGCCGCATCCTGCTCGCCAACGGCTCGGCCGTCGTCACCAAGACCGCGATCGAGCCGGTATGGTGGCTGCCGGGGGTCGCGAAGCGCTTCGGCGTCGCCGAAGGCGAGCTCCGGCGCGTGCTGTTCGAGGAGACCGGCGGCATGTACCCGGAGCTCGTGACGCGCGGCGACCTCGAGGTGTTCCTGCCGCCGATCGGCGGGCAGACCGCCTACGTGTTCGGCGACCCGAAGCACCTCGCCGACCCGTCGGTCACGCTGACGGCGCGCGTCCATGACGAGTGCAACGGGTCCGACGTGTTCGGCTCGGACATCTGCACGTGCAGGCCGTACCTCACGCACGCCATCGAGGAATGCATCCGCGGCGCGCAGGCGGGCGGCGTCGGGCTCGTCGTCTACTGCCGCAAGGAAGGGCGCGCGCTCGGCGAGGTGACCAAGTTCCTCGTCTACAACGCGCGCAAGCGCCAGGAAGGCGGCGACTCGGCCTCCAACTATTTCCTGCGCACCGAGTGCGTCGCCGGCGTGCAGGACATGCGCTTCCAGGAGCTGATGCCCGACGTGCTCCACTGGTTCGGCATCCGCCGCATCCACCGGCTCGTGTCGATGAGCAACATGAAGTACGACGCGATCGTGAAGGGCGGCATCGAGGTCGGCGAGCGCGTGCCGATCCCCGACGCGCTCGTGCCGGCGGACGCGCGCGTCGAGATCGACGCGAAGATGGCGGCCGGCTACTTCACCGAGGGCGACCGTCCCGACGCGGACCGCCTCAAGACGACCCGGGGCCGGGGCTTGTGACCGCCGCGGGACGCGAGGCGGCGCCCGCCGCGCCGTCCAGGGGGCGCCGGCCAGCGGCAGGGAAGGGAGCCGAGGCCGCGCCAGGGCAGGCGATCCTCGCGCTGCGCGATCCCGCGACGATCCGCGAGCGCTGCGCGAACGTGCTCGCGGCGGCGGACGCGGGACGCACGCGCCATTTCGCCGTCGACCGCGCGGCGCTTCCCGCGTGCGTGTCGCTCGTCGCGGACGTGACGCGGCGCCGTTACCCGACGCTAGCGATTCCCTACCACAGCCGGTGGCGGCATTTCGAGGCCGGCGGCGTCGATCGCGGCGCCGAGCTCGATCGCCAGCTCTCCGCGTACGGCACCGTCGACGCGGCGCTCGCGCGCATCGATCTCGCGATCGTCAGCGTGCTGCTCGACGCCGGCGCCGGTGCGCGCTGGTCGTACGGGGAGGCGGCGACCGGCGAGCGTTACTCGCGCTCCGAGGGCCTCGGCGTCGCGAGCTTCCGCGCGTTCCTCGCCGGTACGTTCTCGTCGCACGCCGACCCGCTGCGCGCCGACGCGCGCACGCTCGCGCGGATCGATCGCGCGGCGCTCGCCACGGTCTTTCAGGCCGCCGACGCGAACCCGGTCGTCGGTCTCGACGGAAGGGCAGCGCTGCTGCGACGCCTCGCCGATGCGGTCGACGAGCGTCCGTCGCTCCCGTTCCGCCCGCTCGTCGAACGGCGCGGCGACGTG
>DASTCK010000322.1:0-19791 GCA_035711225.1 Casimicrobiaceae bacterium
GCCGCGATCGGGGCGCCCTGACGCCCCTCCGCGCGGTCGTCACCGCCCGACATGACCCGCTCGACGCGCATTGCGGGCCTCGTGGGCCCCACGCTTATCGCCGTCACGGTCACGGAGTGGCTGAACCTCGACGTCTTCACGTCCGCCATGGGCCCGTCGTTCGCGCCGCATGTCTACCTGAACGGCTGCCTGCTCTTCGTCGGCGGCCTCGCGATCGTCCGTGCCCACAATCTCTGGTTGCGCGGCTGGCCGGTCCTCGTCACGATCGTCGGTTGGTTCCTGATGCTCGCCGGACTCGCCCGGATGGCCGCGCCCGTTGCCGCGCAACAGGCGGGGCAGGACCCCGTCGCGCTCCACGGCTCGCTCATCGTCCTGCTCGCCATCGGCGTCGTGCTCACCTACAAGGCGCTCGCCTCGCGGCATTCCTGATCGCGCGCCCGCGGCCGGGCGAAGGAGCCTTCGGCCCGGTCGCCATGCGCCGCCGGGCCGTCGTCTCGTTCGCCGTGCCGCCCGGCGACCCCGCTCGTGAGGGCCGCTGTCGCCCTGGCCCACCGGCCGCGCGGAACCGCGGGAGGCGAGCGGGGTTACCATCGGCTCGCGCGACGCGGGCCGGGAGAGCGCACGGCGTGCGGCGGTCTTCGCGTCGCCCCCCCGGCGCTGCGCCGTTTCCGAAGCGAAAGGCCTATCGACCATGACCACCGGCACCGTCCGACTCCACCGCGTGCTCCGCGCGAAGCCCGAGCGCGTCTACCGCGCCTTCCTCGACGCCGACGCGATGGCCAAGTGGCTGCCGCCCTACGGGTTCACCTGCAAGGTCCATCACCTGGATCCGCGGGTCGGCGGCACCTACAAGATGACGTTCACGAACTTCACGTCCGGCAACGGCCATTCGTTCGGCGGCGAGTACCGCGAGCTCGTTCCGCACGAGCGCCTCCGCTACACCGACCGCTTCGACGACCCGAACCTGCCGGGCGAGATGATGACGACCGTCTCGCTCAGGGCGGTCTCGTGCGGGACGGAGCTGAACGTGGTGCAGGAAGGGCTGCCCAGCGTCATTCCGGTCGAGATGTGCTACCTCGGCTGGCAGGAGTCGCTCGCGCAGCTCGCGACGCTCGTCGAGCCCGAGATCCCGGGCTGAAAATGCTCAGGACCTACCGCGGCTCCTGCCATTGCGGCGCGGTCCGCTTCGAGGCGGATCTCGACCTCACGCAGCCGACGTTCCGTTGCAACTGCTCGATCTGCCGGCGCACGCGGTTCTGGCCTGCCGTCGTCGCGCCCGCGGGGTTCCGGCTGCTGCAAGGTCGCGACGACCTCACCCGGTACCTGTTCAACACGCGGAAGAACGAGCACTGGTTCTGCGCGCATTGCGGCGTGCGCGCGTTCGGCCACGGCACCCAGACGCCGATGGGCGAGATGTACGGCGTGAACGTGGGATGCCTCGAAGATGTCTCGGACGAGGAGCTCTCCCGCGTTCCCATCGTGTACGTCGACGGGCGTCACGACAACTGGGCGAACGCTCCGCTGCATTTCCGCCACCTGTGAAGCGCTCGTCGCCGGACGCCCCCTCCCCCGGTGTCAGGCACGTGCCTGGCACCGCGGTGCGTCTTCCCCCGGACCGATGACGATGGACATCGCACGATTCATGCAAGGCTACAAGGCCGCGTGGGAAGCACGCGACCCGTCGCGCTTCTGCGCGCTGTTCACCGCGGACGGCGTCTATCGCAACACGCCTTTCGCCGCCCAGCGCGGACACGAGGCGCTCGCGCGCTACTGGGAGCGCGTGAGGCTCCAGGAAGACGTCCACGTCGCCTACGAGATCCTCGCGACGTCGAGCGACGGCGGCATCGCGCACTGGCACGTCACCTACCAGGTCGCCTCCGAGGAGCTGTTCCGGATCTGGGCGGCGTCCACCGGAACCAACCTCGTCGCGCGCAAGCCCGGGGACCCGCTGCCGCGCATGGCGCTCGACGGCATCCTGCAGGCCCGCTTCGAGCACGGCCTGTGCGCGGAATGCCGGATCTGGTGGCACAGCATGCCGATGGGCTAGCGCTCGACGCAGGCGCCCGCCCGACCCCCTTCCCGTCCCCTGGAAAGCGCCTCGTCCATGACCGCCTCCTCCACGTTCCGCGCGACCGACGGCGACGCCTACGAGCAGCTGATGGGGCGCTGGAGCCGCCGCCTCGCGAAGTCGTTCCTCGCGTTCACCGGCACGCGCGACGGGGAACGCGTCCTCGACGTCGGCTGCGGCACCGGTCACCTCGCGTTCGCGGTCGCCGAGGTCTCGGACCCGGCGGAAGTGCGCGCCGTGGACCTGTCCGCCGCCTACGTGGAAACCGCGCGCCGCAACAGCCACGACGCGAGGCTCGTGTTCGACGTCGGCGACGCCTATGCGCTCGCCTTCCCCGACCGCGCCTTCGATCGCGTCCTGTCGCTGCTGATGCTGCATTTCGTGCCGAAGCCGGCGCTCGCGATCCGCGAGATGCGCCGCGTCGCGAAGCCGGGCGCGACCGTGGGGGCGACGGTGTGGGATGCGCGCGGCGGGTTCGTGGCGAACCGGATCTTCTACGACACCGCGGCCGCGCTCGACCCCGAGGGCAACGAGCGCAGGAAGCGCAACTACACGCGCCCGATGACGCGGCCCGGCGAGCTCGGCGCCGCGTGGCGCGACGCCGGGTTCGTCGACGTGGTCGAGACGTCGATCGGCATCCGCATGGAGTTCTCGTCGTTCGCCGACTACTGGACGCCCTACCTCGGCAAGGATGGCCCGGGCGCCGAGTACATGGCGACGCTCGACGAGCGCGGGCGCGAACGCCTGCGCGCCGCGGTCGAGGCCGCGTACCTCGACGGCGAAGCGGACGGGCCGCGCTCCTACGCGGCGCTGGCCTGGGCCGTGAAAGGCACCGCACCCCCCTGACCGGTACGCGTCGACCCCGTCACGCCCTGTCATCAGCGACCATTCCCATGCCCGCGCGCCGTGCCGCACCGCAAAGCGTCGACGAGTACATCGCCACCTTCCCTCCCGACGTCCAGGAGGTTCTCGCCAGGATTCGTCAGGTCGTGCGCCGTGCAGCGCCGGGAGCGCGCGAGGTCATCAGCTACGGGGTGCCGACGCTCAGGCAGAACGGGATCCTCGTGCACTACGCGGCATTCAAGCACCACATCGGTCTCTATCCGCCGATCCGGGGCGACTCGCGCCTCGAGAAGGCCGCGGCGCGCTACGCGAACGAGAAGGGCAACCTCCGCTTTCCGCTCGACCAGCCGATCCCCTACGAGCTGATCGGCGCGCTCACCGAGCTTCGCGCGACGCAGGACGGCGCGGAGGTCCGCTCGCGGAAGAAGACAGGTTGAGGCGCGCACGCGATGGCGAACGGACCCGCGGACGCGCCGGCGCTCGACCTGGGCGCCTACCTTCGCCGCATCCGGCACGCAGGCGCGCTGAGCGCCACGTCGTCGACGCTGGCGTCGCTGCACCTCGCGCACGCCAGCCGCATACCGTTCGAGAACCTCGACATCCTGCTCGGCCGGCCGGTGCGCCTCGACCTCGCGAGCCTGCAGGCGAAGCTCGTGCAGGCGGAGCGCGGCGGCTACTGCTTCGAGCACAACCTGCTGTTCGCGGCCGTGCTCGAGCGCGTCGGCTTCGGGGTCACGCGCCTCGCCGCGCGCGTCCGCTACCGGGCGCGGCACACGCTTCCGCGTACGCACATGCTGCTGCTCGTCCACGGCGACGACGGCGCCTGGATCGCCGACGTCGGGTTCGGGCTGGAGGGTCTGCTGCTCCCGCTGCCCTTCGGCACCGGCGAGACGATGAGACAGCACGGCCGCATCTTCCGCGTCGTCCCCGAGCAGGTGCACTGGACGCTGCAGATGTTCGAGGCCGACGCGTGGAGCGACCTGTACACGTTCACGCTGGAGCCGCAGGTTCAGGCCGACTACGAGATGGCGAGCCACTACACGTCGACCCACCCGGACTCGCCCTTCGTGCGCGGCGTGGTCGTGCAGCTGCCGACGCCGCAGATACGCAAGGTCCTGCGCGGCCGGGAACTCGCGGTCGACGATGGGCGGTCGGTCGCGCGGCGGACGATCGCGGGGAACGACGAGCTCCTCGACGTGCTGGCCGGCGAATTCGGCCTGCGCTTTCCCGCCGGGACGCGCTTCCCGTCGCCGGCCCCGTGACGGCACGCGCCCGTTCGGGCAAAGTCACGACCTCGCTCGCCAGCGCAGCATCGCGCAGGAGTCGCCGATGAAACGTGTGACCGGGATCGGGGGCATCTTCTTCAACGCGAGGGATCCCGTGGCGCTCCGAGCCTGGTACAAGGCTCACCTCGGCATCGACGTGCAGGAATGGGGAGGCGCCGCGTTCCGCTGGACGGACGAAGGCGGCCGGCCCGTGGCGGGCACGACGGTCTGGTCGATCGGCGACGCGGCGGGCGGGTCCTTCGCCCCGAGCACCTCCGCGTTCATGGTCAACTACCGGGTCGCGGACCTGCGCGGCGTCGTGCAGGCGCTGCGGCGCGAAGGCTGCGAGGTGCTCGACAAGATCGACGAGTCCGAGTTCGGCACGTTCGGCTGGGTCATGGACCCGGAGGGCAACAAGGTCGAGCTGTGGCAGCCTCCCGAAGGACAGTGAGCTTCCCGGCATCCGCTGAGCGCTCGACGAGGCGAGCCATGTCCAGACTCCGCGTCGAGAGCCCTCGCTCTCGCTCGACGGCTTCGGCGCCGGCCCGGGCAACGGTCTCCGGCATCCGCTCGGCGTTCACGTCGCGAAGCTGATGGAGTGGCTCTTTTCCATCCGCCTGTGGCGGACGATGCACGGGCAGAACGGCGGCGATCGATCCCCGCGGCGGTGCTCGAGCGCGCCGGCGAGGTGATCGAGTGACGTCGCCGCGCACCGCGCGCGCCCGGTCCCGTCGTCGCGGATGAACGGGCGAAGCGCGTCGTCGCCCTGGTTGGCCGTCGTCTCGCACGCCGCGGCGCCCCACGTCGGCCTCGCCGCTGCCGCGCTGCTGTGGTCCGGCAACTTCATCGTCGGTCGCGCGCTGCGCGGGCAGATCACGCCGCTCGCACTGAATTTCTGGCGCTGGGCGATCGCGCTCGCGGTCCTGCTCGCGTTCACCCATCGACTCCTGTGGGCGCACCGGCGCGCCGCGCTCGGCGAGTGGAAGCGGATCGCGGCCCTCGGCCTCACCGGCATCGCCGCCTTCCACACCTGCGTATACCTCGCGCTCGAGACGACCACGGCGGTCAACGCATTGCTGCTGCTCGCGCTGTCGCCGCTTCTCACCGTGTTCGGCGCGTGGGCGCTGTTCCGGGAGCCGGTTACCGCGCGCCAGCTCATGGGGCTCGCGGTTTCGCTCGCCGGCGCGGCGGCGCTGATTGCCCGCGGCGATGCGGCGCACCTCGGGTCGTTGCGCTTCGGCACCGGCGACCTGTGGATGCTCGTCGCCGTGGTGCTGTGGACGGCCTATTCGCTCCTGCTGAAGAAGGCGCCAGCCGCCCTTCCGCAGCCGGTGCTGCTCACCGCGAGCACGATCGCCGGGGTGGCCTGGATGCTGCCGGCCTACGCGTGGAGGCAGCTCGGCGAAGGCTGGCCGCAGCTGACCGTCGGGGCGGTCGGCGGGCTGCTCTACGTGTCGCTGTTCGCCTCGGTGCTGGCGTTTCTGCTGTGGAACGGCGGCGTGGCGCGTATCGGCCCGCAACGCGCCATCGTCTACCTCTACCTGATGCCGTTCTTCGGCGCCGTGCTGGCGTTCGCATTCCTCGGTGAAGGCGTCGAGGGCTACCAGGTCGCCAGCGGCGCGGCGATCTTCCTCGGCATCGCGCTGATGAACTGGCGGCCCCGGTCGGCATGACGATCCCGGCCCTCGGCACCGAGCACCCGGATCGTCGCGTTTCAGCGAACCGACATGCCGTTCTTCGAGGGACGCCCGGGACGGGCGACAGGTCTTGCGCCGCGAGGCCCGCGCAACCGACACGGGACGACCGCCCGTAACCCGGCGAAAGGGGCCCGGCAACGCGTTCTAGTAAGCTTGAGCCCTTCAGCCACCCGGGGGGAATGATTTGGCCAAGCCCAACTACGCGTTCCAGAAGCGCCAGCGGGATCTCGCGAAGAAGCAGAAGAAGGAAGCCAAGCGCCTGCGCAAGGCCGGCCCCGGCGACCAGCCTCCCGAGGCGGCGCCAGAGGGCGCTCCGCCGGCCGACAAGCCGGCTCCCTGACCGCATCGTTCCGGGCGCGGCGACGCGCGCATCCGCGTCGGCCCGGGCGCTCGTCCGCGCGTCTTCCACGGAGACCTCCCGAATCGCGCCGTGGGGTCTGGGTCTGACCCTTGAGGCGCGAAGCGCCGTGGGGTCTGACCCCGGGGGGACCTGGGTGACGTCGAACCGGGTCAAACCCCGATGAAACCGGGGTCCGACCCCAACCCGTTCCGACCCCAACCCGTCAACCCGCCAACGATAGCGCGTGGATCGTCGCGCGCAGGCCGGCGGGCGGCACGCGACGGTGCTTCGCGGCCGAATCGTGGATCACCATCACCCGCGCTTCCGTGCCCCGGCGCGCCACGACCGTGATCGCTTCGGCATGGTCCTCGTGCTTGCGGTACGGGAGGTCCAGAACGACGGGCAGGTCGTGCTCGCCGAGCATCCGCTCGCCGCGGGCGCCCAGCGCGTTCTTCCATCGATGCACGCGGGAGCGGCCCTTGCCACGCATCGGCGGTCCCGACAGCACCAGCAGGTCGCGGCCCGCGAAGCAGAGGTCGCGCACGCCCGCGCCGCCGAGATCCAGGAAATGCTTGCGGTAGGGAGCACGCTTCGACGACCCGCGCGCGGGCCGCGCGATCGCGCGCAACGCGAGCGTGCGTTGGGTCGGCTCGTCGACGCGGATCTCCAGCACGCACGCCCAGCCATCCAGCACGGGCCCCCGCAGCCCCACGAACAGCCGGCCGCCCGGCGCGGCGGCCAGGCCTTCGATGTCGAAGCCGTTGTCCTTGCTGGGGATTCCCAGGAACGGCCCGAGATGCGGATCGTCGCGCAACGCGCGCGTGAGGTCGTCGTTCCTCCGTCCTCCGCGGAGTTTGGCAGCGCGCAGCACGCGACCGTCGCCGGTCCGGCACCGCCTCGCCAGCGTCGGCCCCGCGTCGTCGCGAGCGACGGGAATCCTCGCGAGCAGGAAACGGTTGCCGGCACGCTCGACGCGCGCCAGCGCGGCGATGGCCTCGCGACCCGCGCCCTCCACCGCCCTCCTGCGCGCGGAATGCGAGCCTGCGACCCACAGGCAGCCGTCGGCGAACGAGAGTCCTTCGACGTCGGCTTCCGGCGCGGCGTCGTCGCCGGCCCCGCGCCCGGGCATCGGCAACGAGAGCAGGTCGCACAGGTCGAAACGGCGATGGCCCGCGTACCGCATCGCGCCGCGACGGCCACCTCGCAGGACGAGCCTCTCGACGGCGACGGTCTCGTCGTGCGCGAGCCACAGCGCGTCGCCGACGGCGACCGCGGCGGAGATGCCTTCGCTCAACCGCTTGCCGCTTCGCAGCACGTCGGCCGCGGGATCGAATTGCAGCACGACGCTGCGAGCGCGATGCGTCACCATGGAGTGGCGGCCACGAACCGGGCGGCGAGGCCGAAGGAACCCCCCACGGTGGCCCCGGTACCGGCACGATGCGATCATACGGGCGTCTGCGTCGCCAGGGGGCCGTGGCAGGAATCCACGTTCGACGATGAGCGCGGGAGCGACACCGAACCTCCGCAGGGATACGTTGCGCGCCGGGTTGCTGGCCGGGATCCTCGCGCTGCTGGGTCTCGTCGCCGCCGTGCCCGCGGCGGACGCGCAGCCGGCGAGGGTTTGGCGCATCGGCTTCGTGTCGTCGACCTCGCCCTCCCCGATGGCCTCGCGCGTCGACGCCTTTCGCCGCGGCCTCGCGGACCTGGGCTACGTCGACGGGCGCAACGTCACGATCGACTACCGCTGGGCCGAAGGGCACGCCGAGCGCCTGAAGCCGTTCGTGGACGATCTGGTCGCCCGCAAGGTAGACGTGATCGTCGTGCACGGCGTCGTGGCCGCCGCCACGGCGCGCAAGGCGACCGCGACCGTCCCGCTCGTGTGCTTCGGGTGCGACGACATCGTCTCGGCCGGACTCGTGGCGAGTCTCGCGCGACCGGGCGGCAACCTGACCGGGTTGACCGTCATCTCTCCCGAGATCAGCGGCAAGCGACTCGAGCTTTTGCGCGAGGTCGTGCCCGGGCTCGCCCGCGTGGCCGTGCTGTGGAACCCCGCCAATCCCGTGTCCTCGCACGAGCTCGAGCGCACCGAGCGCGCGGCACGCTCGCTCGGCATCGCGCTTCATCCGGTCGGCGTGAGCAACGCAGCCGAACTCGCGGGGGCGTTGTCCGCGGTGACGCCCCCGAACGACGAGGCGATGATCGTGTTCTCCGATGCGATGCTCTACGGAAGGCTCGCGCAGATCGCGACGATCGCGGCCGCGAACCGCCTGCCGACCGTGTCGTCGTCGTCCGAGTTCGCGAGCCAGGGCGGCCTCATGAGCTACGGGCCCGACCTGTTCGCGGTGGCGGCGCGGGCCGCGGGGTATGTGGATCGGATCCTGCGCGGCGCGAACCCCGCGGAGCTGCCGATCGAGCGGCCCACGAAGTTCGAGGTGGTCGTCAACCTCGCGACGGCGCGGACGCTCCGCCTCACGGTGCCCGCATCGCTGCTCGAGCGTGCCGATGCAATCCTCCGATGATCCGCGCCGGGTCGACCGGCCTCGCGAACGCGAGCGCGGACCGAATATCGCGGTGATCGGATGACCCCGCTTCGACGTCGGCGCTTCCTCGGCGCGGCGGGCTGCCTCGTCGTGCCGCTGCCGTCCTTCGGCCAGACTGCCGGCAAGCTGTATCGGATCGGCGTCCTGTCCAGCGGCGCCGAGTCCGCCAGCGACAGCCTCAAGGCGGCGCTGCGCGAGGGCTTGCGCGCGCACGGATGGGTCGAGGCCAGGAACATCGTCGTCGACTGGCGCTTCGCGGAAGGCCGCAACGAGCGCCTGGGCGCCCTCGCCGAGGGGCTGGTCCGCGACAAGGTGGACATCATCGTCGCGCAACCGACGTCCGCGGTCGTGGCGGCGAGGAAGTCGACGGCGACGATCCCGATCGTGATGGCCGCCGTCACCGATCCGGTCGGCCTGGGTCTCGTCGCGAGCCTGTCGCGGCCGGGCGGAAACGTCACCGGGCTCGCGTACAGCGTCGACCTCGACATCTTCGCCAAGCAACTGCAGCTCCTGAAGGAAGCCGTTCCCGCCGCCGGTCGCGTGGCCGTGTTCTACAACGCCGCCAATCCCACCGCAGCGCACGCCTTCGGGACGTTCGATGCAGCGGCCCGGTCGATGGGGATCACGCTGAGCTACGTCGCCGTGCGCGTCCCCGAGGACTTCGAAGGCGCGTTCGCGACAATGGCGAAGGGGCGCGCCGACGCCGTCGTCGTCATGGGCGACCCCCTGTTCGGCGCGCACGCCGTGCGGCTCGCCGAGCTCGCGACGAAGCACCGGCTCCCCACGATGCACGCCGTCCGGGCGAACGTCGACGCCGGCGGGCTCATCCTGTACGGCCCCAACATCGCCTTCATGATCCAGCAGGCCGGCACGTACGTCGACCGGATCCTGAAGGGCGCGCGCCCGGCGGAGCTGCCCGTCGAGCATCCGACCAAGTTCCTGCTCGTCGTGAACCTCAGGGCCGCGCGCGCGCTGGGGCTCGCGATTCCCCCGGCCGTGCTGGTCCGCGCCGACCAGATCATCGAATGACCGCGCGTCGCAGCGCCTCCTTCGTCGTGTTCGCGCTCGCCGCGATCGCCGCGTCGGCCGCCGTCGACGCACAGCCCGCGGGCAAGGTCCGTCACATCGGCTTCATCGCCGGCGGATCGGCCAGCACCGGTCGCACGCTCGTCGACGCGTTCCGGGTCGGACTGCGCGACCACGGGTGGATCGAGGGCACGAACATCGTCGTCGACTACCGGTTCGCCGATGGCCACTTCGACCGGCTTCCGGGACTGGCCGACGAGCTGGTGCGCCGCAAGGTGGAGCTCATCGTTGCGGTGCCGACGCCGACCGCCGTGGCCGCAAAAAGCGCCACCGGCTCGATTCCCGTCGTCATGGCTTCGGTCACCGACCCGGTGAAGATCGGACTCGTCGCGAGCCTGGCGCGCCGGGCGGCAACGTCACCGGCGTCGGCTATACCGGCGACGTCTGGGTCAAGGAGCTCGAGATCCTCAAGGAGGCACTGCCGTCGGCCCGGCGCCTGGCGTTGCTCTCGAATCCGCGCAACCCGAGCCATCCGGCCGGCGTGAGCCGCGTGAAGGCCGCGGCCGTTCGTTGGGGCTGACGCTGCTCGCCTACGAGGCCCGCTCGACCGGCGAATTCGATGGCGTCTTCGCGACCATGGTGAGGGATCGCGCCGAAGCGCTGCTGCTCATGTCGGATTCGCTGTTCGGGACCGAGTCGGCGCGCATCGGCGCACTCCTGGCGAAGCACAGGATGCCGTCGATCCACGGCGCGCGTTCGAACGTGGAAGCCGGAGGACTGCTCCTGTACGGGCCGAACATTCCCGGCCAGGTGCGCCAGGCCGTCGGCCACGTCGACAGGATCCTCAAGGGCGCGAAGCCCGCCGAGCTTCCGGTCGAGCAACCCACGAAGTACGATCTGGTCGTGAACCTCAAGACGGCGAAGGCGCTGGACGTGACGCTGCCGCGCGCGTTGCTGCTCCGCGCGGACCAGGTCATCGAGTAGACCCTCGCCCGCGAACGGCGTCGACGGAGCGCAGCGACGCGGTTCGCGCCACCCTTCCATGCCGGGCAAGATCATCCTGCTTCACGGCGCGTCGAGCTCGGGCAAGACGACGCTCGCGCGCGCCCTGCAGGCGCGACTCGACGAGCCGTTCTGGCACTACTCGATCGACCATTTCCGCGAGAGCGGCGTGTTGCCCGACCAGCGCATCGCGCGCGGCGACTTCGCGTGGGCGGACCTGCGCCCGGCGTTCTTCGACGGCTTCCACCGCTGCCTGCCCGCGCTCGCGCGCGCCGGCAACCACCTCGTGGTCGAGCACATCGTCGAGACCCCCGCGTGGATGTCGCGCCTCGCGCGGCTGCTGGAAGGGGTGGACGTGTTCTTCGTCGCACTCCATTGCCCGCTGGCCGAGCTCGAGCGGCGCGAGCGCGAGCGCGGCGACCGTCGCGCAGGGGAAGCGCGAGGGGACCATGCGACGGTGCACGGCTTCGGCGAGGTCGACCTCGCCATCGACGCCACGCGACCGCTCGCGGGCAACGTCGACGCGGTGCTGTCCGCCTGGCGCGCACGCACCCGTCCGAGCGCCTTCGAGCGGATGCTGGCCGCCGAGCGAAGCGATGCCCGCCGCACCCCGTGATGCGATTTCCACCGGGAGAGACGCCCATGCAACCCGTGGTCCGGGAAACCCTGTCGCCCGTCGACGATCGACTGGCGGGGATGCGGTCGTGAAGCGGGTCATCAGCACCCCGCGCGCCGCGGCGATGTACAACCCGGTGTCGCAGGCGACGCTGGCGCCCAACGGCATGCTCTACACCGCCGGCATGATCGGCCGCTCGCCGCAGACGGGCGAGATGCTGCCGACGTTCGACGAGCAGGCCGAGCAGGCGCTGCGCAACCTCGAGGCGCTGCTGCGCGAGGCCGGCGGCGACCTCACCGATGTGATGTTCGTCCAGCTCTACCTGCTCGACATGGGAGCCATCGAGCGATTCAACGCGATCTTCCGGCGCCATTTCCCGGTCGACCCGCCGGCCCGCGCGGTCTGCCAGCCGGTCCAGCTCTACCCGGGGGCGAAGGTCATGTTTACGGCCGTGGCCTGCCTCGCGCGGTCGTGACCCGCGCCGCCCCGCCGGCGGCCGTAAGGGCGGCGGGGCTCGCCCGACCTAACGGGCATGAAGACCCTCCTGCTGCTCGTCTCGCATGTCCTCACGCTGGCCATCGGCTTCGCGCTGGGCGTCTACGTCCTGCCGATCCTGATCGCGCCGCCTGCGCCCACGGCCGCCGAGGTCACGGCCCAGGCAAAGGTCGCCGAGTTCCGCGGGACGTTCCGCCGCGACCTCGCGGACAGCGACGCGCTCCACTGGGGCGAAGGCACGGTGTCGGTGAGCGCGCGCAGCATCGCGCTCGACGGCAGGCTCGCGCCGGGGCCCGACTACAAGCTGTACCTGTCGCCGCAGTTCGTCGAGACCGAGGACGCGTTCAAGCGGCTCAAGGCGTCGATGGTGCGCGTCGGCGACGTCCGAACGTTCGAGAACTTCATCGTACCCGTCGGCGAAGGGATCGACCCGTCGCGCTACACCGCCGTGATCGTCTGGTGCGAGCGCTTCAGCCAGTTCATCACGGCCGCGAAATACCGCTAGGCGGTCGGCAACGCACGCCGGGCGTCCGGCTCCCGCGCCCGAGGACCCGCCGCGCCCGGAGACCCGGCGTGCGGCACTCCCCGCGTGGCTCGGGGCCGCGTAACATCGCGGTCGTCCCGGCGTGCAAGCGATGCTGACCCCCGACGACTTCCGCGCGATCCCGCTCTTCTCGACGCTTCCCGACACCGAGCTCGAGCGCCTCGCGCAGACCTCCGCCGACGTGCACGTCCCGGCAGGCGAGTTCGCCGTGCCGGAAGGCGGCGACCGGGCCCTCTACGCAGTGCTGGCCGGCAGGTTCGAGGTCGTCAAGACGGTCGACGGCATCGAGCGGCGGCTCGGCTGGCGGGGGCGCGGCGAGATCTTCGGCGAGGTGCCGATCACGTTCGGAACGGTGTTCGTCGGCGGCTACCGCGCGTCCGAGCCCTCGCGCGTGGTTCGCATCGAGCCCAGGGAGTACTACGGCATCGCCGCGGCGTCCCCTGACGTCGCCGTGAAGATCGGCGCGCTGGCGCGCGAGCGCATGGGCGGGCTGCAGGGCATCGCCGCCGAGGCGCCGAAGCCTCGCGTGACGATGATCGGGCGCCAGTACGACGACGCGTGCACCGGGCTGCGCCATTTCCTGACGCGCAACCAGATCAGCTTCGACTGGATGACGCCCGATGCGCCCGAGACCGCGACGCGCTGGTCCGGGCCGTGCCCGGCCGACGAGCATTGCCCGACGCTCAGGCTCGCCGACGGGACGCTCCTGTGCAAGCCCTCGACGCGCGAGCTCGCCGAGCGCCTGGGCCTGCAGACGCAGCCGAAGCGCGACGAGTACGACACGGTGATCATCGGCGGCGGGCCGGCCGGCCTCGCGGCCGCGGTCTACGGCGCATCCGAAGGGCTGCGCACGATGGTGATCGAGCGCGAGGCGCCCGGCGGACAGGCGGGAACGTCGTCGCGCATCGAGAACTACCTCGGCTTCCCGAGCGGGGTCTCCGGCGACGAGCTCGCGAGCCGAGCGCTGCAGCAGGCTCGTCGGCTCGGCGCCGAGATCCTGGTGACGCGCACCGTGTCGCGCGTCGATCCCGCGACGCGCGAGGTCCGCCTCGACGGCGGCACCGTCGTGCGAGCGCACACGGTCATCCTGGCGACCGGCGTGTCGTGGCGGCGCCTCGCCCTCGACGGGTTCGACCGGATGATCGGCAAGGGCATCTTCTACGGCGCCGCGCGCAGCGAGGCGAACGCGACGCACGGGCTCGACGTGCACCTGATCGGCGGCGGCAACTCCGCGGGCCAGGCGGCGCTCCATTTCGCGAGCCACGCGAAGACCGTCACGCTCGTCGTGCGCGGCGAGTCGCTGGACGCGACGATGTCGCGCTACCTGATCGAGCAGCTCGCCGAGCAGGAGAACGTCAGGGTGCGGCTGCGCTCGGAAGTCACGAAGGCGCACGGCGACACGCACCTGGAAGCGATCGACGTCCGCGACGGCGACGGCCGCGTGACGCGGCACGAGTCGGGCGGACTGTTCGTGTTCATCGGCGCCGACGCCGAGACCGGCTGGCTGCCGCCCGAGATCGCGCGCGATGCGCGCGGCTACGTGCTCACCGGCGACGACGTTCGCAAGGCGGGCCGCTGGACGGAGCGTCGCGATCCCTACCTGCTCGAGTCGAGCGTGCCCGGCGTGTTCGCCTGCGGCGACGTGCGGTTGAGTCCCGTCAAGCGCGTCGCCTCCGCCGTCGGCGAAGGCAGCATGGCGATCGCGTTCGTCCACCGCTACCTGCAGGACGCGCGCTAGCGCGACCGCTTCGCGCCGTGTCGGGGCCACGCTCGTCGTCGTCGATCCCGCGGTGGGCCAGGGCGCTGGTGCTCTGCGTGGTGGCGCTCGCCGCGACGGCATTCGCCCAGGCGCCGTCCAGGGTCGCGCGCGTCGGCTACCTCACGATCTCGCCGCGCGCGTCGCAGGCGCACCTGATCGCGGCGTTCGAGCGCGGGCTCGCGGAGCGCGGCTACACGGTCGGCCGCGACCTCGTGATCGAGTACCGCTTCGCGGACGGCGAGATCGAAAGGCTGCAGGCGCTCGCCGACGACCTGGTGCGCGCCGGCGTCGACGTCATCGTCACCGGCGTCAATCCCAACATCCGCGCGGCGCAGCGCGCCACGCGCACGATCCCGATCGTCGCCGCGAACGCCTACCTTCCCGTCGAGGAGAAGCTCGTCGAAAGCCTGAGCCGTCCCGGAGGCAACGTGACGGGGTTGACGACCGATGCCGCGGAGGAGATCGGGCGGCGCCTGCAGGTGCTGAAGGAGGCCGTGCCCGGGGTCAGGCGCGTGGCGGCGTTCTACGGCACCGGCGAAGCCTACGCCATGCGGGCGATCGAGAACCTGTCCCGCCACGGCCGGACGATCGGCGTCGCGATCGTTCCGATCGAGGTGCGCGGTGCGCAGGACGTCGAGCGTGCGTTCGCCGAGGCGAAGCGGGCGAAGGCCGACGCGTTGATCGGCTTCGGCGCGATCACGCTGACGCTTCGCGCGACCATCATCCGCCACGCGAACCAGGCGCGTCTGCCGACGGTCTTCACCGACCGGCAATACGTCGACGACGGGGCGCTGATGTCGTACGGCGTCGACCTCTCCGACCTCTTCCGTCGCGCGGCGGGCTACGTCGACCGCATCCTGAAGGGCGCGAGGCCGGGCGATCTGCCGATGGAGCAGCCCTCGCGCTACGTGCTCGCGATCAACCTGCGCACGGCGAGGATGCTCGGGATCACCGTTCCGCCCTCGCTCATGCTCCAGGCCGACTACACGGTCGACCGCTAGAACCCCCCCTCCTGCCACCCCGGGGAAAGCCGATGCTCGTGAACAAGGCCGCCGTCCGCGAATGGAAGCCCACCGATTACCCGGGGATCGATCGCAGCCTGATCCGCCACAACGACACCGGTGGGCGCTCGTCGGTCGTGCGCCTCGCGAGCGGGTCGCGGTTCCCGCGCCACGCGCACCACGGGACCGAGGAAGTGGTCGTGCTGGCCGGGCGCGTGAGGATCGGCGGTGTCGAGCTCGCCGCCGGCGACTACCTGTTCACCGAAAGCGGCGAGGAGCACGACGTCGTCGCGCTGTCGGACGCCACGATCTTCGTGTCCTCGCAAAGAGCGACGCCGGTGGTCGAGTGACCCCGACCCCCGGCGCAGGCGAAGCGGCGGCCGTCGCACGAGCGCGACCGCGCAGCCGTCAGTTCGCGGCGAAGCAGTAGAACAGCCCGTCGCCGCCAGTCGGCCGTATGCTGGCCTGGTCGCACCCGAGCGTCGGATGCGACGAGTTCCACGAGGTCGCCCAGCCCGACGCGATCGGACCGGCGGCGTCGTGATGCCCGGTCATCGCCGCGCCTTCCTTGGTCCCCTTGGTCCAGCTTCCGCAGGTCATGTCGGGGAACGGCGGGCCGGGGAACGCCGTGCCGTCGGGGCGCGACCCGGTCAGCATGTCGTGCTTGCTCGGCGACTCGGTGCGGCCGTTGACGAGATTGCCGCGCTCGTCGAGCGTCGTCGCCTTGTTGAGGTTGTTGTTCGGCGAGTGCAGGTTGTCGACGCTCGTGGCCACCACCACGCCCTTGACGTTCTGCCAGGGACCGGTGCCGATGCGATCGCGCGCGTTGACGAAGTTCGTGTCGGTCAGCGGCCCGGTGGCCTGCGTCGACAGGTAGGCGCGCCACGTCCGGTCCGGTCCGCCCGCGGCCTTCGCGAGCGCGGCGCAGTGGCGGTCCGCGCCGGCGAGTCCGCCGAGGTCGCCTCCCTTGCCCGGACCCACGCTCGTCACGAAGAAGGTCATGTTCTGCGGTCCGGGCGGCGCGGCCACCATGCCCGCGCATCCCAGCAGGATCGTCGATCCCGCCACCGCCACGCCCATCGTTCGCATCGTGTTGCGCATTGCGTTCTCCTTGTCGGTCAACATCCCGTCGTGTCAACCGTGCGGCCGTCCGCAAGACGGCGAGCACGCCTCCGCGAGCCATTCTTCGCGACAGCCTCGTCCGCGTCAATCGGACGGAGCGCCGATGCACGCGCCACGCGAGCCTGCCGTGCCGCGAGCGGCGTGGGCGGCGCAAATTCCGGCGCTTCGATGGAATAAGATTCGCGCCGAGCTGTTTCCGGGCGCTTCGAGCGGCCGCGAACGGCGTTACCATTCCGGATGGCTGGCTCCGGGTGCCCCGTGCGCCGGCCGCGCGAGCTTCCGGATTCGCGTCCCGCCACGCCCATGCGCATCGGCCTCGATCACGTGCACCTGTTCGCGTCCGACCTCGACGCGACCGTCGCGTTCTTCCGCACGATGTTCGGTGCCACACCGGTGTGGGACCACGACGCGGCGGGCGCGCGAAACGTCCGGCTCGCGCTCGGCAACGCGTTCCTGCAGCTCTACGACCAGCCGCCGAAGCGCCCGCGCGGCGGGGCGATGCACCATGTCGGCATCGCGACCGACGACCTCGACGCCCTGGTGGGGCACATGAGCTCGCAAGGCTACGCGTTCCGCAATCCGGTTCGCGACGCGGGCGACTTCCGCTACGTGATGGTGAGCGGTCCCGACGACCTGCTGATCGAGCTGTTCGAATGCCGCGAGCCCGTACGCTGGGGCATGGCGCCGGCGCCGTGACGATCGACCTCGACCACGTCATCGTCTCCGCGCGGGATCCGGTCGACTCCGCGCGACGCCTCGCCGGGCTCCTCGGCGTGCGCTGGGCGGAGCGCGGCGCCGGCCCGTTCTCGCCGGTCTACGTGAACGACGGTCTCACGCTCGACTTCATCGTCGACGAGGGCCCGTTCCCGGTGCAGCACTTCTGCTTCCGCGTCGACGACGCGACGTTCGACGCTATCCTCGCGCGGTTGCAGTCCGCCCGCATCGCGTACCGCAGCTCGGTGCGCGGTCCGCAGGACGGCGCGGTGGGCAGGATGCTCGGCGGGCGCCTGGTCTACTGGAACGAGCCCGACGGCCACCAGTGGGAGATGCTCACGGTGAGCTACGCGCGCGAGCCGCGCGGGGAGCGCGCCTGATGCGCGCGGCCTGGTACGAGCGCACGGGGCCCGCACGCGAGGTCCTGGTGGTCGGCGAGATGCCGACGCCGCCAGCCGCTCCCGGGGAGGTGCGCGTGAAGCTCGCGTGGTCGGGCGTCAACCCGTCCGACGTGAAGAGCCGCGCCGGGCTGCGCAGCAGCGCGCTGCCGTACCCGCGCATCGTCCCGCACAGCGACGGCGCGGGCGTGATCGACGCGGTCGGCGCGGGCGTGCCGGGCGCGCGCCTCGGCGAGCGCGTCTGGGTCTGGAACGCGGCGTGGCAGCGGCCGTTCGGGACGGCGGCCGAGTACGTCGTGCTGCCCGCGCATCAGGCGGTGCCGCTTCCGGCCGCGGTCGAGAGTGCGGCCGGCGCATGCTTCGGGATCCCGGCCCTGACCGCGTGGCACGCGATCCATTGCGGCGACGGCGTCGCGGGCCGCTCGGTGCTCGTCGCCGGTGGCGCGGGCGCCGTCGGCCACTACGCGATCCAGTTCGCGAAGCTCGCCGGCGCCACGTTCATCGCGTCGACGGTCAGCAACGCCGACAAGGCGATGCTCGCGGCGGCGGCCGGGGCGACGTTGGTGCTGAACTACCGCACCGACGACGTCGGCGCGCGCCTGGGCGAGGCGACGCGGGGCGCGGGCGTCGACCGCGTCGTCGAGGTCGATGCCGCCGCGAACCTCGCCCTCGACCTCGCGATCGTCCGCACGGGGGGCGACGTCGTCGTCTACGGCAGCGGCGCGCCGCAGGTGGCCGTCCCGTTCTTCCCGGCGATCGTGAAGAACGTCACGGTGCGCTTCTTCATCGTCTACAACCTCGACGCGGTCGACCGCCGGCGCGCGATCGACGGGCTCACCGCACTGCTCGAAGCCGGGCGCCTGGTGCACAACGTCGCGGCGCGTCTGCCGCTCGCGCGGATCGCGGAGGCGCACGAGCTCGTCGAGAGCGGCCGCGTCACGGGCAACGTCGTGATCGACCTCGCCGCGCCCTGAAGGTTTCGCCCCCGTCCCTCGCCACCGAGGACCCCGACCATGCCACGCGCGATCTCGGACAACTGGAACCAGGGCAGCCCCTACGAGCGCTACGTGGGCCGCTGGAGCCGCGCCGTTGCCGCGCATTTCGTTAAGGCGTTAAGCATTCCGCCCGGACGCCGCTGGCTCGACGTCGGCTGCGGGACCGGCGCGCTGTGCGCGGCGATCGTCGACTCCTGTGCGCCGGCGTCGGTCACCGGCGTCGACCCGTCAGAAGGCTTTCTCGCGACCGCGCGCGAGCACCTGGGCGATCGCGTCGCGCTGCGCCAGGGCAACGCGACGTCGATCCCGCTCGACGACGCGTCGGTCGACGTGGTCGTGTCCGGCCTCGTGATCAACTTCGTGCCCGACCCGGCGGCCGCGCTGCGCGAGATGAAGCGCGTGGCGAGCCGCGGCGGCACGATCGCTGCGTACGTCTGGGACTACGCGGGCCGCATGGAGCTCATGCGGCACTTCTGGGATGCCGCGGTGGCGCTCGACCCGGCCGCCGCGCCGCTCGACGAAGGCGATCGCTTCCCGCTCTGCCGCCCGCAGGCGCTCGAGGCGCTCCTCGCCGGCGCAGGGCTCACCGGCGTCGCCGCCCATCCGATCGACATCCCGACGCGGTTCGTCGACTTCGACGATTACTGGCAGCCGTTCCTCGGCGGCCAGGGCCCCGCCCCGGCCTACGTGTCGACGCTCGACGACGAGGGGCGCGCGCGGCTGCGCGAGCGGCTCCGCGCGCGGGTGCCGGCCTCGAAGGACGGCTCGATCGACCTCGTCGCGCGCGCCTGGGCGGTGCGGGGCGACGTCGCGGCCTGACGGTCGCTTCCCCGAGCAGCGTCGAGGCGCCCCCTTCACGGCGAGCGCCTGCAGCTCCGTCGCCCGTCATGACGCTGCGTCTCATCCTGTTCGGCTCTCCCGTCGTCGAGCACGACCAAGCCTCGTGGGCGCTCCCGTTCGAGCGGCGGCACCAGCTCGTCGCCTACCTCGCGCTCGAGCGAACCTGCGTCCCCCGCGCGGAGCTCGCCGCCCTGCTGTGGCCCGAGCTGCCCGCGAAGCTCGCCTACACAGACCTTCGCAAGACGCTGTTCCGGCTCGCATCGCGCGCGCGCTGCGCTTCGACGTCGACACCGACGTCGTCGCGTTCGAGACCGCGCTGCGCGAGCGCCGGCTCGCCGACGCGCTGCTCCTCCGGCACGGCGAGCTCCCGTCCGCTACGATGACGCGGCGAGCGAGGCGTGGACGTCGTGGCTCGGCTTCGAGCGCGAGCGCTGGCGCGCCGCGTGGCGCGACGCCGCCCTGGAGCGCCTCGAAGGCGCGCTCGACCCCGCAGAAGGCGTCGCGCGATGAACCGGATCGGCGCGGC
>DASTCK010000323.1:0-14881 GCA_035711225.1 Casimicrobiaceae bacterium
TCGTAATCGCGCAGCCGGGGGACGTCGTGCTCCTGTCGCCGGCCTGCGCGAGCCTCGACCAGTTCGCGAACTACGAGGCGCGCGGCGTGCGCTTCCGCGAGCTCGTGCGCGAGCGCACCGGGGAGGCCTTCGATGCGTAACCGCGTGCAGGAGACCGCGACGCTGTCGATGGAGCGGCTGTTCGGCCTCGCCGCGCCGAAGGCTTCGTCGCGCACGATGCTCGCCTACGACGCCTCGCTCGCGTGGGCGTCGCTGCTGCTGCTCGCGATCGGGCTCGTGATGGTGTACTCGGCATCGATCGCGATGGCCGAGTCGAGCGCGCAGACCGGGCACCGGTCCTGGTACTACCTGGCGCGCCACGGCGCGTTCGTCGCGGTCGGGCTCCTGGCCGCCGCGTGCGCCTTCCAGGTTCCGGTCAAGGCGTGGCAGGCGCTCGCCCCCTGGCTGTTCGTCGCCGGCATCGCGCTGCTCGTGCTCGTGCTCGTGCCCGGCATCGGCCGCAGCGTCAACGGCTCGCGGCGCTGGCTGTCGCTCTACGTCGTCAACGTCCAGCCGTCCGAGTTCATGAAGCTCGCCGTCGTGCTCTACGCGGCGAGCTATGCGGTGCGCAAGGCGGCGTTCCTGCACGCGCGCCAGCCGCTGCGCCAGACGATCGTCCGCGGGTTCGCGCCGCTGTTCGCGACGATGGTCGCGATCGGGGGGCTGCTCCTGCTCGAGCCGGACTTCGGGGCGTTCGTCGTCATCGTCGCGATCGGCTTTGCGATCCTGTTCCTCGGCGGCCTCGACTGGCGACTGTTCGCCGGCCTCACAGCGCTGTTGCCTGTCGCGCTCGGCGCGATCCTGGTCGCCGCGCCCTACCGGCTGCAGCGCCTCACCGCGTTCCTCGACCCGTGGTCGGATCCGCTCGGCAAGGGGTACCAGCTCTCGCACTCGCTGATCGCGTTCGGGCGCGGCGAGCTCGCCGGCGTCGGCCTCGGCGCGAGCGTCGAGAAGCTCATGTACCTGCCCGAGGCGCACACCGATTTCCTGCTCGCCGTCCTCGCCGAGGAGCTGGGCTTCGCGGGCGTCGTCGTCGTGCTGGCGCTGTTCGCGTGGGTGATCTATCGCGCGTGGGCGATCGGGCGCCAGGCGGTGCGGCTGTCGCGGCCCTTCGCCGCGCTCGCCGCGCAGGGCATCGGCGTGTGGATCGGCGTGCAGGCGTTCATCAACATCGGCGTCAACATGGGGGTGCTGCCCACCAAGGGGCTCACGCTGCCGCTGCTGTCGTTCGGCGGGTCGGGGATCGTGGCGAACTGCGTCGCGATCGCGATCCTGCTGCGCGTCGACTACGAGAACCGCCGGGTGCTGTCCGGCTACGTGGCGTGACGACCGTGATGATCACCACCGGAGGAACAGGCGGCCACGTGTTTCCCGGCCTCGCCGTGGCCGACGCGCTGGCGGCGCGCGGCGCGAGCGTGTTCTGGCTCGGCACGCGCGAGGGCATGGAGGCGACGCTCGTGCCGAAGCACGGGGTCGCCTTCGAACCGGTGTCGTTCCGCGGCGTGCGCGGCAAGGGGCTCAGGACGCTGCTGCTGGGGCCCTTCGCGCTCGTCGCCGCATGCCTCGAGGCGCTGCGCGTGATCCGCCGCCGCAAGCCGGACGTCGTGCTGGGCCTCGGCGGCTTCGCGTCGTTCCCGGGCGCGCTGATGGGCGTGGCGAGCGGGCGCCCGCTCGTCGTCCACGACGCGAACGCCGTCGCGGGGCTCGCCAATCGCGTGCTCGCCTACGGGGCCGACCGCGTGCTGCTCGGCTTCGCCGACGCGATGCGAGGCCGGCACGCGAGCATCGTCGAATGGACCGGCAATCCGCTGCGGGAGGCGATCACGTCGCTCCCGCCGCCCGACGCCCGCTTCGACGGCCGCGCCGGCCCGCTGCGCCTGCTGGTCCTCGGCGGGAGCCTGGGCGCGCAGGGCCTGAACGAACGGGTTCCCGCGGCGCTCGCGCAGTTCGCGGCGGCGGCGCGTCCGCAGGTCGTGCACCAGGCCGGCGCGAAGCACATCGATTCGGTGAAGGCCGCGTACCGGGACGCGGGCGTCGACGCCGAATGCGTGGCGTTCATCGACGACGTGGCCTCCCGCTATGCATGGGCCGATCTCGCGATCACGCGCGGGGGCGCGCTGACGGTGTCCGAGCTCGCCGCGGTGGGGCTGGGCGCGCTGATCGTCCCGCTGCCCGGCGCCATCGCCGACGAGCAGACCGCGAACGCCGAAGCTCTCGTACGCGCAGGCGCGGCCGTCCGCATGTCGCAGGACGAGGCGACGCCGTCCGCGATCGCCGCGTTCCTGTCGCGGGTCGGCACGCGACAGTCCGCCCTGGAGATGGCGAGGGCGGCGCGCGCGGCCGGTCGCCCCGACGCAGCGGCGCGCGTCGCCGAGGCGTGCCTCGCGCTCGCGGAGCCGCGGTCATGAAGGGCAAGGTGCGCCGCGTTCACTTCGTGGGCATCGGGGGCGCCGGCATGAGCGGCATCGCCGAGGTGCTCGCGACGCAGGGCTACGAGGTCTCGGGCTCGGATCTCGCGCAGAGCGCGGTCACGCGGCGGCTCGCGTCGCTCGGCATCCGCACGATGGTCGGCCACGACGCGGCGAACGTCGCGCAGGCGGACGTCGTCGTCGTGTCGACCGCGGTGGACGCCGAGAACCCGGAAGTGGTCGCGGCGCGCGCGCAAGCCATCCCGGTGGTGCCGCGCGCGCTGATGCTCGCCGAGCTGATGCGGTTCAAGCAGGGCATCGCGGTCGCGGGGACGCACGGGAAGACGACGACGACGAGCCTGATCGCCTCGGTGCTCGCCGAGGGCGGCCTCGACCCGACGTTCGTGATCGGCGGACGGCTGCTCGCCGCCGGGGCGAACGCGCGTCTCGGCACCGGCGAGTACCTGGTCGCGGAAGCCGACGAGTCGGACGCGTCGTTCCTGCACCTGACGCCGACGATCGCCGTCGTGACCAACGTCGACCAGGACCACATGGAGACCTACGGCCACGACGTCGCGCGGCTGAAGCGCGCGTTCGTCGACTTCCTGCAGCGGCTGCCGTTCTGGGGCGTGGCGGTCCTGTGCGTCGACGACGACACGGTGCGCGAGCTCGTGCCGTCGGTCGCGAAGTCGATCGTCACCTACGGCCTCGCCGCCGACGCGCGGCTGCGCGCCTTCTCGGTGGCGCACGCGGGCGGCCGGATGCGCTTCGTCGCGACCGCCGCCGGCCATCCGGACCTCGCCATCGACCTCGCGCTGCCCGGCGTGCACAACGTGCGCAACGCGCTCGCCGCGATCGCGGTGGCGCGCGAGGTCGGCGTGCGCGACGCGGCGATCGCCCGCGCGCTCGCCGAGTTCAAGGGCGTCGGGCGCCGCTTCCAGCGCTACGGCGCGATCGCGCTCCCTTCGGGCGGGCGCGCCGAGCTGATCGACGACTACGGCCACCATCCGGTCGAGATCGAGGCCGTGCTCGACGCCGCGCGCGGCAGCTTCCCGGGCCGGCGCGTCGTGCTCGCGTTCCAGCCGCACCGCTACACGCGCACCCGCGACCTGTTCGAGGATTTCGCGCGCGTGCTGTCTACCGTCGATGCGCTGGTGCTGACCGACGTCTACCCGGCCGGCGAGGCCGCGATCGTCGCGGCGGACGGCCGCGCGCTCGCACGCGCGATCCGCGTCGGCGGCAAGGTGGAGCCGCTGTTCGTCGACGACGTGGGCGGCGTCGCGGACGCCGTGCGCAACCTCGCGCACGACGGCGACGTCATCCTGACGATGGGCGCCGGGTCGATCGGGCAGGTGGCGCCGCAGCTCGCGGCGGGGGCCGCATGAACCTCGCCGACGCCCCCGTCTTCACCGGCCTGCGCGGCACGCTCGAGCGCCACGCGTCGCTCGCACGCTACACGAGCTGGCGCGCCGGCGGACCCGCCGACCTGCTCTACCGGCCCGCGGGGCGCGACGATCTCGCGGCGTTCGTCGCGCAGCTGCCGCGGACGATGCCGCTCACCGTGCTCGGCCTCGGCAGCAACACGCTGGTGCGCGACGGCGGCGTGCGCGGCGCCGTCGTCATCACGCACGATCCGGGTGCCGCGCTCACCGTGGCCGACGGCCTGATCTACGCCGAGGCCGGCGTCGCGAGCCCTAAGGTCGCACGGCTGGCCGCGCGGCTCGGCTGCGGGGGGGCGGAGTTCCTGGCGGGCGTCCCCGGAACCCTCGGCGGTGCGCTCGCGATGAACGCCGGCTGCTACGGCGGCGAGACGTGGAACCACGTCGTGCGCGTCGAGGTGCTCCTGCGCGACGGCAGCTTCACCGTGCGCACGCCCGCCGACTACTCGGTCGGCTACCGCAGCGTGCGGCGCGCCGACGGCAGCCCGCAGGACGGCATCTACACGGCCGCGTGGCTCTCGTTCCCGCCCGGCGATGCCGCGCGCGCACGCGCCCGCATCAAGGAGCTGCTCGCGCGCCGCATCGCGACGCAGCCGCTCTCGCTTCCCAACGCGGGCAGCGTGTTCCGCAACCCGGAAGGCGACCACGCGGCGCGGCTCGTCGAGGCGGCCGGCCTCAAGGGCTGCAGGATCGGCGGCGCGCACGTCTCCGAGATGCACGCGAACTTCATCGTCAATCCGGGCGGCCGCGCGCAGGCGGCGGACATCGAGGCGCTGATCCTCCACGTCCGCGACGCGGTGCGGGGGCGCTTCGGCGTGACGCTCGAGCCCGAGGTACGCGTGATGGGCGAGGCGGAACGGGGAGGCGCACGATGACGGCGCGCCCCTTCGGCCGGGTGGCGGTGCTGCTCGGCGGCCCGTCGGCGGAGCGCGAGGTGTCGCTGATGTCCGGCACCGCCGTGGTGGGCGCGCTGCGGGAGCGCGGCGTCGACGCGCATCCGTTCGACCCGCTCGAGCGCGACCTCTGGGAGCTGCGGCGCGACGGGTACTCGCGCGTGTTCAACGCGCTGCACGGGCGCTTCGGCGAGGACGGCACCGTGCAGGGCGCGCTGGAGACGCTCGGCATCCCGTACACCGGCAGCGGCGTCATGGCCTCGGCGCTCGCGATGGACAAGTGGCGCACCAAGCTCGTCTGGATCGCGTCGGGCATCCCGACGCCGCGGTTCCGCGTCGTCGACGCGTCCACCGACCCGATGCAGCTCGTCGCCGAGCTCGGGCTGCCGCTGATCGTCAAGCCGGCGCGCGAAGGCTCGACGATCGGCATCACCAAGGTGTCGACCGTCGACGGCGACGAGGTGCGGCTCGCGATCGCCGAAGCGTCCAGGCACGACCGGCTGATCCTCGCCGAGGAATTCGTCGAGGGCCGCGAGCTCACCGCGTCGATCCTGGGCGATCGCGCGCTGCCGCTGATCCGCATCGAGGCGCCCGGCGGCAACTACGACTACGAGCACAAGTACTTCAGCGACGAGACGCGCTACCACTGCCCGGCCGGGCTGCCCGACGCGGTCGAGCAGGCGATCCGCGTCCAGTCGCTCGCCGCGTTCCGCATCCTGGGCGCGAGCGGCTGGGGCCGGCTCGACCTGATCCTGCGGCGCGACGGCAGCTGGTCGTTCCTCGAGCTCAACACCTCGCCCGGCATGACCGGCCACAGCCTGGTCCCGATGGCCGCGCGCGCGGAAGGCATCGCGTTCGCCGATCTCTGCGTCGCGATCCTGGAGGCCGCCCATGTGGGATGACCCCAAGGCGCTGAACGCGCTCGCCGCGACGCTGGCGGCGATCGCCACCGCGCTGATCGTCGTGGGCGCGATCGCGTGGGGCGCGCGGAACGACGCGTTCGCGATCCGCGAGGTCGTCGTCGCCACGCCGCTCAAGCGCTCGAGCCCGGCGCACCTCGAGGCGGCGATCCGCGCGGATCTCGCCGGCACGTTCTTCACGCTCGACCTCGACGCCGCGCGGAGCGCGCTCGCTCGCGTGCCGTGGGTGCGCACCGTCGCGCTGCGCCGCCAGTGGCCGGGACGGCTCGAGGTGGCCGTCGAGGAGTACGCCCCCTACGCGCGATGGAACGACGCCGCGCTCGTGAGCGCGGACGGCGAGATCTTCTCGGCGGCCTTCGACGGCGAGCTCCCGCAGTTCGAGGGCCCGGACGGGCGGGCCTCCGAGGTCGCGTCGCGCCACCGCGCGTGGAGCGCGATGGTGGCGCCGCTCGGGCTCACGCTGCGCGGCGTCAGCGTGTCGGCGCGCGGCGGCTGGCGGCTCAAGGCCGCGAGCGACGCCTCGCCGCTGTCGATCGAGCTCGGCCGCGACGAGCCGGACGTCCGGCTCGCACGCTTCGTGGCGGCGTACGCGCGCACGATCGGCGCGCTCGCGCGAAGCGGCACCCGCGTGGCCGAGGTCGACCTGCGCTACCGCAACGGATTCGCGGCCCGCGTGCCGGGATTCCGCGAGAAGACGGCGCGGCGCGCGCAACCGTCATCAGGGGACTAGAGCGAACGCATGGTCAAGGACAGCAAGAACCTCGTCGTCGGGCTCGACGTCGGCACCTCGAAGATCGTCGCGATCGTCGCGGAGGTCGGGCCGGAGGGCGAGCTCAACGTGATCGGCCTGGGCACGCAGCCCTCGCGGGGCCTGAAGCGCGGCGTCGTCGTCAACATCGAGGCGACGATGGCGTCGATCCAGCGCGTGCTCGAGGAGGCCGAGCTGATGGCCGACTGCCGGATCGGCGCGGTCACGACCGGGATCGCGGGAAGCCACATCCGCAGCCTCAATTCGAGCGGCATGGTCGCGATCAAGGAAGGGGAGGTCCAGCAGGCCGACATCGACCGCGTCATCGAGACCGCCAAGGCGATCGCGATCCCCAACGACCAGCAGATCCTCCACATCCTGCCGCAGGAATTCATCATCGACGGGCAGGACGACGTTCGCGAGCCGCTCGGCATGAGCGGCGTGCGCCTCGAGGTCAAGGTCCACATCGTCACCGGCGCGGTGTCGGCGGTCGAGAACATCGCCAAGTGCGTGCGCCGCTGCGGGCTGCAGCTCAACGACGTCGTGCTGCAGCCGCTCGCCTCCGCGGCCGCGGTGCTGAACGACGACGAGAAGGAGCTCGGCGTCTGCCTGATGGACATCGGGGGCGGGACGACCGACATCGCCGTGTTCGCGGGCGGCGCGATCCGGCACACCGCAGTGATCCCGATCGCCGGCGACCAGGTCACCAACGACATCGCGATGACGCTGCGCACGCCGACCAAGGAGGCCGAGGAGCTCAAGATCCGCCACGGCTGCGCGCTTCGCCAGCTGGCCGACGCGAACGACGTCGTCGAGGTGCCCGGCGTCGGCGAGCGAGCGCCGCGCAAGCTGAGCCGGCCGATGCTCGCCGAGGTCATCGAGCCGCGCATCGAGGAGCTCTACACGCTGGTGCAGTCGGAGCTGCGGCGCTCCGGCTTCGAGGAGCTGCTCTCGTCGGGCGTCGTGATCACCGGCGGCACGTCGATGCTGCAGGGCATGGCCGAGCTCGGCGAGGAAGTGTTCCACCTGCCGTGCCGCATCGGCATCCCGTCGTACATGGGCGGCCTCGCCGACGTCGTGCGGAGCCCGCGCTACTCGACCGCGGTGGGCCTGCTGCAGTACGGCCGCGACCAGTGGCTGCGCGCCGAAGCCGCGCGCATGCAGGTCAAGGGCATCGGCGGCGTCGCCGAGCGGATGCGGCAATGGTTCAAGGCGAATTTTTGAGCGCGCGAAAGTGAAGACCTCCTTTCGCGCGAATCGAGTTACCCGGAAATCGCTGGCGACGCCAGTCGATTTCCGGTGGCGACCCCACGACAACGTCCATCGACTCCAGATGTCTCGCTTCCAGCACACGTTTCGTTTGGCGCATGGCGACGGCATTTGCTGCCAGGCAGATTCCAGCATCACCGCAACGCCTCACTCCGCATCGCACTCGCACTCGAGAAAGGAAGGGTAATCCCATGTTCGAAATCATCGACCAGGCTCCGCAGGAAGGCGCGATCATCAAGGTCATCGGCGTTGGCGGCTGCGGCGGCAACGCGGTGGAGCACATGATCCTGAAGGGGCTGTCGGGCGTCGACTTCATCTGCGCGAACACCGACGCGCAGGCGCTCAAGCGCTCGACCGCGCGCACGCAGCTCCAGCTGGGCTCGGCGCTGACCCGCGGACTCGGCGCCGGCGCGCGGCCGGAGATCGGCCGCGACGCCGCGATGGAGGACCGCGACCGGATCGCCGAGCTGATCGAGGGCGCGGACATGCTGTTCATCACCGCCGGCATGGGCGGCGGCACCGGCACCGGCGCCGCGCCGATCATCGCCGACATCGCCAAGAGCATGGGCGTGCTCGCCGTCGCCGTCGTGACGCGGCCGTTCGCGTTCGAGGGCAAGCGGCAGAAGGTGGCGCAAGCCGGCATCGAGGAGCTCGGCAAGCGCGTCGACTCGCTGATCATCATCCCCAACGACAAGCTGATGGCGGTGCTCGGCGAGGACGTGTCGCTGCTCGACGCCTACGCGGCCGCGAACGACGTGCTGCACGGCGCGGTGTCGGGGATCGCCGAGGTGATCAACAACCCGGGCCTGGTCAACGTCGACTTCGCCGACGTGCGCACCGTGATGGGCGAGGTCGGGATGGCGATGATGGGGTCGGCGACCGCGCGCGGGAGCGAGCGCGCGAGGGCGGCGGCGCAGGCGGCGGTCCGCAGCCCGCTGCTCGAGGACGTCAACCTGGCCGGCGCGCGCGGCGTGCTCGTGAACATCACGGCGGCCTCGGACCTGCGCATGAAGGAGTATCACGACGTCATGCACACGATCAAGGAATTCACCGCGGACGACGCGATGGTGATCGTGGGGACCGTGATCGACGACGCGATGATCGACGAGCTGCGCGTGACGATGATCGCGACGGGGCTCGGCGGCGCGGCCGCCGCGCAGGTCAAGCGCCCGCCGAAGCTCGAGGTGCTGACGCAGCCCGCGATCGTCGAGCGCACCGGCACCGACGGGGTCGGGATGACGGTCGAGACGATCGACTACGACAAGCTCGACCAGCCGGCGGTCGTGCGCCGTCGCACGCCGTCGATCGGCGGCGGCGGCAGCGTCCCGGACATCGAGATTCCCGCGTTCCTGCGCAAGCAGAGCGACTGACCGTCGGCGATCGGGGAGAGCGAGGAACGCGGCGCCTTGTGCTAGAGTCGTCAGGTTTCGCGCTCCGGCGCCCCGCCGCCGGAGCGGCGGGACGGCGCCACGCCCGCGCGAGTCACGACACGATGCTTCGCCAACGCACGCTCAAGGCCGCCGCGCGCACGACCGGTGTCGGGCTGCACACCGGCGCCCGCGTCGAGCTCACGCTCCGGCCGGCGACGGCGGACACGGGCATCGTCTTCCACCGCACCGACCTGGCCGGCAGCCCGCCGCTGCCGGCGACGGCGACGATGGTCGGCGACACGCGCCTGTCGTCGACGCTGCGCGCCGGCGACGCCGGCGTCTCGACGGTCGAGCACCTGATGAGCGCGCTGGCGGGCCTCGGCATCGACAACCTGCACGTGGACGTCGCGGGCCCCGAGGTGCCGATCATGGACGGCAGCGCGGGACCGTTCGTCTACCTGCTGCAGGGCGCGGGCATCGTCGAGCAGGACGCGCCCAAGCGCTACCTCCGCGTCGTCGCCCCCGTCGAGGTGCGCGACGGCGACAAGTGGGCGCGGTTCGAGCCGTTCGACGGCTTCCGGCTCGACTTCACGATCGACTTCCCGCACCCGGTGTTCGGCACCGAGAACCGGCACGTCGTCATCGACTTCGCCGAGCACTCGTACATCCGCGAGGTCGCGCGCGCGCGCACGTTCGGCTTCATGCAGGACGTCGAGGCGATGCGAGCCGCCGGGCTGGGGCTGGGCGGCAGCCTCCAGAACGCGATCGTCCTCGACGAGGTGCGCGTGCTGAACAGCGAGGGGCTCCGCTACGACAACGAGTTCGTGCGCCACAAGGTGCTCGACGCGATCGGCGACCTCTACCTGCTCGGCCACCCGCTGATCGGCCAGTACACGGCGCACAAGTCGGGGCACGCGCTCAACAACGCGCTCGCCCGCGCGCTGCTCGCGCGGCCCGACGCGACGCGCATCGTCACGTTCGACAAGGCCGACGAGGTGCCGAGCGCGTTCTACGACTGGCGCACCGCGGCGGCGTAGCCCGCGCCCGGGGTCGACGACAGCCGGGCGTGCAACGGCGTCCCGTCCCATCGCCGCCAATCGTCGCCGCCCGGGCTGTCCCCCATGGTGATCGTCCGCCTGCTGCTCGTCCTGGGCCTCGCCTGCGTGGGCGTGGCCTTCGTGCTCTACCTCGTCACGCGCGACCGCCGCTACCTGCGCTTCATCGGGCAGGTGGTCAAGGTGCTGCTGCTCGTGCTCGCGGGCGTGCTGGTCTTCTTCGCGGTGGAGCGCGTCCTGCTCATGCTCTGAGGGCGCCGCTCGCCGGGGACTTCAGCGACCGGCCCGGGCGAGCCAGCGGGCGACGGCGTCCTTGAGCGGGCCGTCCGGCAGGTCGCGGGCGAGGCCCGCCAGCGCCGGTTTTTGTGCCCTATCCCATTGACGCGGAAGGGGTTTTCTCGGTATCTCCGGCGCGACCCCCGGTTGCACGCGCACCCGAATTTCCCTAAACTCCATGCCCTCGTGCCCGAGGGCGAGGCGCACGGCAGGCAGGCGTTGCCGCAACGCGGCGGCGATGGTGCCGGTCGTCGCGACCAGGTCGAGCCGGTCGGGCGCGGGCAGCAGGGCGGCGACATGCGCCGCCAGCGGACGTGGCAGCACCACGCCGATCGCCCGGTTCACCGCCGCTTCGTCGCGGCGGCGCCGGTTCCAGGCGGCGACCTGCGGGTCGTCGGACAGGACCCGGGCGAGAGGCCTGCCGGACGCGAGCGCTTCCTTGGGCATCGCGGTTGCATTGCAGGGGAGGCTGTCGACGTGGACATCATACTGGTCAGCGGGGCGAACGCGCGCGCGAGGACGCTCTCGCTCGACTGGCGCCATGCCGTCGTCGTCGCGTTCGTCGCGACCGTCCTCCTCGTCGTCTTCACGCTGGCGTTCAACTACCTGACGCTCAAGTGGGCGGCCGCGGTCAAGCACCCGTGGCTGCAGGCGATCGTGCTCGCCGACCAACGCGAGGAGGCGCAGCGGGCCCAGGAGAAGATCCAGGCGCACCTCAACGCGATGGCGCTGAAGCTCGGGGACCTCGAGGCCCAGGTGATGCGGCTCGACAGCCTCGGCGACCGGTTGGCGGGCGTCGCGGGCCTCAAGCCCCAGGAGCTCCCCGCCAAGGGCACCCCGCCGGGCCGTGGGGGCGCGATGTCGACGACGATGCCCTCGCGCGACCTCTCGGTGGACGAGTTCGGCTCGCTGCTCGACTCCCTCGGCCGCAAGGTCGACCAGCGCACCGACCAGCTGTCGGTGCTCGAGGCCCTCTTGATCCAGACCTCGGCCAGCCTCAAGTTCCTTCCGAGCCGCTATCCGATCAGCGAGGGCTGGTACTCGTCCAACTTCGGCTACCGGATCGACCCGTTCTCCGGCCAGCAGAGCTACCACGAGGGCGTGGATTTCCCGGCCGAGACCGGGACGCCCATCGTCGCCGCCGCGAGCGGCAAGGTCATCTTCGCGGACGTCAATCGCGAGTACGGTAAAATGATCGAAGTCGACCACGGCAACGGACTCGTCTCCCGCTACGCGCACGCGTCGTCGATGGCCGTGCGCGAAGGCGACCTCGTCGTGCGCGGGCAGCAGATCGCGACGGTCGGCTCGACCGGGCGGTCGACCGGTCCGCACCTGCACTTCGAGGTTCGCCTGAACGGCGTGCCGCAGAACCCGGCGCGCTTCCTCCAGAACTGACGACCCCCGGCGCTGCCCGCGCCGCCGGCCCCCGGGGCCGGGCGCAGGGGCGAGCCCCGCGTCCGGAACGCCCCGCGACGCGGCGCGGTCTCAGGGGTTTCGTGGCGCCTTCCTCGCGATGATCTCCAACATCCTCACCCGCATCTTCGGCAGCCGCAACGAGCGGCTCCTCAAGCAGTACTCCGCCGTCGTCCGCGAGATCAACGCGCTCGAGCCCGCCGTCGCGGCGCTCGACGACGCGGCGTTGCGCGCGAAGACCGACGAGCTCAAGGCGCGGGTCGCGGGCGGCGCGACGCTGGAGGACGTGCTTCCCGAGGCGTTCGCGGTCGTCCGCGAAGCAGGCAAGCGGACGCTCGGCATGCGCCATTTCGACGTGCAGCTGATCGGCGGGATGGCGCTGCACCACGGCAAGATCGCGGAGATGCGCACGGGCGAGGGCAAGACGCTCGTCTCGACGCTCCCTGGCTACCTGAACGCGCTCACCGGCAAGGGCGTCCACATCGTCACGGTGAACGACTACCTGGCGCAGCGCGACGCCGACTGGATGGGCCGCATCTACCGCTTCCTCGGGCTCGAGGTGGGCGTCAACCTGTCGCAGATGCAGCACGCCGAGAAGCAGAAGGCGTACGCCGCGGACATCACCTACGGCACCAACAACGAGTTCGGCTTCGACTACCTGCGCGACAACATGGTCTACCAGCCGACCGAGCGCGTGCAGCGGGGACTGCCGTACGCGATCGTCGACGAGGTCGACTCGATCCTGATCGACGAGGCGCGCACGCCGCTGATCATCTCGGGGCAGGCCGACGACAACATCGAGATGTACTACAGGCTGAACGACCTCGCGCCGCGGCTCAAGCGGCAGGAGACCGAGAACGGGCCGGGCGACTTCTGGGTCGACGAGAAGGCGCACCAGGTGCTGCTCTCCGAGGAGGGCCACGAGCACGCCGAGGCGGTCCTCGCCGAAGCGGGGCTCCTCGCGCCGAACACGAGCCTGTACGACGCGCACAACATCTCGCTTATGCACCACCTGTACGCGGCGCTGCGCGCGCACTCGCTCTACCACCGCGACCAGCACTACGTCGTGCAGAACGGCGAGGTCGTCATCGTCGACGAGTTCACCGGGCGCCTGATGGCGGGCCGGCGCTGGTCGGAAGGGCTGCACCAGGCCGTCGAGGCGAAGGAGGGCGTGGCGATCCAGCGCGAGAACCAGACGCTGGCGTCGATCACGTTCCAGAACTACTTCCGGATGTACGGCAAGCTCGCCGGCATGACCGGCACCGCCGACACCGAGGCGTTCGAGTTCCAGCAGATCTACCACCTCGAGACGGTCGTGATCCCGACGCACCTGCCGATGATCCGGCGCGACGAGAACGACCTCGTCTTCCGCACCTTCCAGGAAAAGGTCGACGCGATCATCGCCGACGTGCGCGACTGCCACACTCGCGGCCAGCCGGTGCTGGTGGGCACGACGTCGATCGAGAACTCCGAGCTCCTGTCGGGCTTCCTGCAGAAGGAGGGGCTCAAGCACGAGGTGCTGAACGCCAAGCAGCACGCGCGCGAGGCCGAGATCGTCGCGCAGGCGGGGCGCCCGCACGCGGTGACGATCGCCACCAACATGGCGGGCCGCGGCACCGACATCGTGCTGGGCGGGGCGATCGAGCCGACGATCCTCCGCCTGCGCGAGGACGCGTCGCTCCCGCCCGACGAGCGCGAGAGCGCGATCGCGGCGCTGCGCACCGAGTGGCAGGCGCGCCACGACGCCGTGGTCAAGGCGGGCGGGCTGCACATCGTGGGCACCGAGCGCCACGAGTCGCGGCGCATCGACAACCAGCTGCGCGGCCGCTCCGGCCGCCAGGGCGACCCCGGCAGCTCGCGCTTCTACCTGTCGCTCGAGGATCCGCTGCTGCGCATCTTCGGCGGCGAGCGGCTCGGCGTCATCATGCAGAAGCTCAAGATGCCGGAGGGCGAGCCGATCGAGCACACGATCGTCAACCGCTCGATCGCGAAGGCGCAGAACCGCGTCGAGTCGCGCAACTTCGACATCCGCAAGGCGCTGCTCGAGTACGACGACGTCGCGAACGACCAGCGGCGCGTGATCTACCACCAGCGCAACGAGCTGGTCGACAGCGCCGACGTGTCCGACTCGATCGCGAGCATGATCCGCGGCGAGCTCGACACGATCGTGCGCCGCTTCGTGCCGGCCGAGTCGGTCGAGGAGCAGTGGGACCTGAAGGGGCTCGAGGCCGCGCTCGCCGCCGACCTGCAGCTGCGCGTCGACGCGCACGAGTGGATCAAGGATCCCGAGGTCAACGACGAGACGATCCGCGACCGCGTCGCCGACGCGGCGCTCGCGGCGTGGCGCGAGCGGGAGACGGCCGCGGGCGCGGAGATCATGCGCAGCTTCGAGCGCAGCCTGGTGCTGCAGACGCTCGACCACCACTGGCGCGACCACCTGTCGCAGCTCGACCAGCTGCGCCAGGGCATCCACCTGCGCGGCTACGCGCAGAAGAACCCGAAGCAGGAGTACAAGCGCGAGGCGTTCGAGCTGTTCTCCGACATGCTCGATCGCATCAAGACCGACGTCGTCAAGGTCATGCTGACCGTCCAGGTGAAGACGCAGGAGGACGTGCAGGCGGTCGAGGAGCCGGAACCCGTGTCGAACGTGCGCTACCAGCACGCCGACTACGAGGAGGCGCTGGCCGCAGCGCCCGCGGACGAGGGCGGGGCGACGGCGGTCGCGGCGCAACCCTTCGTGCGGGCCGGCGAGAAGGTCGGTCGGAACGATCCCTGCCCCTGCGGCTCCGGCAAGAAGTACAAGCAGTGCCACGGGCGCCTCGCGTAGCCTGTTGAGGTCCCTTGCGGCGCCGCGGGCGAGGCGCCCGGCGTCGCGTCCGTCGCGTCCGGGCGAACGCGGCCGGTGCCGCTCGCCGCGCCCGGGCGCGCCCCGCTTCGAAGACTTGCCATGCAGGCGTCGTCGAACCGCCGTGCCTTCGCGGCGGCCGCGTCGCGGCGTGCCGGCGGTTGCCGCTATCATGCGAGCGTGTCCGGCGCTCGAGGCGCCGGACC
>DASTCK010000324.1:0-19304 GCA_035711225.1 Casimicrobiaceae bacterium
CCGACGCGCACGCCGAGCGCGTCGCCCTCGCGGACGCCCTCGCACGGCTCGGTCGCGCCGGCGTCCAGGGCGCGGTGCTGGTCGGAAGCTCCCGCGCCTGCCCCGCGTGCCGTGCCGCCGCGCACCGGGCGGGCATCGTGCGCCTGTACCACGGCGACGGGCCGAGCGACGACGGCCCCCCCTCGCCGGGCTGAGGGCGACGCCGTCCAGCGGCCGGCGGGCGCCGGCCCTCGGTCGCGTTGCGGTGCCGCCGCGGTCACGGCGATACTCCGGCGTTCGCGAGCGCGGCCCCGATGCCGCGCCGCCCGGGGGGATGCACCACGTGGCTTACCTGAGCCTGTTCACGGTCCTGAGGCCGGGGCCGGGCCCGTCGTCGATGCACACGGCCGGCCCGTGGCTCGCGGCGCGCCGCTTCGTTCACGACCTCGCGGCGAGCGGTCACCTCCCGGGCGTTGCTCGGCTCGGCGTCGAGCTCTACGGCGGCGCCGCCTGCGTCGGCCGCGAAGCCGCCGCGGACAGCGCCATCGTGGCCGGTCTGCAGGGCGTCGAGCGCGCACAGTGCGACGCCGTGTCGCTCGCGACGCTGCACGCGGCAACGGCGTCGCGGCGCGCGATCCGTCTCGACGGCCATCACCCGGTGCGCTTCGATCCGGCCGCCGACATCGGCTTCCGCGTCGATCGCGCGCTCGCGTACGGCGGCAGCGCGGTGCGCTTCGCGGCGTTCGACGCGCACGGGACGGCGCTCGCCGACCGCGTCTACGTACCGATCGGCGACGACGAGGTCGTCGGATCGGGCGAGAGTGCCGGCGCGCGCGGCGCGATGCGCGTTCCCTACGGCTACGAGGCGTCCGCCGACGCGCTGATCGAGGCGTGCCGGCTCGCCGGCGGGCGCCGCCTCGCGTTCGTCGCGCTGGCGAACGAAGGCGCGCTCGCGAGCCCCGGCGAAGTTCGCTCGCGACTGCTCGCGATGGCCGCGGCCATGCGGACGTCGATCGAGCGCGGGTGCCAGCGCGACGGCGCGCTGCCGAGCGGTCGCAAGCGCACCGCCGCCGCACTCGCGCGATCGTTGCCGGCGTCGACCGTCACGGATGCGCAGCGCTGCCGCGTCTACGCGCTCGCCGCCGCCGAGGAGAATGCGGCGGGCGAGCTTGCCGTCGCCGCGCCGTCGAACGGCGCCGCCGGCGTCGTCGCCGCGCTCCTCCGGCTGGCGCTCGAGTCGGACCGCCGCCCGGACGACGCCGAAGTCGACTTCCTCGCGGTGGCCGGCGCGACCGGCGCGCTGCTCCGCCGCGCGGGGTTGCGACAGGTCGGGTGCCAGGGCGAGATCGGCGTCGCCGCGGCGATGGCCGCCGCGGGCTACGCGTCGTCGCAGGGCGCCACGCCGGCGCAGGCGCTGCATGCCGCGGAGCTCGCGCTCGAGCCGCACCTCGGCCTCGCGTGCGATCCGGTCGCCGGCCGCATCGAGTCGCCGTGCATCGAGCGTAACGGCCTCGCGGCCGCGCGCGCCTGCGCGGCGGCCGGGCAGGCGCTGCGCGTGCCCGCGCCGCGCGTCGCGCTCGACGCCGTCGTCCAGTCGATGGTCGAGTCGTCGCGCGCGCTCGCCGGGCGCTACAAGCAGGCGTCGCTCGGCGGCGTGGCGATGTCGGTGCCGGACTGCTGACGGGCGGGCGATGGGCGATGGGCGATAGGCGATAGGCAAATCCGCAGCCGAACCGTCCTCGCTCCTCAATCGGCTGTGATCGCGCGAGGCTCCTTTCGCCTATCGCCTATCGCCTATCGCCTATCGCCTCCGCCCTTTGCTACCCTAGCGCCATGCCCCGCCCCTTGTCGCTGGTCCTGGCCCTCGCGGCCGTCCTCGCCGGCGCCTGCGCCACGCCGCAGAAACCGCCCGACGTGCAGTCGCAGGACACGATCGCGTGCGAGCTGGAAGGGCAGCGGATCGTGATCCGCTTCCTCCCCGACGAGGTGCGCATGCTGACGCCGGACGGCGAGCGCGTGACGCTGCAGAAAGTCCCGGCCTCGTCGGGCGTGCGGTACACCAACGGCCTGGTCGAGATCCGCGGCGGCGGCGGCACGGGGCCCATGCCCGGCGGCCTCCAGTACGTCCGCGACGGCACCGCGTGGACGCTGCAGCAATGCGTGCCGCTGATGGTGCCGGGCGCGCCGAAATAGCGGACCGGCAGCGTGGACGTTCCGCCGCGCACCGTCGGCGTGATCGGCCCGGGCGCGATGGGGCTCGGCATCGTCGCGTCGCTCGTGCGCAACGGCTTCGCCGTCGTCGCGCGCGACATCCGCCCGGAGGCCGACGCACGGGCGCGCCAGGCGGGCGCCACGATCGCCGCGTCGCCCGCCGCGGTGGCGCGCGCAGCGCCCGTCGTGATCGTGATCGTCGTCGACGCGCGGCAGGTCGACGACGTGCTCTTCGGACGCGACGGCCTCGCCGGCTCCGGCGCGCGCGATCGCATCGTGCTCGTCGCGTCGACGCTCGACCCCGCGTACGTTCGTGAGCTGCCGGCGCGCTGCGCATCAGCCGGCATCACGATCCTCGACACGCCGGTATCCGGCGGCCCGGCGAAAGCGGCCGACGGCACGATGACGATCATGGTCGCCGGTCCCGCCGAAGCGCGGGAGCGCGTGGCAGAGGTGCTCGCCGCGATCGCGGGCCGGCGCTTCGCGATCTCGGATCGCGTCGGCGACGCCGCCGCCACCAAGATCGTCAACAACCTGCTCGCGGGCGCGAACCTCGCCGCGGCCGCCGAGGCGCTCGCGCTCGCGCACGCGCTGTCACTGGACGTGAAGGCGACCGCGGAGGTGATCGCGGCGAGCTCGGGCGCGAGCTGGATCTTCGCCGACCGCGTGCCGCGCAGCCTCGCGGGCGACTACGCGCCGCGTGCGGCGGCGCGCATCCTCGCGAAGGACATCGGCATCGCCTGCGACGTTGCGCGACGCGCACGGGTCGGCGCACCGTTCGCGGAAGCCGCCCGCCGCGCGTTCGTCGACGCCGTCGAGGCGGGGTACGGCGAGGATGACGATGCGGCGCTCATTCGTCGCGCGCGCGAGAGGCTCGGAAGCGAAGGCGATGGGCGATAGGCGGGAGGGAGGAGGCGATAGGCGATGGGCGGGAGGGGGGAGGCGATAGGCGATGGGCGATAGGCGATAGGTAAGCCCGCAGCCGAATCGTTCTCGCTTCTCGGCTGGTGGGAGGCGATGGGCGATGAGCGATAGGCAAACCCGCTGCTGAACCGTTCTCGCTTCTAGGATGGCGATAGGCGATGAGCGAGAGGTAAGCCCGCGCCGCTGACCGTTCTCGCTTCTGCGCCGGATGTGATCGCGCGACCTATCGCCTATCGCCTATCGCCTATCGCTTATCGCCTATCGCCTACCGCCTATCGCCCATCAGCGCGCCGGCACGGGCCCCTCGACGTCGTAGTAGCGGAAGGCGAACTGGCGGATCGGGTGCGCGCGGTAGTTGAGGACGCGCTTGTGCCACACGTGGTCCTCGATGATGTGCTGCGTGAAGCGCATCGGCGCGTACGCGACGATCAGCGCCTGCATGCGGCCGAACAGCGCGGTGCGGGCGGGCGAGTCCGGCAGCTTGCGCGCCTCGTCGTAGAGGCGGTCGTACTCGGCGAGCTTGAACCGCGGCTGGTTCTCCTGGCCCGCGTTCGGGCCGTAGAGCAGCTGCATGAAGTTTTCGGCGTCCGGGTAGTCCGCGTTCCAGCCGTCGCTCGCGAACGGGATCTTGCCGTTGCGCGCCATCTTGCGGAGCTCCGGGAGCTTGTCCTTTCGAATCGCGAGCCTGAGTCCCACGGCGTCGAGGTTCTTCTTCCACAGCTCGTCCGCCTGACGCTGCGCGGAGGTCGGCACCGACCAGCGCTCGAGCGCGAGCGGCTTCCCGTCCGGCGTCTCCCGGTAGCCGTCGCCGTCGCGGTCCTTGTAGCCGAAGCGGTCGAGCAGCGCGCGCGCCGCCGCGGGATCGTAGACCTGCGCGCCGAGCTTCCAGTTCGCGTCGTAGCCCGCGATGCCCGGCGGCACCAGGCTCTGCGCGAGCACCCCGCGTCCCTTCGAGAGGAGCCGCAGCGCCTCGCCCGCGTCGTAGGCCATCGAGATCGCGCGCCGAAGCGCGATCTTCGCCGGCTCGTAGCCTCCCACCACCGGGTGCTCCATGTTGAAGTACACCCAGTAGGTGTTGGGGCGGAGCGCGCCCTCGTGCCGGACGCCCTTCGCCGCGAGCGCCGGCCTGAGCTTTCCGTCGGCGAGGACCTCGTCGATCAGCGACGACGACACGAGCGGGTCGACGTCGACCTCGCCGTTGAGGAACGCGAGCAGGCGCGACTGCGCCTCCTCGATCACGCTGACCTCGACGCGGTCGAGCAGCGGGAGCCGGCGCCCCTTGAGGGCGGCGACGATCGCCTGCGATTCGGGCGGCACCGGCCCGGCCGGCGCGTAGGTCTCAGCCCGGTAGTCGGGATTGCGCTCGAGCACGATGCGTGCGCTGCGCTTGTACTCGGCGAGCCGGAACGCGCCGGTGCCGACCGGATGCGCGCCGAAGTCGAGCCCGTAGCGCTCGACCACTTCGCGCGCGACCGCGCCGAGGTAGGGAATCGCGAGCACGTAGGGAAAGCGCAGGTCCGGCGCGACGAGGCGGATGCGCAGCGTGTAGCGATCGACGACCTCGAGGCCGGCCAGCGGAGCCTCGTAGTCGAAGCGGCCGGACTTCGTCGCGCGCTCGCGGGCCGCATCGCCCCCCTCGACCTTCCCGTCGAGGAGCCACAGCCACGGCGACTTCACGGCCGGGTCGAGCACGCGCCGGTAGGTGTACGCGTAGTCCGCCGCGGTGAGCTCGCGCGGCTTGCCGTCGAACGCGGCGTCCGGCGTGAATCGGATGCCCCGCTTCAGCTTGCAGATCCACGTGCGCCCGCCGTCGGGCGACACCGGAAGCGCTTCGAGCGTGCGCGGAACGAGCCTGAGCGGACGCGCGAGGTAGTCGTAGTCGAGCATCGCCTCGTAGACCTCGTCGATGACGGCGGCCGACGCGGCATCGGACGCGAACTGGGGATCGAAGCTCGTCTCGGCGATGCCGATCACCGTGCGCAGCACGCGCGGCGGATCGGCGGCGGCGGCAGGCGCGGCCGCGCAGAGGGCGGCGAGCGCGAGGGCGGCGAGCGGGGAACGGGTCATCGAAAGGAGGATCGAAGCGGATGCGACGCATCATAAGGCGATGGGGGGCAGCGGAAAGCTGACACCGGACGCGCGCGTCCTACCAGCCTCCGACTCCCCACTCCCCGCGCCCACTCCCGCATTCGTCGTTCCCATGCACAATGCGACCCTTCCCACGCTTCCGGAGGCAGTTCCCATGAGCCACTTCCATGCCGTCGTCTGGGTCGACCATCGCGACGCCCACGTCGTGACGTTCAATCGCGACGAGGCCGAGGCCGCGCTCGTCCACGCGCGTGCCGGGCACCGCCAGGTCCACCACCGCGAGGGCTCGATCTCCGGCGCGCGCGATGCCGAGGATCCGGTGTTCTACCGCGCGATCGCCGCCGCGGTCCGCGACACCGGGGAAATCCTCGTCACCGGCCCGGCCGAGGCGAAGCTGCGCCTGGTCGACTGGTGGAAGCGGCACGAGCCGGCGGTGGCGGCAAAGGTCGTCGGCATCGAAGGCGCCGACCATCCGAGCGACGGCCAGATCCTCAAGCACGCCCGCGCCTATTTCGAGGCGAAGGACCGCATGCGCCCCCACTAGGGCGGGCCGGCGGCCGGCGTCGTAAGCGCCCGGGGCCGTCGCCCGACCGATCGCACGCGCATCCCTCCGGAGACCCCATGACGATCCCCACGCTCGCTGTGCTCGTGCTGTCCTCGATCCTCGCCGCCGCGCCGGGCGCGTCGGCGCAGGCCCCGGCACCCGCGTCCAAATCCGCGACGACCGCGATCGCCACCTTCGCCGGCGGATGCTTCTGGTGCATGGAGCCGCCGTACGACAAGCTGCCCGGCGTCCTCTCGACGACCTCCGGCTACATGGGAGGCAAGAAGCGCTACCCGACCTACGAGGAGGTGTCGTCGGGCATCACCGGCCACGCCGAGGTCGTGCAGGTCGCCTACGACCCGTCGAAGGTGAGCTACGAGAAGCTCCTCGAGGTGTTCTGGGTCAACGTCGATCCCACCGTCGACGACCGCCAGTTCTGCGACCGCGGAACGCAATACCGCACGGCCATCTTCGTGCACACGCCCGAGCAGCGGAAGGCCGCCGAGGCGTCGAAGGCCGCGCTCGAGAAGAGCAAGCCGTTCAAGGAGCCGATCGTCACGCCGATCGTCGACGCGGGCGAGTTCTGGCCCGCCGAGGACTACCACCAGGACTACTACCTGAAGAACCCCGCGCGCTACACCTACTACCGCACCGGCTGCGGGCGCGACGCGCGCCTGAAGCAGCTATGGGGGGGGAAGGCGGGGCATTGAGGAAACAAGAAGTGGCGATGGGCGATGGGCGATAGGCGATGGGAAAAACCCAGGCGGCGGCTATCGCCTATCGCCTATCGCCCATCGCCGCTTCACGCCTTTCAGAACACCCCCACGCTCGACAACGCCGCCCCCGCGATCGAGGACGCGCCGCCGAGCATCACCAGCGAGATGCCGATGAACTCGGTGCCCGCTTCGGCGGGCACGGCGAGCACGCGGCGCACGCCGAGCCAGTAGAGGAACATCGTGTGGCAGAGCGCCACGACGGCGACCATCGCCATCACCGGCAGCACCAGCGTCGCGCCGGCGACCAGCACCGGCACCGCGCCGTAGGTCGCGACCTTCAGCGCCGCCACGTAGTCGCGCGAGCTGCCGTACATCGGCGCGATCAGCACGAAGATCGCCGCGAGCGCGAAGATCGACACGATCGTCGCGAAGAGCGTGGCCGCGCCGGCGGCCCAGATCGCCTCGGGCGGGACCAGGTATCCGTGCGCGGGGTCCCAGCTCGCGTCGAACGTCTTCATGCCGAAGATCGTCGCGGCGGGCGCGAGCAACGCGAGCGGCACGATGTAGCGCCGGATCAGCTGGTCGATCGAGGTCTTCTCGCTCGCGATCTCGTCCCACGCCTCGCCGGGCGTCAGGATCAGCGTGAGCACGCGCCGAACGACCTCTCGCATCGCGTCGAGTATAGCGCCGGGGCCGTACGCCTGGCGCCGATTGACCGGTCCGGGGGTGGCGACCATACTCGACCGCGCGCCGCGACGGCGCACAGCGCGCCCGAGGCGGGTCGCCGCGACGGGCGGGGCGGATGGGCCGCACGGCGGCGGGCTTCGGCCGGCCGGCCCGCGAGCCGCCGCCCGGGACGATCGTGCCGGGCACCTGGGAGGGCCGCGCGATGGAGATGAGGGCGATGAACGGCGGCAACCTCAAGGCCGCCGGCTACGACGAGCGGACGCGCAAGCTCGTCATCGAGCTGACGTCGGGCACGTTCGAGTACTCCGGCGTGTCGCCGGAGATCTGGCGCCGGCTCGCGAGCGCCTCGTCGCCGTGGAGCTACTTCCGCGACAACGTCGACGAGGAGTTCGTCGCGAAGCGCGTGCGCTGAGCCCGCACCCTGGCGGCGCGGGCGCGGCGACGCGCGAGGAGCCGCCGGCCCCCCGCGCGCCTGCGTTCCGCTGAACCGGACTACTGGACCGTGAGCTTGCGGCCCGCGATGACCGGCTTCTTCGCGAGCTTGAGTTCGAGCACGCCGCCCTCGTACTTCGCCTCGCTGGCCGACTCGTCGATCTCGCTCGGCAGCACGAAGCTGCGGAATACGCTGCCGCTGTAGCGCTCGGTGCGCAGCACGCGCTCGCCGTCCTTCTTCTCGGTCTCGCGCTTCACTTCCGCGCCGATCGACACCTGGTTGCCCTCGATCGCCACGTGGATGTCCTCCTTGCTCACGCCCGGGATCTCGGCGTGGACCACGTAGCCCTTGTCGTTCTCGGTCACGTCGATCCGGATCGCCGCCGGGCCGTCCTGCTCGCGCCGGACCGGCGTGAAGAATCCGCGGAACAGCTCGTCGATGCCGGAACCCGCGAAAGGATCGTAGACTTGCAGTCGCGTCATGGTGGGTCTCCTGTCGTACCGTTCTGGAAAGGGGGCCGTCCGGGGGCGCGGACGCCGCCGGACCGTGAGGGTGCAGATGGGAACCGGCGCGGCGGGATTCAAGGCCCCGCGCGTCGCGACCGCCCGGTTGATGCGGGTCAACCCCGCGGGCGGCCCGATCGGCCACGATGCACGGCAGGCGCCCGTTGCGCCGCAGCGACCCCCTCCCTCCCGATGAACGCCTCGATGTCCGCCCCCGACCTGCGCCACCTGGCCGACCGGCTGCGTGCCCGGCACCGTGAATTGCGCGCGGCCATCCGCGAGCAGTTCGCCGACCATGACGATCCCGGCTCGATGGCGCTCCGCAACCGCCTCGAGGACACCGACGACTGGGCGGTCGCCGACGCGATGGCCGGATTCGACATCGCGATGGTGTCCCGCGACGTCGCCGAGATCGCCGAGGTCGAGCGCGCATTGAAGCGTCTCGCCGACGGCACCTACGGCCGCTGCGCCGATTGCGACGAGCCGATCCCCGCGGCCCGGCTGCACGCCTACCCGGCCGCGGCCCGTTGCATCCGCTGCCAGGAGGTCTGGGAGCGACGCGCCGCGCAGACCGCCGGGCCGTCGTACTAGGACCGCCGCCGCTCGCCGCGCGCCATTAGCGCGATCGGCGGTCCCGCGCGCGCTTCGCCCGCCGGGAGCCGGTTGGCGCGCCGACCCGCGCCCGAACCGCGCGGCGCCCCCCGCCAGGCGCGCGCCGCGCGATCCAGTCGAAGAACTCCCGGTACCAGCGAAGCGAGTTCTGCGGCTTCAGGATCCAGTGGTTCTCGTCGGGGAAATAGACGAGCCGCGCCTCGACGCCTTTCGCCTTCAGCGTGTGGTAGTACTGGAGCGCCTGCGTCGCGGGTACGCGGAAATCCTGCTCGCCGTGGACCACGAGCGTCGGCGTCCGGGCGTTGCGGATGTGGTGGTGCGGAGACTGGCGCAGCACGCGCGCCTCGTCGTCCCAGTGCCAGGCCCCGAGCTCGCGGTGGAACCACATGTAGCCGTCGGTGGCCATCATGCTGACCCAGTCGTAGCAGCCGGCGTGGCAGACGAAGCTCGCGTACCGGTCGGTGTGGCCGTTCATGTACGCGGCCATGAAGCCGCCGTAGCTGCCGCCGGTGGCGACCAGGCGCGCGCGGTCGACGTAGCCGGTGCGCAAAAGAGCGTCGGTGGCCGCCTCGATGTCGGCGAACTCCTTCTCGCCGTAGCGCGCGACGATCGTCTCGAGGAACCTCTGCCCGAAACCGGACGAGCCGTGGTAGTTCACCAGCGCGACCACGTAGCCCTGGCCGGCGAAGACGTGCGCGTTCCAGCGGAAATGCCAGCCGTCGCCGTGCGCGGTGTGCGGGCCGCCGTGGATCGAATGGAGCAGCGGCCATTTCCGCTTCGGGTCGAAGCCCGGCGGGAGCACGAGCCATACCTGCACGGGCTCGCCGCCCCAGCCCTTGACGGTGATCTCGCGCACCTCGCCGAGGGCGTGCTTCGCGAGGAGCGCGGCGTTGGTCGACTCGAGCGGACGCTCGTGCCCGCCGTGGCGGTCGCACGCGAACAGCGCCGGCGGGTGCTGCGTGGACGCGCGGTCGAAGGCGATCGTCGCGCCGTCCTTCGACTGCGCGAATCCCCCGATCGTGCCGCCCGGCACGACGAGGGTCGGTCGCGCCACGCCCGCGGCGAGCCGCCAGATCCCGGTGCGGCCGCGGTCCTCCGCCGTGAACAGCAGCGAGCCCCCGTCCGGCGCCCACTGCACGTGCGAGACGGCCCGGTCGAACGCGGTGCCGACCGCGCGCGGCGAGCCGCCCCGCCGTCCGACGAGCTCGAGGTGGCCCTGGTCGACGTGCGAGCGCTCGGTGTCGTGCGACAGGAAGGCGACGACCTTGCCGTCGGGCGAATAGCGCGGCGCACCGTCCGAGCGTCCGGTCGACGCGGTCAGCACGCGCCTGCGCCGGGTCGCGAGGTCGATCGTGACGACGTCGGTCCGGTGCAGCATGCCGGGCTCGTCCGCGAGGTCGGCGGTGATCGCGATCTCGCGCCCGTCGGGCGCGACGTCGAAGTCGCTGGTCGACGGCTCCCACGGCGGAAGCGCGAGCCCGGTGCCGGCGAGCGCGTCGCGGCAGCGGCCGGTCGCGACGTCGCAGACGAATACGTGCGGCTCCCGGCCGTCGGTGAGCCAGTGGTCCCAGAATCGGTATTCGGCGCGCTCGGTCGCGTGCACCTTCACCTTGGCTTCCTTGCGCTCCTTCAGGCGCTTCGCCTGCGCGGCGTCGTTGGGCAGGTCGCGCCACACCGACGAGAGGAACGCGACGCGCTTGCCGTCCGCGAACCAGCGAACCGATGCGCACCCGGTCGAGAGCGTCGTCACGCGGCGCGCCTCGCCGCCGTCGGGCGCGATCACGTAGAGCTGCGGAACCTCGTCGTCCTTGCGCTTCGCGGTGAACGCGATGAGCTTGCCGTCGGGCGACCACGCCGGGCCGCTGTCCTTGTCGCCGGCGGTGAGGCGCCTCGGCCGCGCGGCGCGGCCCGGCCGCGTCGGGTACAGCCACAGCTCCGTCGTTCCCTCGTTCTTGCCGACGTCGTAGCTCGTCACCGGCGCGCACGCCTGCGCGCCGTCGGGCGACAGCGTGGGCGTGCCGATGCGCTTCATCGCCCACAGGGCGTCGGCGGTGAGCGGCGGGCGGCGCGCGGCCATGGAAGACGTCCTTGCGGTTACAATCGAGCGGGCATTCTAGCTTCCCGCTCGCCCGATCCCGGGCGACGAGTCGACTTCCTTCACGCGAAAATTCCCGATGACCGAGATGCACTACCGCCGGCTGGGCCGCGCCGGCGTCAAGGTGAGCGCGCTGTCGTTCGGCTCGTGGGTCACCTACGGCAACCAGATGGGCGCGGACCTCGCGCGAGAGTGCATGGCCGCCGCCTACGACGCGGGCGTCAACTTCTTCGACAACGCGGAGGTCTACGCGAAAGGGCAGTCGGAGACGATCATGGGCGAGGTGCTCGCGAAGGCCGGCTGGCGCCGCTCGTCCTACCTCGTCTCGACGAAGTTCTTCTGGGGGCTCCACGACGGGCCGAACGAGAAGTCGACGCTCAACCGCAAGTACCTGATGCAGGCGATCGACGGCTCGCTCGCGCGCCTGAAGCTCGACTACGTCGACCTCGTGTACTGCCACCGTCCCGATCCCGAGACGACGCTCGAGGAGACGGTGCACGCGATGCACGACATCGTCGCGTCGGGCCGCGCCGTCTACTGGGGAACCTCCGAGTGGAGCGCGGACGAGATCGCGCAGGCCTGGCACATCGCCGACCGGCGCAACATGCACAAGCCGGTCGTCGAGCAGCCGCAGTACAACCTGTTCCACCGCGAGCGCGTCGAGCGCGAATACGCGCGGCTGTACCGCGAGATCGGGCTCGGCACCACGACCTGGAGCCCGCTCGCGTCGGGCCTGCTGACCGGCAAGTACAACGACGGCATTCCGCCCGGCTCGCGCGGCACGCTCAAGGGCTACGAATGGCTCGCCGAGCGCGTCAGCGATCCGGCGAAGCTCGCGGTCGTGCGCACGCTGGCGCCGGTCGCGCGCGAGCTGGGGTGCACGCTCGCGCAGCTCTCGCTGGCGTGGTGTCTGCGCAATCCGCACGTCTCGTCCGTGATCACCGGCGCGAGCCGCCCGTCGCAGGTGGTCGAGAACCTGAAGGCGCTCGACGTCGTCGCGAAGCTCACGCCGGACGTGATGGCGCGCGTCGACGCGCTGCTCGCCGCGCAGCCGAAGGCCTGAGCGCGGTGGCCGGGCCCGGGACTCCCGTCGCGATCGTCACCGCCGCGAGCCGCGGCATGGGCGAGGCGTGCGCGCGCGAGCTCGCCGCGCGCGGCTGGCGCGTGTCGCTGCTCGCGCGCGGCGCCGGCGTCGAGGCGCTCGCACGCGAGCTCGACGGCATCGCGACGCGCGGCGACGTGTCGCGCGACACCGACCTCGCGCGCGTCGTCGCGACCACGCTCGACGCCTTCGGCCGCGTCGACGGCGTCGTCAACAACACCGGGCACGCGGCCAAGGGCGCGCTGCTCGACATCGCCGACGACGACTGGCACGCCGGGCTCGACCTCCTGCTGCTCAACGTCGTCCGGATGGCGCGGCACGCGACGCCGGCGATGCGGCGCCAGAAGCGCGGCGCCTTCGTCAACGTGTCGACCTTCGCCGCCTACGAGCCGGACCGCCGCTTTCCGGTGTCGTCGTCGCTGCGCGCCGCGCTCGGCAGCTTCGCGAAGCTCTACGCCGACGCGGAGGCGCCGCACGGCATCCGCATGAACAACCTGCTGCCCGGGTTCGTCGACACCCACGGCGTCGATGCCGCCACGCGCGAGCGCATCCCTGCCGCGCGCTACGCAACGCCGGGCGAGATCGCGAAGACGGCGGCGTTCCTCCTCTCCGACGATGCCGCCTACATCACCGGCCAGAACCTGCGGGTCGACGGCGGGCTCACGCGCGGCGTCTAGCGCGGTTCTCGCCCTCGTACCGACCCCCGCCATGGCCGCCCTCCTCGGCACCCTGCTCGCCGGCTCGCCCCCCGCCACGCTGGGCGTGCACGGCGGCGCCCTGTCGGCGTGCCCGGACAGCCCCAACTGCGTGTCGAGCCGCGCGACCGATGCGCGGCACGCGATCGCGCCGCTCGCGTTCAGCGGCGACCCCGCGGCCGCGTGGCGGCGGCTGGTCGCCGCGATCGGGGCGACGGGCGGTGCGCGCATCGTGCTCGACGACGGCCGATACTTGCATGCGGAATTCACGAGCACCGCGCTCGGCTTCGTCGACGACGTCGAGTTCCAGCTCGACGCGGCGGCGCGCGTGATCCACGCCCGCTCGGCTTCGCGGCTGGGGCGGTATGATTTCGGCGTCAACCGCGCGCGCGTCGAGGCGTTGCGGTCAAGCGTGGAGAACCAAGGACTGCGATGAACCCGCTCGAGAGCCTGCGCGAGGAGCAACGGTCGGCCTACCTCTACCGTGCCTGCGCAGCGGCCGAGGAAGGCACGTCGCGCGCCGAGCTGTTCCGGCGACTCGCGGGCGAGGCCGAGGCGCAGGGCGCGATCTGGCGCGCGCAGCTCACCGCGCGCGGCGGGTCGGCGCCCGCGCCCTACGAGCCCGATGCACGAACCCGCCTGGTCGCGCAGCTCGTCGGCTGGATGGGCCCGCGGCGGCTCCGCGGCGTGCTCGCCGCGATGAAGGTCCGCGGCATGGCGATCTACTCGTCGTCGGGTGTCACGAGCGAGCCGGTGCACGCGCCGCCGGTCGCCGGCGCGCCGCTCGAGCGCCGTCATCGCGGCCTCGGCAGCGGCGGCAACCTGCGCGCCGCGGTGTTCGGCGTCAACGACGGGCTGGTGTCGAACGCTAGCCTGATCCTGGGCGTCGCGGGCGCGAGCGGTGACTCGCGCACCGTCATCATGGCGGGCGTGGCAGGGCTCGCGGCCGGCGCGTTCTCGATGGCGGTCGGCGAGTACGTGTCGGTGCGCTCGCAGCGCGAGCTCTACGAGCACCAGATCGCGCTCGAGCGCGACGAGCTCAAGCACTACCCCGAGGCCGAGGCGCAGGAGCTCGCGCTGATCTACGCGGCGAAGGGCGTGCCGCGTCGTCAGGCCGAGCAGGTCGCGAAGCGGCTGGTCGCCGATCCGGAGCACGCGCTCGACACGCTCGCGCGCGAGGAGCTCGGCCTCAACCCGGGCGAGCTCGGCTCGCCGATCGGCGCGGCGGCGAGCTCGTTCGCCGCGTTCGCCGCGGGCGCGATCCTGCCGCTCGTCCCGTTCTTCAGCGCGGGCGCGAACGCGCTTCCGATCGCGATCGGCGTGACCGCAGTCGCGCTGTTCGCCATCGGCGCGACGCTGTCGCTGTTCACCGGCCGCCACGCGGTATCGTCGGGACTGCGCATGCTGGCGCTCGGCGCGGCGGCCGGCGGCGTGACCTGGGCGGTCGGGCGCATCGTCGGCATCGCCGTCGCGTAGCGCGATGGCCGCGCGCCTCCGTGGCGCGATCGCGCTGAAGCCCGGGCGCGAGAAATCGCTCGCGCACCGGCACCCGTGGATCTTCTCCGGCGCGATCGACGGCGTCGACGGCGAGCCGCGTGCCGGCGACACGGTGACGGTCCGCTCGCACGACGGCGCCTTCCTCGCGCTCGCCGCGTACTCGCCGTCGTCGCAGATCCGCGCGCGCGCGTGGACGTTCGTCGAGGAAGGGATCGACGCCTCGTGGTTCCGGCGCCGCATCGAGCGCGCCGTCGAGGCGCGGAAGGGCATGCTCGACGCGCGGCACGACGCCTGCCGCCTCGTGCACGCGGAGTCGGACGGGCTCCCCGGCGTGATCGCCGACCGCTACGCCGGCACGCTCGTCGTCCAGCTGCTCTCGGCGGGCGCCGAGGCGTGGCGCGACGCGATCGTGGATGCGCTCGTCGCCGTGACCGGCGCGGGCACGGTCGTCGAGCGCTCCGACGCGGAGGTCCGGCAGCTCGAGGGGCTCGCCCCCGTCGCCGGCGTGCTGCGCGGCACGCTGCGCGCGCCGGTCACGATCCACGAGGACGGCCTCGCCTACCGCGTCGACGTCGAGCACGGGCAGAAGACCGGCTTCTATCTCGACCAGCGCGACAACCGTCGACGCGTGCGCGAGCTGGCGGCGGGACGCGAGGTGCTGAACGCGTTCTGCTACACCGGCGGCTTCACGCTCGCGGCGCTGGCCGGCGGCGCGCGCGCGGCCGATTCGATCGATTCGTCCTCCGACGCGCTCGCGCTCGCGCGCGAGAACCTCGCCGCCAATCCATCGCTCCCGTCGCGCGAAGCGCGCTGGCACGAGGCCGACGTGTTCACCGAGCTGCGACGCCTGCGCAACGAGGGCCGCCGCTACGACCTCGCCATCCTCGATCCGCCGAAGTTCGCGCCGACGGCCGCGCACGCCGCGCGCGCGGCGCGCGCCTACAAGGACATCAACCTCCTCGCGCTCAAGCTGCTCGCGCCAGGGGGGTTGCTCGCGACGTTCTCGTGCTCGGGGGGCGTGTCGGCCGAGCTGTTCCGCAAGATCGTCGCGGGGGCGGCCGTCGACGCGAAGGTCGACGCGACCGTCGTCGGTCATTTCGCCGCGAGCGCCGACCACCCGGTCGCGCTGTCGTTTCCGGAGGGCGATTACCTGAAGGGGTTGCTGGTGCGGCGCGCCTGACCGGCGGGGCCATGGACTTTTCGCGCGCCCGATCGTAGGGTCGCGACGTCCCTCGCGCCCCGTTCCGCCCCGAACGCGATGTCCTCCTCACGGCACCCACGACACTACCTCGTCACCGGTGGCGCCGGCCTCATCGGCTCGCACCTGTGCGACGCGCTGGTCGCCCGCGGCGACCGCGTCACCTGCGTCGACGACCTGCGCTCGGGCACGCGCGACAACCTGGCGCACGCCGCGGCGTCGGGACGACTGGTGCTGGTCGAGGGCGACGTCGTCGCGCTCGCCGACGTCGATGCGGACGCGATCTTCAACCTCGCCTGCCCGGCCTCGCCCACCTTCTACCAGCGCGACCCGGTCGGCACGCTCGAGACCTGCGTGCTCGGCGCCATGCGCGTGTTCGCGCTCGCGCGCCGCCGCCAGGTGCCGGTGGTCCACGCGTCGACCTCCGAGGTGTACGGCGATCCCGAGATCCACCCGCAGGCGGAGGATTACCGCGGCAACGTGAGCCTCACGGGCCCGCGCGCCTGCTACGACGAAGGCAAGCGCTGCGTCGAGGCGCTCGCGGCGAGCCATGCGCGACAGCACGGCCTCGACGTCCGCATCGCGCGGATCTTCAACACCTACGGCCCGCGCATGCGCACCGACGACGGCCGCGTCGTGTCGAGCTTCGCGGTGGCCGCGCTCGCGAACGCGCCGCTCGTCGTGGGCGGCGACGGCCGCCAGACGCGCTCGTTCTGCTACGTCGACGACACGGTCGCGGCGCTGCTCGCGCTCGCCGACGCCCCGCGGCGCGCGTTCGAGCCCGTCAACGTCGGCAATCCCGACGAGGTCACGATCCTCGAGCTCGCCAGGCGCATCGTCGCACTCGCCGGCTCGCGCTCCGCGATCGTGCACGCGCCGCTCCCCGACGACGACCCGAGGCGCCGGCGCCCCGACATCGCGCTGGCCCGCGCCCGCCTGGGCTGGGAGCCGCGCGTGCCCCTCGACGAGGGCCTCCTCCGCACGCTCGCCTGGTTCCGCGCGGCACGCGAGCGCGTCGCCTGAGGCGCGGCAAAAAAAAAACCGCCGCCGGTGCTCCGGCGGCGGCTTCGCGAGGAACCCGGCCGGGCGGACAGGAGGTCGCCCGGCGCGGGAAGGTCGCGTGTCCGTCAGCCCGACAGGCAGGAGCTCATGAACTTCTTGCGCTCGTCGCCCTTCATCGGGCCCGCCTTGCTGTTGCACATCTTCATCTTGTCCTGCTGCGACATCTTCATCTCCTCGCCCGAAAGGCAGGAGCTCATGAATTTCTTGCGGTCGTCGCCCGTCTTGCCGGTGGCCTTCTCGTTGCACATCTTCATGCGCTCCTGCTGCGAGTTGGGGGCCTTCGCGGTCTCGGCGGCCTTGGCGGGCGCGGCGGCAGGGGCCGCGGCGGGAGCGGCGGCGGGCGTGGTGGTCTTGGCCTTGTCCTGGGCGTGGGCGGCGGGAACGCAGGCCAGCGCGCCGGCAAGCGCGAGTGCGGCGAGGCGGTTCATCGTGGGATCTCCTGATGCGGGGGTGGCGGGAAGGCCTGCCCCGCCGGCTCGTCCGAGCGACGGGATCGTGGCCAGTCTACAAAGGCCCTAACGCGCAACGCAACGAAACGGACGACCCGGACGCCGCGGGTGTTGCGTGCCCGCCCGTTGCGTTGCACAACGCGTCGGCCGCCCGGTCGGCGGGCAGCGACGCGATCGGGTGACGCCGCCGCCGTTCGAGTGTAAGCTCTTGTTTTGTCTACCTGTCGACCGCCCCGGGAGCCGCTTTGTCGCCGACCTCCACCGCCCAACGCAATCGTCACGCCGCCGCCGGTGGCCCGCAGCCTGCCCGGCCGATCGACGACACCCGGATCACCGAGATCACCGAGCTCGCGCCCCCGTCGCACCTGCTGCGCGAATTCCCGGTCTCCGAGACCGCCGCGGCGACGACCTACGAGACGCGCGCCGCCATCCACCGGATCCTGCACGGCGCCGACGACCGCCTCGTCGTGGTCGTGGGGCCCTGCTCGATCCACGACTACGACGCCGCGATCGACTACGCGACGCGGCTCGCCGCGCTGCGCCGCGAGCTGCAGGGCGACCTCGCGATCGTCATGCGCGTGTACTTCGAGAAGCCGCGCACGACCGTGGGCTGGAAGGGCCTGATCAACGACCCGCGCCTCGACGGCAGCTTCCGGATCAACGAGGGCCTGCGGCTCGCGAGGCGCATCCTGCTCGAGATCAACGAGCTCGAGCTCCCGTGCGGCACCGAGTACCTCGACATGATCACGCCGCAGTACATCGCGGACCTGATCAGCTGGGGCGCGATCGGCGCGCGCACGACCGAGAGCCAGGTCCACCGCGAGCTCGCGAGCGGGCTCTCCTGCCCGGTCGGCTTCAAGAACGGCACCCACGGCGACGTGCGCATCGCGGTCGACGCGATCAAGGCTGCGAGCGCACCGCACCACTTCCTGTCGGTGACCAAGGGCGGGCACTCGGCGATCGTGCACACGGCGGGGAACGAGGACTGCCACATCATCCTGCGCGGCGGCAAGGCGCCCAATTACGACGCCGCGAGCGTCGAGGCGACCTGCCGGGAGCTCGCGCAGGCCGGCCTCGCGGCCCGCGTCATGATCGACTGCTCGCACGCGAACAGCCAGAAGAGGCACGAGCGCCAGGCCGAGGTCGCGGCCGACGTCGCGGCGCAGCTCGCCGGGGGCGACACGCGGATCGTCGGCGTGATGATCGAGAGCCACCTGAACCCGGGCCGGCAGGACCTCAAGCCCAACGAGCCGCTCGCCTACGGCGTCTCGATCACCGACGGCTGCCTGGGCTGGGACACGACGGTCGACACGCTTCGCGCGCTCGCCGACGCGGTGCGCAAGCGCCGGCTCACGGTGGAGGACGGCGCCTGACCGAGGGTTCGCGATGACCGTGCGGGCGAAGCCGGACCCCGGGTCGCCCGTCGTGCCGGTCGAGATCGAGCTCAAGCTCGCGATCCCGCCGTCCGCCGTCCGTGCGCTGCGCGCACACCCGGCAGTCCGCGAGGTCGCGCGCGGGCGCGCTCGGACCTCGCGCGTCGTCACGACCTACCAGGACACCCCGGACCGGCGCCTCGCGCGCGCGGGCCTCGCGCTGCGCGTTCGCCGCGACGGGAAGCGCTGGTCGATGAGCGTCAAGAGCGAAGCGAGCGGGCCCGGCGCCGCGATCGCCGTGCGGGGCGAGCTCGAGTGGCCGCTTCGCGGTCCCGCGATTGATCGACTGCGGCTCGCGTCGACGCCGTGGTGGCGCTCGACGTTCGAGAAAGCGCTGCGGAAGGGCACGCTCGCCCCCGCCTTCTCGACCAGCGTCGCGCGGACGACGCAGGCGCTCGCGTTTCCCGACGGCACCGAAGCGATGCTCGCTGTGGACCTCGGCCGCATCGTCGCGCCCGACCGTGGTCGCGGCGCACGCGGCATGCGGATCGCCGAGGTCGAGCTGGAGCTCTCGCGCGGCGACCGCCGGCGTGCGCTCGAGCTCGCCACGCGGCTCGCCGCCGATCTTCCGCTCCTCGTCGAGCCCCGCAGCAAAGCCGAGCGGGGCTACGCCCTCGCCGATGCCGTCGATCCCGCGCCGTCCCGCGCCCGCGATGTCGAGTTCGCCGACGATGCGACCGCGCACGAGGCGATCGCGTCGGTGATCGGCGAATGCCTGCGTCAGATCGCGCACAACGCGGTCGGGTTGCGCGAGGCGGGTCCCCAGGATCCGGAATGGGTCCACCAGCTCCGCATCGGCGTACGTCGGCTCCGCTCGACCTTCGCGTTCGCCGATGGCCTGGTCGACGTCGCCGCGGTGGAAGCGCTGCGCCATGAGACGCGCTGGGTCCTCGATGCCCTCGGGACCGCGCGCGACCTCGACGTCTTCGTCGGTGAGACGCTGCCTGCCGCGGCGCGCGACCTCGCGCAGTCCGGGCGCGACGACGGCGCGGCCAGCGCCGCGCTCGAGGGGCTCGCGCGGCGTGCGGCGACGAGGCGTCGCGCGGCCCGTGCGGCGGCGCTCGAGTGCGTGGGCT
>DASTCK010000325.1:0-18389 GCA_035711225.1 Casimicrobiaceae bacterium
CACTCCCGCCACGACGATCGGCTCGGCGTCGAGCGACAGGCTGCCCATGCTGAACACGAACAGGTTGACCGCGTGCGACAGGAGCGAGAGCCCCATGATCAGCTGGAAGGTGCGCGGGCGCAGCACCAGCCACACGCCGCACCCGCCGAGAACGCCGACGGCGACCGAGAAGACGATCTCCATCAGCGCCCTTCCCTCGCGGCGGATTCGGGCAACGGATCGCGACGCGGCGCGCGGATCGACTGGTGGGCGAGCGCAATCAGCACGGCGAGCGCGGCGCCGATGACCGCGGCGAAGACCCCGAGGTCGAACGCGGCGGCGCTCGGAACGTGCACCTCGCCCAGCACGGGCAGCGTGAGGTGCGCGGTATGCGTCGTCAGGAACGGATAGCCGAACGCGAGCGCGCCGAGGCCCGTCGCCAGTGCGGCGAGCAGGCCTCCGGCGATCCAGCGCAACGGATGCGGATTGAGGCGTGCCTCGACCCACAACGTTCCGGCGACGATGTACTGCGCGACCAGCGCGATCGCGACGACGAGGCCGGCGACGAATCCGCCGCCCGGCAGGTTGTGGCCGCGCACGAGCAGGTGCACCGCCACCAGCGCCCCGAGCGGGAGGACCAGTCGCGCGAGCACACCCGGCACCAGCATGTAGCCGACCGCGGTGTCGGCCAGCTCGCGCGGGCGGACCAGGTCAGTGGGGCGATCCGGCGGCAGGACCGTCTGCTGCCGTGGCGGCCCTTCGCTCTCGCGCGGCGGCCGGAAGCGGCGCAGGAGCGCGTAGACCGCGAGCGCGACCGCGCCGAGCACGGTGATCTCGCCCATCGTGTCCAGGCTGCGGAAGTCGACGAGCATCACGTTGACGACGTTCGTCCCGCCGCCCCCCGTCAGCGCGTTGGCGAGGAAGAAGGGCGCGATGCTCTGCGGCGCCTGGCGCGTGAGCATCGCGTACGACAGCGCGGCCATGCCGGTGCCCACCGCGACCGCGACGGCGAGGTCGCGCGCGCGACGGGCGCGCGCCTGGCGGTCGAGCCGGGAGCCGCGGCGCAGGCCCACGCGCTTGGGCAGCCAGCGCAGGCCCAGCAGGAACAGCACGGTCGTCACGACCTCGACGGCGAGCTGCGTCAGCGCGAGGTCCGGCGCGGAGAACCACGCGTAGGTGAGGCAGGCGACGAGCCCTGCACCGCCCAGCATCGTGAGCGCGGCGAAGCGGTGGAAGCGTGCCTGCGTCGCCGCCCCGAGCGCGCAGGCGATGCCGATCGCCCACAACAGCACGAAGTCGAGCGTCGCCGGCACGCGCGGACGGTCGCCCCAGTCGAACGCGTGGCCGGCCGCGGCGGCCAGGGCGGCGGCAAGGGTCACGGTGACGATCCACGCGAGCTGCGGCTGGAGCCGCGGCGTCTGCAGCGCGCGCGAGAGCCCCCGCGCCGCGAGCGCCAGCCCGCGCAGCGTGGCCACGAACAGGCGACCACCGTCGAGCGCGCCGATGAGCGGCGGTCGCGCGAAGGCGCCGCGCAGGATGCGCGGCCGCAGCCACAGGTAGCCGATCGTCCCGCATGCGAGCGCGATCATGCTCATCGCGAGCGGCGCGTTGAAGCCGTGCCACACCGCGAGGTCGTAGTCGGGCAGCGTGCCGCCGGTGACCGGTCGCGCCGCAAGCGCGAGGAGCGGGCCGACCGACCAGGCGGGCGCGATGCCGACGACGAGGCACGCGAGCACGAGGAGCTCGATCGGCACGCGCATCCAGCGCGCCGGCTCGTGCGGCTCGCGCGGCAGGTCGTGCGCCGGCGGGCCGAAGAAGATGTCGACCGAGAAGCGCAGCGCGTAGACGACGGCGAAGGTGCCGGCGATCGTCGCGACGACCGGCAGCACGACGCGGAGGACCGGATGCGCGGCGATGAACACGGTCTCCGCGAAGAACATCTCCTTCGACAGGAATCCGTTCAGCAGCGGGACGCCGGCCATCGCGGCGCTCGCGACCAGCGCGAGCGTGCCGGTGATCGGCAACGCGCGGAAGAGGCCGGTCAGGCGGCGGATGTCGCGGGTGCCCGTCTCGTGGTCGATGATGCCGGCCGCCATGAACAGCGACGCCTTGAACGTCGCGTGGTTCATGATGTGGAACACCGCCGCCACGGCGGCGAGGCGGCTGTTGAGCCCGAGGAGCAGCGTGATGAGGCCGAGGTGGCTGATCGTCGAGTACGCGAGCAGCCGCTTGAGGTCGTGCTGGAACATCGCGGCGTAGGCGCCGAGCATCAGCGTGCACGCGCCCGCCCCCGTCACGATCCAGAACCAGGCCTCGCTGCCCGCGAGCGCGGGCCACAGGCGCGCGAGCAGGAACACGCCGGCCTTCACCATCGTCGCCGAGTGCAGGTAGGCCGATACCGGCGTCGGCGCCGCCATCGCGTGCGGCAGCCACACGTGGAACGGGAACTGGGCGCTCTTGGTGAGCGCGCCGAGCAGCACCAGCACGAGCGCGAGCGGGTAGAGCCCGTGGGCGCGGAGGCGATCCCCGGCCTCGAGGACCGCGTCGAGGTCGTAGCTGCCGACGATGTGGCCGATCACCAGCACGCCGGCGAGCAGGCAGAGGCCGCCCGCCCCGGTGACCGCGAGCGCCATGCGCGCCCCGCGCCGGGCGTCCGCGCGATGGTGCCAGTAGCCGATCAGCAGGAACGAGACGAGGCTCGTCAGCTCCCAGAACACGACGAGCTGAACGAGGTTGCCCGACACGACCAGCCCGAGCATCGCGCCCATGAACGCGAGGAACAGCGAGAAGAACCGCGGCACCGGGTCGTTCGGCGACAGGTAGTAGCGCGCATAGAGCGCCACCAGCGCGCCGATGCCGGTCACCAGCAGCGCGAACATCCAGGCGAAGCCGTCGACGCGCAGCACGAGCTCGAGGCCCGCGCCGGGCATCCACGGGTACGCCTCGCGCAGCACCCGGCCGTCGCGGACCTCGGGGTACAGCCACGCGATCTGCATCGCGCACGCGATCGCCACCGCGGCGGCCCACGAGGCGGCGACGTTGCGCGCGTTCGCGGGCAGCAGTGCGGCGACGACGCTGCCGATGAACGGCAGCGCGACGAGCAGGGCGAGCGACATGGGCCGAGTCTACGATGACCGGCCGGCCGCGTGACCGCGGCGGGCTGCGCCACAACGGCGCACGACGACGCAGCGCCCCGCGGCGCCGGCCGAAGCCGTCCATGACGCGCGAGTCAGCGCGACCGCCCAATCGCGCATCGTCTCGCGGCCGCGGGAGAGCCGATGGCCGCGGGCAGCGCGGGCGCCGGATGTCAATCCTGGGCGCCGTGCTCCGGCGCCGGCCCCGGCTCCCCCCGCGCCTGCCACGCCTGCACCGCCTCGGCGAACCTGCGCGCCTCGTCGGCGGGCAAAGGCGTCCCGCACTCGTAGCAGGTGTCCGTCCTGCGGTCGAACCAGCGGCAACCGCAGGCGTCGCAGCCCAGCTCCGGGGCGCCCGCGGGGTTGCGGAAGATCATCGCGGCCTCACCGGCACGCGCCGAGGAACGCGAGGCCCAGCGCATCGAGGAAGTCCTCGTAGCCCGCGTCCTGCAGTTCGGCCTTGGTGCGGAACACGAAGAACATCGCCGCGCCCTCGCGCAGCAGCCGTTTCAGCGCGCCGAGCAGCGCGTCGCTGGGCAACGCCTCGAGGTCGGCCTGCGCCGAATCCTCGACGACGAACAGCAGGTCCAGGCCCGCCCCGTCGATGCCGGGAAACGGCCGCACCTCGACGCGGAGACGTCCATCGGCCGCCTCGAACGCCAGCATCGGAGCGCCGGTCGCCTCGCCGTCGGCCGCACGCATCGCCGCAATGCGCCGGCCCGCGCCCGCGTGCCACCCCGATCGCGCGAGAAGGCCCATGCGGGCCCCCGGACGCAGCTCCGCGAAGAGCGCCGCCTCGCGATCGAAGGTCGCCTGCCACTGCGCGGCGGCGTCTCCGCGGTCCTTCGCCAGGGGCACCGGCGTGCCGGTCGCTTCCATCGGCGCCGACCCGCGTCCGCTACAGCCGCCCGCCCAGCCGGAACCCCTCGTGGATCGCTGCGTCGAGGCCGCGCGGCACGAGCGCGTCGCCGCAGCCGTGCACCTCGTCGATCATCCACTCGAAGTCGTGGAAGAGCTGCTGGTTGGGCAGTCGCGGCGTCGCGGCGATCACGGTGTCGGCGCCGATGTGGCGCTCGCCGCCCCTCTCCGAGACGACATCGACCCCCTGCGGCGTCACGCGCAGCACGCGGGTCTGCAGCAGCGTGGCGATGCCCAGCTCCTCGACCCAGCTCGCATGGCGCCACTTGAACGACGGCATCACGTCGCCGGCGATGCGCTTGTCCTCGTCGACGAGCGTGACCTTCGCCCCCTTGCTGGCGAGCGCCTCGGCCACGACCAGGCCGATCTTGCCCGCGCCGATGACCACGACCTCGCGCCCGGTGGGAACGCGGCCGTGCGCGACGTCGATCGCGTCGAGCAGGCGCTCGCGGCCCTCGATCGCGTGCAGCCGGTCGCGGTCGATGCGCGCGCCGGCCGCCACGACGGCCACGTCGAACTGGTGCAGCACGCCGCGCATGACCTTCGGCGTCGCCTCGACGCCGAGGCGGACGTCGATCCCGAGCTTCTTCGTCATGACCTCGTAATGACGCACGATGCTCATCAGGTCGTCGTTGCGCGCGAGGTCGTTCTGCGCGTAGGCGACGAGGTTGCCGCCGATGCGGTCCGACTTCTCGAGGATCACGACCTCGTGGCCGCGCTTCGCCGCGGTGATCGCGCACTCGAGCCCGGCGGGACCGGCCCCGACGACCAGGATCTTCTTCTTCACCTCGGCCGGCGTGATCCGGTAGCCGGGCTCGACCTCGTGACCCAGCGCCGGGTTCATCGTGCAGGTGTACGGCAGGTCGCGGAACAGCCGCGACAGGCAGTTGAGCGAGCCGACGCAGCGGCGCACTTCGTCGAGGCGGTCGTCGGCGGCCTTGTGGACGAGCTCCGGATCGGCGAGCAGCGGCCGGCAGACTTCCCAGAAGTCGAACTCGCCGGCGCGAATGCACGCGTCGGCCATCACCGGGTCGGGGAGCCGGTTGCCGAACGCGATCAGCGTTCCGGGGAACAGCTTCTTGGCTCGCGTCGCGAGGTAGTTCCAGTGCCCGGGCGGAATATCGCGTCCGATCGACGACTCGGGCGCCTCCTGCCAGCCGACGGTGACGCTGATCATGTCGACGCCGCAGTCGACCGCCTGCCCCATGAGCTCGAAGCACTCGTCCTCGGTGTTGCCGCCCCAGCGGTCCATGAGCTCGGCGCCGTTGAGCCGCACGATCAGCGGATGGTCGGGGGTGGCCTGCTTGATGGCGTCGATCAGCTCGCGCATGAAGCGGCCGCGGTTCTCGATCGAGCCGCCGTAGGCATCGGTGCGCTGGTTGGTGAAGCGCGAGTTGAAGTTGGCGAGCAGGTAGCCCATGAAGCTCGTGATCTCGGTGCCGTCGAATCCCGCGCGGACCGCCCGTTTCGCCGCGTCGGCGTGCTGGCGCACGACCGCGGCGATGTGCTCGACGGTCATCTCGCGCGGCGGCCGGAAGTGCGGCAGCGTCTGCGGGACGATCGAGGGCTGGATGCAGTAGCCCAGGTCGATCCCCCCGTAGCGGCCCGCGTGCAGGATCTGCTGGATGGCGACCGCGCCGGCGTCGTGGATGTAGCCCGCGATCTCCTCGAATTCCGGCAGGAAGCGATCGTCGTGGATCGCGATCTGGCGGAAATACGCCTTCCCTTCGCCCAGCGGGTCCGGGTACGCGCCCTGGTTGGTGACGATGCCGCAGCCGGTGCCCGCGATGATCCGCGTGCGCGCGAGCTCGCGCTTGCTGATGCGTCCGTCGCGCTCGTTGTAGTTCGAGACGCAGCACGCGCCGTACTTGATCAGGTTCTTCGTCGTGAACCTGCCGATGCGGCCCGGCCGGAAGAGCTCCGGCAGCTTGCGTTCGCCTGGCTTCACCTCGTCGCTCCTTCGATCGACGTTTCTGACGGCCCGAGCCGGCGTGCGCCGCGCGCGTCCCGCGTCAGCCGCCGTCCCCGCGCTCCTCGCGCAACAGGCCCAGGGCCTCCTGCACCGGTCGGTCGGAGTAGCCGAACAGGACCGACTCCTCGTCCGCCTCGAGCGACCGCGCCTGCCACGACGGGACCACGAAGACGTCGCGCGGTCCCCACTCGAGCGCTTTCCCGTCGACACGCACGCGGCCATGGCCTTCGACGCAGCAGAACACCGTCGCGTCGGTCGACCGCACCGGTCGGCCGCGGAATCCGGCGGGAAGCCACTGCAGCCAGGTGCCCAGCGTCGGCATCGACCAGCCGCCGGTGACCGGGTTCACGTAGCGCATCCGCACGCCGTGCGCCGCGTCGACGCCCCCTGCCGCGCCGACCGTCGCGAGCGCCGCGCGACTGCGTGCGTAGGGATAGCTGAACACGGGCGACGTGCGCGTCCCATGACCGTGATCAAGGAGCGCCATGTTCGATCCCCAGCGCGCCTCGCAGTCCCCCTCCGTCCGCACGAGCGGCTGCACGGGCGCCGGGTAGCGCTCGGCGAACTGCGCGTCGTGCAGGGCGACGATCGGGATGTCGAGGCCGTCGAGCCAGACCACGGGCTCGCCGCCCTCGTTGCCGTGGTCGTGCCAGGTCCACGACGGCGTGATGATGAAATCGCCCGGCGCCATCGTCGTGCGCTCGCCGTCGACGGACGTGTACGCGCCGCTTCCCTCGACGACGAAGCGCAGCGCGCTTTGCGAATGCCGGTGCGAGGGCGCCACCTCGCCGGGCAGGATCAGCTGCAGGCCGGCGTAGAGCGCGCCGCTCACCCGGGACGAGCCGGGCAGCCCCGGGTTCTCGAGGATGAGCACGCGCCGCACCGCTTCCATCGCCGAGATGAGCGCGCCCGATTCCATCAGCGCGGGGCGGACGTCGTCGTAGCGCCAGAGCGCTGCGCGCGCGGCCGGTTGCGGGGAAGGCGGCACGAGGTCGTCGAGGACGTCCCACAGCGGCCGGAGGTTGCGGTCGGCGATGCGGGCGGCAAACGCCGCGCGGTCGTTCATGGCGGGGGTCCTTCGGGATGGCGGGCTTCGAAGGCCGCGGCGAGCGCCGGGTCGCGCGCGCGGACGTCGTCGTGCGAGACCCGGCCGGTGCGGCGAAGGTAATCGTAGGCGAACGATACCGGGTCGAGCGCGAGCTTGTCGCGCACCGTTTCGTACCACTCGGTGCTGCGGATCGCGGCCGCCTGCAGGGCGTCCGAGCCCGGACGGCGACGACGCTCGAAATCGCCCAACGCAGCCGGCACGTCGCCCGGCGCCGCGGCAAGGGCCTCGAACAACGCGATCGCATCCTGCATCGCGAGTCGCGTCCCCGAGCCGACCGACGGATGCCCGGTGCGCAGCGCGTCGCCCAGCAATACGACGTTGCGCCAGTGCCAGCGCCGGTTGCTCACGATCGCGTAGCGGAACCAGTCGGAGCGGTTGGACAGGAGCGGCTCGCCGTCGAGGTCGTCGCGGAAGGCGTCCTCGCAGGTCGCGAGGCTCTCGGCCGCGCTCATCCGCTCGAGGCCGGCCGCGTGGAACGTGTCGGGGTCGCACTCGACCAGGAACGTGCTGTGCGTGGCGCTGTAGCGGTAGGCGTGCGCGATGAAGAGCCCGGACGGCACGCTGCGGAAGATCAGCGACAGCGGGTCGAAGAGGCGCGTCGTTCCGTACCAGGCGAGCCAGTTAGGGCGCACGTCGAGCGTGGGCCCGAACGCGTCGGCGTGGCGCGTGCGGATCGCGCTCCCCGCGCCGTCGGCGGCGACGACGAGGTCGCACTCGGCGAACCCGTCCAGCGCGTCGACGCGGCGGCCGTACTCGATGCCGATGCCGAGCCGCGTGCACTGCGCGCGCAGCTTGCGCAACAGGTCGATGCGGGCCATCCGGACGAACGGATTGTTGGGCAGCATCACTTCCTGCCCGCGGTGGACGATGCGCATCGCGTCGTGCCTCAGCTGGCCGCGCGTGATGTCCTCGTGGAGCTCCGGCGCGATGTCGCGCACGAACGAGAGCGCGACGTCGGAGAACACCACGCCCCAGCCGTAGGTCGCGTCGGCGGGGTCGCGCTCGACGATGCGGATGCGATGCGAAGCATCGTGCCGCTTCATGAGCCAGGCGAAGAACAGCCCGGCCGGTCCGCCGCCGACGATGCCGATGTTCATGCGCCGGGCCCGCGGGCCGCTTCGTCCGCGAGCTTCGCGGTGATCCGCTCGCGCAGCTCGCGCTTCAGGATCTTGCCCACCGGCGACAGGGGCAGCTCGTCGACCAGCTCGAGGCGCTCGGGGAGCTTGAAGGACGCGATGTTCTGCGCGCGAAGGAACGCGACCAGCTCGTCGAACGACAGCGTCTCCCCGGGCCGCGGGACGACGAACGCGCAGGCCTTTTCGCCGAACAGCGGGTCGGGCATCGCGACCAGCGTGACCACCCGCACCTTCGGATGCTCGTAGATCAGCGCCTCGACCTCCTCGCAGCTGATCTTCTCGCCGCCACGGTTGATCATGTCCTTCCGGCGCCCTTCGGTCCACAGGTAGCGGCCGCGGCGCCGCACGATGTCGCCCATCCGGTACCAGCCGTCGGCAGTGAACGCCTCGCGGTTCTTCTCGTCCGCCCGGTAGTAGCCGCGGATCGTGTAGGGGCCGCGCGTGACGAGCTCGCCCGCTTCGCCGTCCGCCACCTCGCGGCCGGCCTCGTCGACCACCATGATCTCGTCCTCGTCGGACACCGGCGCGCCGGAGCTGTCGAGCAGGAGATCGTCGGGGTCGTCCAGCCGGGTCATGTTGATCAGACCCTCCGCCGTGCCGTAGATCTCCTGCGGGAGGCATCCGAAGCGCTCTCGCATCCGCGAACGCAGCTCCGGGGCGAGCCGGGCGCCTCCGTTCTGGATCACGCGCAGCGACGCCAGGTCGCGGCGGTCCGCCGCGGGCGAGGCGAGCCACGCCGAGATCAGCGGCACGGCGGCGGCGATCGACGTCACGCGCTCGGACTCGACCAGCCGGAACACGTCCTCGGCGTCGCCGGACGGGGCGAGCACGACGGTGCCCCCGTGGTAGAACGCGCCGAGCATCCCCGGCGAGGCGAGGTTGTAGTTGTGGCCCAGCGGGAGCACGACCAGGTGGACGGTCGACGCGTCGAAGCCGCCCGCCGTGCCGCACAGCCGCGCGTTGAGCACGTAGTCGTCGTGCGTGCGCGGGATGAGCTTGGAGAGCGATGTCGTGCCGCCGGACAGCAGCATCGTCGCCACCTCCGAAGGATCGGGACGTACGCCGGCGAGCCTCGAGGCGACCTCGGCGTCCCCGAGGTCGTCGTCGATCAGGAGGCCGAGCGCGCGCTGCCCGGCTCCCGGCTCGCCCGCGACGAACACGGTGCGCAGCGCCGGCGCGCCCGGCGCCAGCTCCCGGGCCATCGCGCGGTAGTCGAAATCCCGCAGGCGGTCGGGGATCACGTACGCGGTCGCTCCCGAGGCGCGCAGGAAGTGGCCGACCTCGCTGTGCCGGTGCGCCCGCAGCGCGGTCACCGGGATCGCGCCGATGCGGACCAGCGCGAAGTAGGTCGTGACGAACGCCGGCGTGTTGGGAAGCTGCACGACCACGCGGTCGAGCGGCCGGACGCCGGCCTCGAGGAAGCCGCACGCCAGCCGGTTGGCGGTCCGCTCGAGCGCCGCGTAGCTGATGCGCTCGCCGCCGTGCACGAGCGCCGTGTGCCCGGGACGCCGCGCCGCGGTACGGGCGAGCACCCCGGCGATCGTGGCTCCCTCCCAGAGCCCCCGCGCGCGGTAGCGCCGGGCGAGCTCCTCGGGCCAGGGCGTGCATCCGTCGAGCATGGCGGCCTCCCCTCACGTCGCGTGGGGCCACTGTAAGCCTCGCATTCATTTGCGCAACGGATGCCGTGTGATTACCATCATTCACAGCATGAATGTCGACGACCTCGACCTCAACCTGCTCACGGTGTTCGACCGCGTGCTGCGGGAGCGCTCGATCACGCGCGCGGCCGAGGCGCTCTCGCTGAGCCAGCCGGCGGTCAGCAACGCGCTAGCCCGCCTGCGCGCCCTCACGCGCGATCGGCTGTTCGTGCGCGCCTCCGCGGGCATGGTGCCCACCGCCTACGCCGAGCGCATCGCGCCGGCCGTGAGCCAGGCGCTCGACGCGATACGCTCGGCGCTGCGGCGCGACGGCGACTTCGATGCCGCGACGTCCGACCGGTGCTTCACGCTCTACGTCACCGACCTCGGCGAGGCCTACTTCCTGCCCCGGCTCGTGGCGCGCCTCTCCACCACTGCCCCCGGCGTCCGCTTCCGCACGTTGCCCACGCCGCGGGACCATCCTGCCGCCGCGCTCCAGGCGGGAACCGTCGACCTCGCGATCGGCAATCTCCCCGATCTCAGGTCCGGCTTCTACCAGCAGCGGCTGTTCCGCGAGCGCTACGTGTGCATCGTGCGCGAGGCGCACCCGTTCGTCGGCGCAAGGATCACGCCGCGGAAGTTCGAGCAGGCCGGCCACGTCCTGGCCGCGCCCTCGGGCACCGGTCACGCCGCCGTCGAGCGCTTCCTGCTCGAGCACGGAGGACGGCGGGCCATCACGGTCGAGGTGCAGCACTTCCTCGCCGTCCCGGCCATCGTCGCGCAGTCCGACCTGGTCGGCATCGTGCCCACGCGCATCGGCCGGCAGGCGCTGCGCGACCATCGGGTCAGGCTCCTCGACCTGCCGGTGGCGATTCCGCCGTTCGTCGTCAAGCAGTGCTGGCACGCCCGGGCGCACCACGACCCGGCGAACCGGTGGTTGCGCCGGCAGTTTGCCGAGCTGTTCGTCGAGGGCGACTGACGGCTGCCAGCCGTGTGGGCAGGGCGCGGTCCCCCGAGCCCAGCCGGAGTGGACGAAACCGTTCCGCCGGCGACCGGGGCGGTCGACCGACGCAGGATTGGTGCCTTCCGGCCTCAGCCGCGCGTCGGTGCGCGCGCTGGCGTCGCCCGCGCGCCAGTCCTTGCCGGCATGTCCACGAGCACCTTGGCAAGCGCTCGGCGGTGAACCGTCAGGTCGGCGAGCGTGGTGCGGTCGAGCTCGGCGTACATCGCGTCGAAGCCGTCGACCAGCACCCGCGTGAGGCGGCACACCGGAGCGATCGGGCAGCGGTTTGCGTCGCGCGACAGGCACTCGACGATCGGGGCGTCGCCCTCCGCGGCCCGGACGATGGCGCCGATCGTGATCGCCTCGGGGGACCTGGCGAGCCGGATCCCGCCCCCCTTGCCGCGCACCGTCTCGACCACGCCCGATTGCGCGAGGTGATGGACCACCTTCATCAGGTGATTGCGCGAAATGCCGTAGGCCGCGGCGATCTCGGGGATCGTCGCGAGGCGGTCGCGGTCGAGCGCCAGGTACATGAGCACGCGCAGCGTGTAGTCCGAGAAGGCGGTGAGTCGCATGAGGCCGGTCAATAAGATGTAGAGTGGATATTGCTTTTCGCGGCGACCGCTGCTACTCTGAAGATGTAGTCATGGTACATCTTTTAACGCCGCGCCGGCCAGCCCGGCGCCTCGCTCGCCGGGTCAGGCAAGGCGCCGGCGACACCCAGGAGCCCCCATGAACGCGACCGTCGCCACCCCCGCCTCCGCTGCCACCCTCGACGTGCGCCAGGTCGCGCCGCGCGAGCGCCATCCGCTGATCTTCCGCACGTTCGACGCGCTCGCGCCGGGCGAGGCGCTCGTGCTGGTCAACGACCACGACCCCAAGCCGCTCTACTACCAGTTCAAGGCCGAATCCAACGCCGAGTTCACGTGGGAGTACCTCGAATCGGGACCCGACGTGTGGCGCGTGGCCATCGGCAAGGCGGGGGCCGCCCCCGCCGCAGTCGCCGTCCCCCGCGGCTGCCACTGCCAGGACGGCCTCTGACGCGGCACGGCCACGCCAGCATGCCGGACGGCACCCCTCCTCCGCGCGACGACGTCGGCTCGGGCCCCGCGGTGACGCCTGCCGCCGCATCGTGGTCGAAGGCGACGCGCGAGACCGTCGTCGCCGTGCGGCGCTGGACCGATTCGCTCGTGTCGATCCGCGTCACCCGCGACCCCGGGTATCGCTTCGTCGCCGGGCGCTACGCGCGTCTCGGGCTTTCGGGCAGCGACGGGTCCGCGGTCGTGCGCCCGCTGTCGATCGCGTCCGCGACGTCCGAGCCGCACCTCGACTTCCTGTGCACGCTGGTCCCCGGCGGCGAATTCTCATCCCTCGTCGAAGGCTGCGCCGCCGGAGACGATGCGTACGTCGAGCGGGCGAGCTTCGGATTTCTGACCGTGGACGCGCTGGCGCCCGGTTCCGACCTGTGGCTCGTCGCGAGCGGCACCGGTATCGCGCCGTTCCTGTCGATCCTGCGCGAGGACGGCGTGTGGTCGACGTTCGAGCGCATCGTCGTCGTGCACAGCGTGCGCGTCGCCGCCGAGCTCGCGCCGGCGCAGGACGTGGCTCGACTCGATGGGCAGCCTGCGGCGCCGGGTGCCGCACGACTCCGTTACCTGCCGGTGGTCACGCGCGAGCCCGGCGCCGCCGCGCTCGCGTCGCGCATCCCGGCGCTGATCGAGGATGGACGGCTCGAGGCGGCCGCCGGCGTCCCGATCGATGCCAGGCGCTCCCGCGTCATGACGTGCGGCAATCCCGCGCTCGCGCAGGATGTGCGACGGCTGCTCGCCGCCCGCGGCTTCCAGCCCACGCGCCGCAACGCGCCCGGGCAGATGGCGTTCGAGAACTATTGGCAACCGCCGCGCACGGCGGCCTTTGCGCCGCCGCCGCCGGCAACCTCCTCCCTTCCCCTCCCACCACGAGGCCACCTCCGATGAACCAGCCCGCGCACCTCCACCTGCGCAGCGACGCGATCTACCCGTTCGACGCGCGCGCCATTGCCAAGCGCTTCCGCCACGCCGCGATCTTCGGCGCGCTCGACGCGCTCCATGCCGGCGAGACGATGCGGTTCGTGAACGACCACGACCCGCTGCCGCTGCTCGACCAGCTCGCCGCGCGCTACGGCGAGGCGGTGTCGATCGAATACCGCCAGCGCGAGCCGGGCGCGATCGTCATCGACTTCGTCAAGCGCTGACCGCTGCAGGCGCTGCGGGGGCGCGAAACCGGCACCGTGCGTGGCGTCAGCCACGCATTCGGCGCGATCGCCTCGCCGGCCTGCGCCATCGGGCGCGGGCGTGCGCATCCGAGGGTGTAACATTTGCGGCTTCGCCCCGCCCGGGGCGCCGCAACCCATCGCCCCATGAGCGGTTTCAGCCGACCCGACATCACGCGCCGGCGCACGCGCACCGTGCGCGTGGGCGGGGTCGCGATCGGCTCGGGGTACCCGATCGTCGTGCAGTCGATGACCAACACCGACACGGCCGACGTCGCGGCGACCGTGGCGCAGGTGAAGGCGCTCGCCGACGCGGGCTCGGAGCTCGTCCGCGTCACTGTCAACACGGCCGAAGCCGCGGCGGCCGTCCCCGCGATCCGCGCGCGCCTCGACGCACTGGGATGCAGCGTTCCGCTGATCGGCGACTTCCACTTCAACGGCCACAAGCTGCTCGCGGGCCACGCCGAGTGCGCGCAGGCGCTCGCCAAGTACCGGATCAATCCGGGCAACGTCGGGCGCGGCGCGAAGCACGACGCGCAATTCGCGGTGATGGTCGAGCGGGCGATCGAGTTCGGCAAGCCGGTGCGCATCGGCGTCAACTGGGGCAGCCTCGACCAGGAGCTGCTCGCCGCGCTGATGGACGAGAACGCCGCGTCGGCACGCCCCGTCGACGCCGACCACGTGACTCGCGAGGCGCTCGTGCAATCGGCGCTGCGCAGCGCCGCGCTGGCGGAATCGATCGGGCTGCCGGGCGACCGGATCATCCTCGCCTGCAAGGTCTCCAACGTGCAGGACCTGGTCGCGGTCTACACGGAGCTCGCACGGCGGTGCGACTACCCGCTGCACCTCGGCCTCACCGAGGCCGGCATGGGATCGAAGGGCATCGTCGCGTCGACGGCCGCGCTCGCGGTGCTGCTGCAGCAGGGCATCGGCGACACGATCCGCGTCTCGCTCACGCCGGAGCCCAACGGCGACCGCACGCGCGAGGTCGTCGTCGCGCAGGAGATCCTGCAGACGATGGGGCTGCGCTCGTTCGCGCCGCTCGTGTCCGCGTGCCCGGGCTGCGGCCGCACGACGAGCGTCGTGTTCCAGGAGCTCGCCCAGAGCATCCAGGGTTGGCTGCGCGCGCAGATGCCGCAGTGGAAGACGCGCTATCCCGGCGTCGAGAACATGACCGTCGCGGTGATGGGCTGCGTCGTCAACGGGCCCGGCGAATCGAAGATGGCGAACGTCGGCATCAGCCTGCCGGGCACCGGCGAGACGCCGGTCGCCCCGGTCTACGTCGACGGCGAGAAGACGGTCACGCTGAAGGGCGATCGCATCGCCGAGGAGTTCGGCCGCATCGTCGCCGACTACGTGCGCGCCACGTACGGCGGCGAGACGCCTGCGCCGCACTTACGACCCGAGCGCAAGTCGATCGCCGTCAAGCAGGTCTGACCGCAGAGCCCGGGTGGTGGAACGGTAGACACAGCGGACTTAAAATCCGCCGCCGCGAAAGCGGCATGCCGGTTCGATTCCGGCCCCGGGTATCCAACTAGACGCGGGCGCAAGCGTCTTACCACGACGGCTACCACGGCCAGCACGAGCACCAAGACCAGTACCGCAACCGTTCGCTCGCCGGGGTCCGGCGGCTCAACAGGAGCCCGCCGTGCCAGCCCCCGCAACCAAGCGCGTCCCTAGAGTCCCCCGCGACACGGTCGTCGTCGTCGTGAGCGTGAGCGGTCGCAAGACCCCGTTCGGTCCGGCCCGACCAGCCTGCGATGCGGTGGGAGTCGCACGCAAGTTGCGCTCGTGGGGCCTCGATGCGCACGCGCTCCCCGGGAGCGTCGTCGCAGGACGATTCCTCCCCGCGGAGGACGCATCGTCGATCACGAGGGACAAGCAATGAGCGCAGCCATCCCATCGTCTATCGGCTCGACGATGTGACGACGTTTCCGTCGATACCAACGCGGGACGAGCGGTCCTCCTTGCGTGGCGGCCAACACGTCAAGGTCATCTTCCTGTGCGACGTGCGCGGATTCGGTGCCGAGCGCATGTGGGTGGAGGTGACCGACCGCCGGCCGGATGGCCGCTACGTCGGGAAGCTGCGCAGCGAGTCCTTCCTGATCGAAGGGCTGCATTGGGACGACGTTGTTGCATTCGATCCCGACAACGTCCTTGAGATCGCCGACAGCCCGGGCGAGGCGGCCACCGATGTTCAATGAGCGCTACTCGGACGCTGGCAACGCGGTGTGGTTCGCCCGTACCTTCGGCGACGACGTTCGTTTCGTCCCCGAACTGGGACGATGGCTTCCGTTGAGCGCCAGCTTGGCTTTGCGCTCGACGCGTGCCCGGCGGGTCCGGTTGAGCGCAATGTTAGGCCCCTAGCTTGATGGGACAGACGCATGAGAGGCTAGGCTTCGCTCGTGTACATCACGCGAACGCGTCCCGCGACCACCGGATGTTCGTCTTCGTTCGGTCGAAAAACGGGGCGAAGATGGACAGCAAGGCAACACGTCCGCTATCAACGATTGGTCCGTGAACTGTATCTCGAGGGATAAACATGAGGTCACCGGTTTTGACTCGCCTTATTTCATCCCCAACTCGAAAGCCACACTGACCTTCCAAGACCAGAACGACTTCGTCGTGATCGGGCTGGACGTGAATGACATCGACACTGTCTTCCAGAGTGTTGACGTTACACGACAGGCCTTGACCGTCGAAGAGGAAGGATCGCTTGATGGGGTCTCCGGCTGTCGCTGGGTCGGTAGCGAGCCCTTGAAGGGCATCCGCAAGTCGATGGAAGTATTGCGAGCCCATTTCTTTCTCCTGTTGGCCGCTATCTCCACCGCAGCTTGGGTGGATGTGGCAAGTCTACGCTTCGATACGATCCAGCGATGTGGCCACGACGCCTAGCGATTAAGTTGACCGGCGCGTGCCGGGCCCGCCGAAGGACGGGCGACGGACAGGCGTCCGGTCTAACGCAGTGGTAGGCGGCATAGGGTTGCCTCTCCGCGAGTCAGCCCGACTTATACGCAATGGCCTCGATCTCGATTTTGGTCCCAACCATGTTGGTGCCCTGTAGTGTTGAGCGTGCTGGTTTATGCTCGGGAAAGAACTCGTTGTAGACGCGATTGAATTCATTGAAGTCTCGCGTATCTTCGAGCCACACGGTGGTCTTTACGATGTCCTCGAGCGCACATCCGGCCAACTCAAGGGCGTGAGCAACATTCTTCAGCGTCTGGCGCGTATGAACTTCTATCCCTCCTTCGACTACGCAACCGCTTTCGTCTCTGGCTACTTGGCCGGACACAAACACGAACCCACCGGCCTTGGTCGCGATTGAGCGCGGAAATGTTCGCGTACCCGGATTACTGTCTCGAAAAAACTCTATAGTCATCTTTCGCCACCATTAGAGAATTTCGCTGCACACCGGCGGATGGTGCGTGCATGCCGCCTAACGCAAAAATGAGCGGCGGCCAAAGGCGGTCTGCTCGACTGCCAGGTTAGGCGTCATCGCTCTCATTTTGAAACGTGCCCAGAGTTGCCGCGACAAGTACAGCGACCACCGGAATTTCCAGATTGCCGTCCCGCCGATACCTGTTCGCGGCAAGCTCAAGACAACGCAGTATTGCCGCGCGCTTGCCGCTTGGCTGCGATCGCAGAAGTGTGGCGAGCCGCACCGTCCCGTTTTCTATGAGGTGGGTCAGTTCGGCTACCGAGCGGAGCCGCAGCGTACGGCGTTCCAGTCGGCAGAGTTCGGTGATTGGTGACAAACCTGCGCGTGAAAGTAGTGCGACGCAGGCCTCAATCGTATTAAGGCCACCGTGGGGCGGCGTCGGAGGACTTGCCCCGATGTCGCCCGCGCTGCGGGCGGCTTCAAGGGCGATGCCTTGCAGAGCATGCTGGTCAGGCGTTGCCCAGACCGTGAAGGCGACGCGGCCGCTGGCGCGAAGCACGCGACGCGTCTCCGAGAGGGCCCGCTCCGGAAATGGGAAATGATGGACGCCAAAGTTGATAACAACCGCATCGAAGGATTGATCTGCGTATGGCAGGGCCTCGGCATCGGCCTGCTCGAACTGGACCAATGGATGCAGGCGGCGCGCCTCAGCGAGCATGGCGGCTGAGAAATCAGCGCCGGTGACCGCTGCGCCGCGCTCGAACGCAAGCTGGCTCATATAGCCGGCTCCGCATGCGGTATCCAAGAGCTTAGCGCCTGGGATCACGCCCGCGGCGTCAAGTAGCGGATCTGCGAATAAACGAGTAGCTGACTCAAATGTATCTGCGTAGGCCGCCGCCGCACGTTCCCAGCCAGCAAACTCGAAGTCACGGTAAGGGTGTGGGACTGGAACGCGTTTCATGATGGCACGCGAGGATGTGGCATGACGCCTAACGATTAAGTTAACCGGCGCCCGGCCGCAGGCGCATGGGAAGAACGCCACGCGTGCCCGGGCGACCGGTTGAACGCCAGGTTAGGCCGCACGATTGCCCGCTAGGACGCAACGAACGCCGCCCGCTGGATTGGCAACGTCACCGGTATAACGAGGAATGAGATGAATGTGAACATGCATCCGAGATTGACCGGCGGCACGACCAACGTTTACCCCAATGTTGTAACCATCTGGCGAATGCTGCGATTGGACAAACGCGCGCGCATGGTTGAGCAGTTCGACCACGGCCACTTGTTCAGATGAAGTCATTTCAAAGAAATCGGAAACGTGCCGGCGCGGCACGATAATGATATGACCGCGACTGAGCGAATTCTGCTCGGACTGTGCGTAGGCCAATTCATTATCGATGAGCACCGCGCTAGGAGAGCAAAGCTCGCACTCTTGTGAATCTGCCATCGGAGCCTCTGGCATGCGGCCGAACGTTGGAGTTCACCCGCGGGCGGAAGCCGGCGGAGCCGGCTTTAGCACGTCGGGTGCAACGACGGGTTAGGCGCTTCCGGCAAGTTGTAGACCGAGCTTAGCCGCCATCACTTCAGGAAGCCTAAGGTCCGTAGGAAGGAGACGCTGGCCTCGCTGGCTTGTCTGCTGATGTCCTGATCGATAGATGAGTAGTCGTCCTGCTGTCGTAGGTTGCGAACAAACATATGGCCGACATCCTTATAGAGCTTCAATATACAGATGTTGTTGTTGGCCACCATCCGTTCGCAAAATGTGATCACCCCCTCGGCAGGGTTGACGGAGTCCTTCTCGCCTTGCAGGACGAGGGTGGGCGGTACGTTGGCGGCGATATGGAGGTCGGGCGACAGCGAGGCAGCTTGGGC
>DASTCK010000326.1:0-4287 GCA_035711225.1 Casimicrobiaceae bacterium
GGGCGGCCCGTCGGGCGCGATCCCTCCGAAGCGGCCTGCGTCCGCCTCCCCCCAGGGGGTGGAGCGCCCTCGGGGCGGCCCGTCGGGCGCGCGCGGGCGCTGATGGCCGCGGCGCTCGCGCTGCCCGGCGTCGCGCCGTCCGCCGCCGCGCAGTCGATTCCCGACGAAGGGGTGCTCTCGCTGCGCTACCTCGACTACCGCGACTGGCAAAGCGGCGGCGACCGCATGCGCGTGAAGAGCCCGTCGTTCTACGTGATGAAGCCGTTCGGCGGCAGCTGGGTCGCCGAGGGCAGCGTCGTCTACGACGGGATGTCGGGCGCCTCGCCGCGCTACCACAACACGCTGTCCGGCGCGTCGGGCGAGGGGGTCAAGGACTACCGCACCGCGGGCGACGCGAAGATCACGCGCTGGTTCGACCGCTACGCGATCGGCGTCGGCCTCGCCGGCTCGACCGAACGCGACTACCTGTCGAAGGCCGCGTCGATCGACGTCCGCTGGTGGACCGAGGACCGCAACACGACGCTCGCCTTCGCGCTCGCCGGGACGTCAGACCGCATCAACTCGAACAACCAGATCGCGGTCAACGAGAAGAAGCACGCGCTCGACGTCCTCGTCGGCATCACGCAGGCGATCAACGCCGACGCGATCGTCCAGTCGAACCTCACCTACTCGTGGGGCCACGGCTACTACGACGACCCGTACAAGTCGCTCGACGACCGTCCGGACCACCGCCGCATCGTGGCGTGGCTCACGCGCTGGAAACAGGCTTTCCCGGCGCGGGACGCCGTCCTCGAGGTCGCGTTCCGCGTGCTGCACGACTCGTTCGGCTCGACCTCGTTCATGACCGAGGCGCGGTGGACGCAGGCGCTGCCGTACGGCTTCAGCGTGACGCCGGGACTGCGCTACTACACGCAGAGCGCCGCGGACTTCTACCGCGACCCGCCGTTCCCGATCGGGATCGTGTTCGGCGAGCCGTACACGGCCGACACGCGGCTCTCCGCGTTCGGCGCGTTCACGCCGTCGATCAAGGTCGCGAAGGCCTTCGCGGACGGCTGGACCGCGGACCTGCGCGTCGACTTCTACCGGCAGAAGTCCTCGTGGCGGCTCGGCGGCGACGGCAGCCCCGACCTGCTGCCGTTCTCGGCGCGCTGGATCCAGGGCGGCGTCAGCAAGACGTTCTGACGCCGCGCCCACGGTGGCGCCGCTTCCCCTCCACGCGTTCGCGTTTCGCGCGATGGCCGGATCGCACGAGCTCCTGCTCGCGTGCGACGACGCGGAACGCGCGAAGCGCGTGGCCGACGCCGCGATCGCGGACGTCGGGCGCATCGAAGCCAAGTACACGCGCTTCCGCGACACGAGCCTCGTGGCCGCGATCAATCGCGCGGCCGGCGCGCGCGCGGTGACGATCGACGCCGAGACGGCGGCGCTGCTCCGCTATGCCGACGCGTGCCATGCCGCGTCGTGCGGCCGCTTCGACATCACGTCCGGGGCGCTGCGCCGCGCATGGGATTTCGGGCGCAGCCCTCCGCGCGTTCCGGCCGCGCGCGAGATCGACGCGTTGCTGCCGCTGGTCGACTGGCGCAGCGTCGAGTGGGACGAGCGCGCGATCCGGCTGCCGCGCGCGGGCATGGAGATCGACCTCGGTGGCATCGGCAAGGAATACGCGGCCGACCGCGTGGCGACGATCGCGCTCGACGCGGGCGTCGCGCACGGCTTCGTCAATCTCGCGGGCGACGTGCGCGCATGGGGCGGGCGTCCCGACGGCGCGCCGTGGCGCGTCGGCATCCGCCATCCGCGCGTCGAGGGCGGGACCGTCGGCGACCTCGACATCGTCGACGGTGCCCTCGCCACGTCGGGCGACTACGAGCGTGCGATCGTCGTCGACGGCCGGCGCTACTGCCACCTGCTCGATGCGACGACCGGATGGCCGGTCACCCACTGGCAGTCGATGAGCGTCGCGGCGCCGCTGTGCGTCGTGGCGGGCAGCGGCGCGACGGTCGGCATGCTGCTGGGCGACGAGGCGCCGGCGTGGCTCGACCAGCAAGGCGTCGAGTGGCTGGGCGTCGATGCGGAAGGGCGCGTGCGCACGTCCGCCGCACTGTGAGGCCAGCGTCGGAGTCGATGCTCGTCGCGCGCACTGCCGCATTGCGCGGGTGGGCGCGACGGACCTCGTTTCCGCGGCACGACCAGGGTCAGGACGAGACTCGTGCGCGCACGCTGCCGCGTTGCGCGGGCTCGGCGACGAGTCTCGCCTCCCTCGCTAGGGCGAGCAGAACGCGATGCCTTCCGCTGACCAGTTCTTGTTGGTGGTGAAGTCCTGGTAGGTCGGGAAGTCGCTCGAGAACCGGTGGTTGGGCGCGCCGGTCTGGCCGTTGTTGTACATCCGGTAGATCGGCGTCGTGCCGACCGGGCACAGGCCGCCGGAAGGCACGGCGATGAAGAACGCGATCTTCTCGTACACCCAGTTCGGGTTGAGCTTGAGGCCGTCGCACTCGACCGGGTCGGCGGTGTAGAAGTGGGAGCTCTTGGCGCCGAAGGTTCCCGGCGTGGTGAAGAAGCGGCACACCGGGACGGTGCCGGCGGCCTGGGAGCTGTACGCGTTGAAGGTGCGGCCGGTGCGCACGAAGGCGAAGTTGAAGGCGCCCGCGTCGAGGCCGGCGATCTCGTCGGCGTCGGCGGTCATGAAGTAGTGGCCGAAGGCCGCGTTGAAATACTCGACGACGGGCACCTCGGAGGGAGGCGGCGGCGTGACGCCGCCCGCGAAGGTCTGCAGGTAGCCCGCGATCGCCATGAGATCGTCGTCGGTGATGATGCCGGCGCGGTACGCCGGGCCGAGCTCGATGCGCATCTCGAGCTTGGTCTGGATCGCGTTGCTGATGACGTGCCAGTCCTTGCCGTTCAGCACGCCGTTGTGGTTGTTGCCCGGGAAGCTGTGGCACCCCTGGCACCACGTCGTGTAGAGCTGCTGGCCGGTCTGCGCGCGAACGTCCGGCGCTACGGCCACGGCCGCGAGCGACACGACGAAAAGGGCACGGGCCGCACTCATCGACAGCATCCTGTCGACAGGCGAACAAGCGGAGCGTGGCGATTGTTCCCGCGACGCGCGCGGGCCCGGTCCGCGGCCCTAGGGTGAGCAGAAGCCGATGCCCTCCGGCGCCCAGTTCCGGGTCGTCGTGTAGTCCTGGTAGATCAGGAGGTCGCTCGTGAAGCGATGGTTCGGCGCGCCCGTCTGGCCGTTGTTGTACATCCTGTAGATCGGCGTCGTGCCCGCCGGGCACGTGCCGTTGACCGGCACGGCGACGTAGAACGCGATCTTCTCGTACACCCAGGCCGCGTTGAGCTTGAGCGCGGCGCACTCGGCGGCGTCCGCCGTGTAGAAGTGCGAGCTCCGGGTCCCGAACGTTCCCGGCGTCGTGAAGAAGCGGCATACCGCGACCGCGCCGGGCCGGGGCGCCGAGAAGGCGTCGAACCCCTGTCCGGTGCGCACGAACGCGAAGTCGAAGGCGCCCGCGTCGAGGCCGGCGACCTCGTCGGCATCGGCGGTCATGAAATAGTGGCCGAAGCCCGCGTTGAAGTACTCGACCACGGGCGTGAGCGGCGTAGCGCCGGTGGGGGCGAACGCCTGCAGGTACGCGGCGACGCGCACGAAGTCGTCGTCGGTCAGGTTGCCGTCGTCGTAGGCGGGCCGCAGGATGTCGGTCATCTGCGGCACCGTGTCCATCGCGAGCTTGGTCAGCGCCCAGTCGCGCCCGGCGAGCACGTTGTTGAGGTTCTGCGCGGGCGCGCCGTGGCAGCCCTGGCACCACTGCGCGTAGACCTGCTGGCCGGTTTGCGCGAGCGCGGAAGGCAGGGCGGCCAGCGCGGCCAGCGTAACGACGAGCAAAGCGCGTAGCGTAGGCATGGCGACCTTCCGGTCCTCGTGCTCGGTTGCGGACCGGGGCGCGTTCTCGCGACGCCTCCGCCCATCGTCCCTGCCGCTCCCCCGTTGCGGCGGGAGCGTCCTGCGTGCCGCGCGTGCGCACGTCCGCCGCGCGGTGAAGCCAGGGTCGGTGACGAGACTCGTCGCGCGCGCTGCCGCTTGGCGCGGATTCGGCGACGAGTCGCGTCTGCGACCCTAGGGCGAGCAGAAGCCGGTGCCTTCCGGCGCCCAGTTCTTGTTGGTGGTGAAGTCCTGGTAGGTCGGGAAGTCGCTCGAGAACCGGTGGTTGGGCGCGCCGGTCTGGCCGTTGTTGTACATCCGGTAGATCGGCGTCGTGCCGACCGGGCACAGGCCGCCGGAAGGCACGG
>DASTCK010000327.1:0-16341 GCA_035711225.1 Casimicrobiaceae bacterium
CGTCGGGGCGCGATGATGGGCGTGATGGCCTGCGACCATCCGGACATCCACGCGTTCGTGGCCGCGAAGCGCGTGGCGGGCAAGCTCACGCACTTCAACGTCTCGGTGCTCGCGTACGACGCGTTCATGCGCGCGGTCGCCGACGACGGCCCGTGGAAGCTGGCGTTTCCGCGCTTCGGCGTCGAGCGCACGACGCGCGCGCGCGACCTGTGGGACGCGATCGTCGGCGGCGCCTACGCCTCCGCGGAGCCGGGCGTGCTGTTCATCGACCGCATCCGCGCCGAGGACAACCTCGCCTACTGCGAGACGATCAGCGCGACCAATCCGTGCGGCGAGATTCCGCTGCCCCCGTATGGCGCCTGCGACCTGGGCTCGATCAACCTGGCGGCGTTCGTGCGCGATCCGTTCACGCCCAAGGCGCGGCTCGACGTCGCGGCGATCGGCGCGCTCGTGCCCACCGCCGTGCGCATGCTCGACAACGTCTGGAGCGTGACGCGCTTCCCGGTGCCGGCGCAGGCGGAGCAGGGCCGGTCGTCGCGGCGCCTCGGCCTCGGCATCACCGGCCTGGGCGATGCGCTCGCCATGCTCGGGCTCCGCTACGACAGCGACGCCGGGCGCGCGGCGGCGTCCGACGCGATGCGCGCGATCACCGAGCATGCGTACGCGGCCTCGATCGAGCTGGCGCGCGAGCACGCGCCGTTTCCGCGCTTCGAGCGCGAGCCGTTCTGCGCCGCGCCGTTCGTCGCGCGCCTGCCGCGCGAACTGCGCGACGGGATCGCGCGGCACGGGCTGCGCAACAGCCACCTGACGGCGATCGCCCCGGCCGGCACGATCAGCGTGCTCGCCGGCGGCGTGTCGTCGGGCGTCGAGCCGATCTTCGCGCTCGAGGGCAGCCGCCGCGTCCGCCAGGAGGACGGCTCGTTCGCCGAGGTGTCCACCGCGTGCCCGGCGCTGCTCGCGTGGCGCGCGACGTCGGGGAACGGCACGGCGCTTCCCGAGGCATTCGTCACCGCGGCCGCGATCGGTCCGGAGGCGCAGCTCCTCATGCAGGCTGCGTTGCAGCCGCACGTCGACAACGCGATCTCGAAGACGACGAACGTCGCCGCCGATATCGATTACGCGTCGTTCGCGGCGATCTACATGCGTGCGTTCGAGCTGGGGCTCAAGGGCTGCACGGTGTTCCGGCCCAATGCGGTGACGGGGTCGATCCTTCGCTGACGTGCGGACGGCCCGCCGCGTCGCGCGAGGCGGCGAGCCCTCGATCACGTCGTCGACGCGGACCAGCACCGACGGCGGAACGGCGAGCCCCAGCGCCTTAGCCGTGGAGAGGTCGTTCGCGAGGTCGAGACTTGACCGGCAGCTCGATCGGCAGGTCGCCCGGGCGCGTGCCGCGAAGGATACGGTCGACGTAACCGGCGGCCCGGCGGTTCGGTTGACGCCTCCCGGGTACCGGCGTAGCGTCGCGCGCACCCCATCGCTGCACCACCGCCCGGATCACGCCATGCCCCGCGGGACGTCGTCCGGCAGCCGATTCGACGGCGAGAGCACCGCCGCGGTTCGCGTCGCGCGTCGGCGATTCGCCTTCGTCGCGGCCGCGGTAGCGGGCTTTCCCGCCCTCGCCGCGCCGCGCGCCAACGCGCGCGTCGGCTACCTCGAGCGCGTCAAGGAAAGCGACGGCGAGCTCCTGTACCGCGACTTCGTCGAGGCGATGCAGGCGAAGGGTTATGCGCCCGGGCGCAACCTGCGCATCCTGCGGCGTTCGGCGAACGCGCAGCCCGAGCGGCTCCGCGCGCTCGCGGTGGATCTCGCGAACGAGAAGGTCGATCTGATCGTCGCGACGACGACCGAGGCCGCGAAGGCCGCGAAGGTCGCGGCCCCCTCGACGCCGGTCGTGTTCGTGGTCTCGAGCGACCCGGTGGTGGAGGGCCTCGTGGCGAGCATCGCGCGACCGGGCGGCAACTTGACGGGCCTCGTCACGCGCAGCGAGGACCTGACTGGCAAGCGTCTGCAGCTGTTGAAGGATGCGTTTCCGCACGTACGGACCGTCGCGCTCGTCGGCTCGAACGTCAGCATGGCGCGCATCGCTGCGACCGGGCCGGCGGCCCGGCTCGGCCTCGCGCTCGTGCCCTACGCGATCAACCATCCAGACGATTACCGCGACCAGGCCGCGGCGATCCTGCGCGGCGCTTCGGACGCGGTGCTCGTCGTCGAGGACGCCGACGAAGTTGTCGGCCTGACCGCGTTCACGCTGCTCATGATGGCCACGCGGCGTCCGGTGATGTTCACCGCCGACGTGTTCATCGAGTCGGCCGGGAGCGGGGCCGGACTGATGGCGTACGGCGTGAGCCTGCATGCGCAGTACCGCCGCGTCGCCACGCTCGTCGCGCGCTTGCTCGAGGGCGCCAGGCCCGCCGACATCCCGGTCGAGCAGCCGACGCATTACGAGCTCGGCATCAACCTGCGTGCCGCGGAGCAGTACGGGATCGCGCTGCCGCGCGAGTTCGTGCAGCGTGCCGACCGCGTAATCCGCTGAGCGCGCGTCAGAACCCCGCCGCCTGCCCGTCGCGCCGCGGATCCGACGCGGCGAGATAGCCGTCCGCGAGGCGAACGACGAACTGTCCTGCGCCGAAGTCGAAGTAGCTGTCGGAGGTCTGCACGATGCGATGCCCGAGCGCCGCGAGGCCGGCGCGCACCTCGCGATCGAACGACGGCTCGCAGTCGAGCGTGCCGTCGCGATTCCAGCGCCAGCGCGGCGCGTCGAGGGCGGCCTGCGGGTTCATGCCGTGGTCGAGCATGCGCGTGAGCGTCTGCAGGTGGCCCTGCGGCTGGATCGGCCCGCCCATGACGCCGAACGCCGCGAGGGGCGCGCCACCCCGCGTCAGGAAGCCCGGGATGATCGTCTGGAACGGGCGCTTGCCGCCGGCGAGCGCGTTCGGGTGGCCCGGCTCGAGCGAGAACCCGGCGCCCCGGTTCTGCAGGCTGATGCCGGTGCCCGGCACGACGACGCCCGATCCGAAGCCCATGTAATTCGACTGGATCAGCGACGCCATCATGCCGCCGGCGTCGCCGGTCGCCATGTACACGGTGCCGCCGGTCGGGGGCTCGCCGGGACCGTAGGTCTGCGCGCGCGCGGGATCGATGCGTCGCGCCCGCGAGGCGAGGTAAGCACGGTCGAGCAGCTGGGCCGGCGTCACGCGCATGTGATCGAGGTCGGCGACGTGCGCGTACGCGTCCGCGAACGCGAGCTTCATCGCCTCGATCGCGCGGTGCTGCGCGGCGAGCGAGTCGGGACTCTCGCCTCCGAGGTCGAACTCGCGCAGGATGCCGAGCGCCTGCAGCGCGACGATGCCCTGGCCGTTCGGCGGGATCTCGTGCACGGACGTGCCGCGGTAGTCGAGCGAGAGCGGTGTCACCCAGTCGGTCGCGTGACGCGCGAAATCCTCGACCGTGTGCGGCGCGCCGTGCGCCTGCGCGTCGCGCGCCATCGCGGCCGCGAGCTCGCCGCGGTAGAACGACTCGCCGCCGGTCTCGGCGATGCTCGCGAGCGTCGCCGCCATCGGACGGCAGGCGAACGCCTCGCCGGCCTCCGGCGTGCGGCCGCGGGGCAGGAAGTGCTCGGCCCAGCCGAACTCGTGCGGGATCACGCCGGCCGCGCGGCGCCACTGCGCGGAAATCACCGGCGAGACGATCCAGCCGTCGCGGGCGTAGCGGATCGCGGGCTCGAACAGGTCGGCGAACGGAAGCCGGCCGAAACGTCGCGACAGCGCGGCCCAGCCCGACACCGCACCGGGAATCGTGACCGCCTCCCATCCGCGCTGCGGCATCTGCTTCGCGCCAGCGTAGCGCGTGGCGCTCGCGGCGGCGGGCGCGCGGCCCGACGCATTGAGGCCGACGAGCTCGCTGCCCGTCCAGACCATCGCGTAGAGATCGGAGCCGATGCCGTTGCTCACCGGCTCGACGACGGTCAACGTGATCGCGGTCGCGATCGCGGCGTCGACGGCGTTGCCGCCCCGCGCGAGCATCGCCAGACCCGCCTGCGTCGCGAGCGGCTGGCTCGTCGCGACGACGTTGCGGGCCAGGACCGGCTGTCGGCGCGACGGATAGGGGAGCGACCAGTCGAGGGGAGCCATGATGGCGGAGGCGGGAAGGCGCACGATGCGCCGACGGCGCGCGGAGGTCGGCGGCGGCGCCAGGCCCAGCGGTCAGCGCACCGGTCCTGCCGCCACGATCACGCCGCCTCCTCGTGGAACGCTTCCTCGCGCGTCTTGCGCACGGCGGGCAGCACGATGATGAGCAGCAGGAGCGCGGCGGCGACCAGCATGCCGAGCGACAGCGGACGAGTGAAGAAGACGGTCGGGTCGCCGCGCGACAGCAGCAGCGCGCGCCTCAGGTTCTCCTCCATCAGCGGCCCGAGGATGAACCCGAGCAGGAGCGGCGCCGGCTCGCATTCCAGCTTGACGAAGACCCAGCCGAGCACGCCGAACACCGCGGTCATGAGCACGTCCCACACGTTGTTCTGCAGGCTGTACACGCCGATGCAGCAGAACAGCAGGATCGCAGGATAGAGCAGGCGGTACGGCACCTTGAGGAGCTTTACCCAGATGCCGATCATCGGCAGGTTGAGGATCACCAGCATCACGTTGCCGATCCACATCGACGCGATCAGCCCCCAGAACAGCTGCGGGTTGCTCGTCATCACCTGCGGTCCAGGCTGGATACTGTGGATCGTCATCGCGCCGACCATCAGCGCCATCACCGCGTTGGGCGGGATGCCGAGCGTCAGCAGCGGAATGAACGACGTCTGCGCGCCCGCGTTGTTGGCGCTCTCCGGGCCGGCCACGCCCTCGATCGCGCCCTTGCCGAAGCGGGACGGGTCCTTGGCGATCTTCTTCTCCAGCGTGTAGGCCGCGAAGGCGGAGAGCATCGCGCCGCCGCCCGGCAGGATGCCGAGCACCGAGCCGATGCCGGTCCCGCGCAGGATCGCCGGCAGCGCCTCCTTGAACTCGTGCCACTTGAGCAACAGTCCCGACACGTTGTCGGTGAACACCTCGCGGTGCTCGCGGTGCTCGAGGTTGACGATGATCTCGGCGAAGCCGAACAGGCCCATCGCCACGACGACGAAGCCGATCCCGTCGGAGAGCTCCGGCACGCCGAACGTGTAGCGCTGCAGGCCCGAGTTGACGTCGGTGCCGATGATGCCGAGCAACAGGCCCAGCACGATCATCGCGATCGCCTTCAGGAGCGAGCCGCTGGCGAGCACGACCGCGGCCAGAAGCCCGAGCACCATCAGCGAGAAGTACTCGGCGGGCCCGAACTTGAGCGCGAACTCCGCGAGCGGCGGCGCGAACGCCGCGACAACGATGGTGGCGAACGTGCCCGCGATGAACGATCCAACCGCCGCGACCGACAGCGCCTTGCCGGCCTTGCCGCGCCGCGCCATCTGGTAGCCGTCGATGCATGTGACGACCGACGACGACTCGCCGGGCAGGTTGACGAGGATTGCCGTCGTCGAGCCGCCGTACTGCGCGCCGTAGTAGATGCCGGCGAGCATGATGAGCGCCGACACGGGCGGCAGCGCGTAGGTGATCGGCAGCAGCATCGCGATCGTCGGCACCGGCCCGATGCCCGGCAGCACGCCGATCAGCGTGCCGAGCAGCACGCCCACGAAGCAATAGAACAGGTTCTGGAGCGTGAACGCGACCGAGAAGCCGAGCCCCAGGTTGGTCAGGAGGTCCATCGATCAGCCCCCGACGCCGAGGAACGGCGGCAGGATCGGAAGCTGCAGCTTGAGCCCGTAGCCGAACGCGGCGACGACGAAGCCGGCGAGCAGCACCGAGGCGATCGCCGCCTCCTTCCAGCGGAACTCGTGGCTCGCGGTGCTCGCCACGACGATCAGCAGGATCGTCGACAGCACGAGTCCCAGCGGGACGACGGTGAGGCCGAACAGTACGACGCTGCCGAGGACGATCGCGAGCGGCTTCATGTCCTTCATCGCGAGCGGCGTGCCCATCGAGCGGAAGCTCTTGAGGATCAGCACCGCGCCCATCGCGATCAGGAGCATCCCGAGCGCGCGCGGGAAATACCCCGGGCCCATCCGCGCCGCCGCCCCGACCGGGTAGCTCGCCCCGATGACGATCGCGGCGAGGCCGAATCCCGCGAACAGGCAGCCCGACCAGAACTCCTTGGGATTGCGGATCATCGACATTCATCCTCCCTGCGTGTCACGCCCGCGGCCGTCCCCGCGGATGGCGCTCTTGCCGGCGCCAGCGCGAACGATACCATCGAAGGGCGCGCAAGCCTCCCGCAAACGCGAAGGGCAGGCCGCCTGGCCTGCCCTTCGTCGACGCGGGGAAGCGGCCGGCGATCAGAGTCCGTTCTTCGCGCGGAGGTCCCGGAAATAGCGGTCGAGGTGCTGCGCCTGCATGCGCTGCGACAACTGGGGTTTCACCTCGTCGTAGCTCGGGACCTTCGCGTCGCGGACGTCCTCGACGAGGATCACGTGCCAGCCGAACTGCGTCTGCACCGGCTGCGGCGTGAACTTGCCCTTCTCCGCCTTGACCATCGCATCCGAGAACGGCTTGACGAAGTTCGCGGGCGCGTTCCAGTCGAGGTCGCCGCCCCGGTCCTTGCTGCCCGGATCCTTGGAGCGCGCCTTCGCGAGGTCGGCGAACTTCTGGCCCTTCTGCAGCTCGGCGATCACGTCCTTGGCCTCGTCCTCCTTCTCGACCAGGATGTGCGACACCTTGTATTCCTTGTCGCCGATCTGCGCCTTGATCGTGTCGTACTCGCGCCGCAGGTCGGCCTCGGGCACCGGGTTGGCCTTGAGCCAGTCGGCGACGTACGCGCGCACGAGCACCGTCTGCGACGCGAGGTCCATCTGCGTCCTGATGTCGGTCTGCTTGTCGATGCTCTTCTTGCGGGCCTCGCGCGCCAGCAGTTCGCGCGTGTTGAGCTCCTCGCGCAGCGCCGCGCGGAGGTCGGGCGAATCGGGCTGCCCCTGCGAGGTGCGCTCCTTCAGCATCAGGTCGAACTGCGCCTGCGGGTACAGCGCCTTGCCTTCGGCGGCCTTCGGCGTGGCGGCGGGAGCGGGTGCGGCCTTGGGCGCCGCGGGGGCCTGGGCCCAGGCGGCGGGGAGCGCGAGCGCGGCCATGATGGCGAGCGCGATCGTGGTACGGGTCATCGGGCGGTCCTTTCGTGGGAGGAGAAGAATTCGTCGGGGGTGTAGGCGCGGATCGCCAGCGCGTGCACCGGATGGGGAATGAGGTCGCCGACCCGGTCCAGCACCGCCCGGTGGCGGGCGAGGGGCGGGGCCCCGGAGAACCGCTCAGACACGATGGTCAGCGAAAAGTGCCCGCCGCCCGCCGCGGCGCCCGCATGGCCGGCGTGGCCCGCGCTGTCGTCCTCGAGATCGAGGTGCACCGGCTCGAGCGGCGCGAGGCGAGCGGCGAGGAGGTCGGCAACCGAGGTCACGGCCGGGGCGCCTCCTCGCCGGGATCCTGCATGTGGCGCGCGAGCCACAGTCCCTGGCCGACGGCGAACGCCAGGACCAGGCCTATCCCGCCCCACACCTTGAAGTTGACCCAGGTGTCGGTCGGGAAGTGGAACGCGACGTACCAGTTCGCGACCCCCATCGCCGCGAAGAACGCGACCCACGACCAGGTGACGGTCGACCACACGGACGCCGGGAGCGTGACGTCGCGCAGCAGTCCCGCGATCAGGTCGCGGCGGAAGACCAGCTTGCCGACCGCCAGCACCGCGCCGAACAGCGCGTAGAGCACCGTCGGCTTCCACTTGATGAAGGTCTCGTCCTGCAGCGCGAGCGTGGCGCCGCCGAAGACGACGATGATCGCGAACGACAGCCAGTGGACCGCCGACACCTTGCGCCGCCAGGCGAAATACGCGATCTGCGCGACCGAGGCGGCGATCGCGACCGCGGTGGCGGCGTAGATGCCCTGCCACTTGTACGCGACGAAGAACAGGATCAGCGGAAAGTAGTCGGCGACGAGCTGCATGCGGATGGCCCGGAAGCCTCGCGCGGCGAGGGCCGCGGTCCGGGCGAATCGAGCATTATAGCCCGGCCCCCCGGGTCGGCCCGTCGGGCCGGCCCGGCAGGCGGCCGGGAGGGCGACGGCTGCGTGCCGGGCCGGCGGGGAACGATCGTCGGCCGCCTAGGTTCGTCGCCGCATCAGCATCCGCAGCCTCGCCCAGTCGAACGCCGGGCCCGGGTCGGTCTTGCGGCCGGGTGCGATGTCGCTGTGCCCGGCGATGTCCGCGAGGGTGGGCCAGCGGGTGGAAAGTCGCCGGAGGAGCGCGGCGAGCCGCCGGTATTGCCTCGCGGTATAGGGCCGCTCGTCCGTGCCCTCGAGCTCGACGCCGATCGAGTAGTCGTTGCAGCGCTCGCGCCCCTTCCACCGCGACGCGCCCGCATGCCACGCGCGGTCGGTGCCGGGCACGAACTGCACGAGCGCCCCGTCGCGCCGGATCAGGAAATGCGCCGAGACGCGAAGCGCCGCGATCGCGCGGAAGGACGGATGCGCGCCGGGATCGAGCCGGTTGGTGAACAGGCGTTCGATCGCATCGCCGCCGAACCGTCCCGGCGGCAGCGAGATGCCGTGCACGACAACGAGCGTGACCTCGGTGCCCGCCGGCCGCGCGTCGGCGTTGGGCGAGCGCACGCGGCGGGCGCCCGCGAGCCAGCCGCGCCGGTCGAATCCGCCGTCGCGTGTCGGGGAGCGTTTCGCCCTCGTCGTCACCGGCGCCCGTTCGTCGTCGCTTATCGGGCCGCGATAGGCACGGCGCGCGCTCGATGCGACAATCCGGCGATGGAATTGGCCGTGGGCCTGCCCGCACTGTTCGCGCTCGTCGTGGGCCTCGTCGCCGTGCGTCGCGCGATCCGGCGGCGCAGGCTCTCGCTGCAGGCGTACACCCACACGCGCGACCAGCGCCTGCGGAAGTCGCGCCCGAAGGACATGCGGAGCAAGCGCGCCGAGATGCGCGCGCTCGACGCGCCGACGACGATGATGGGCGAGATCACGACGCAGTCCCGCAAGCCGCGCCCGGCCGACAGGCACTGAACCCGCGGCGTTTGCACCGTCGGGCCCGCGCCCGGCCCGCCGCCGTCATTTGATCCCCAGCCGCTCCATCCGGTAGCGCATCGCGCGAAACGTGATGCCGAGGAGCTTCGCTGCGGCGGTGCGGTTGTAGCGCGTCTTCTCGAGCGCCTCGTTGATGGCCTGGCGCTCGACCCGGTCGAGGTAGTCCTGCAGCGGCCACTTCTCGCCGGGAGGCATCGCGGCGTCCTCCTCCGACTCGTACGGCGTCAGGTGCAGGTCGGCCGCCGTGATGCGTTGCGGATCGGCGGCGAGCGAGAGCCCGCGCTCGAGGATGTTCTCGAGCTCGCGCACGTTGCCGGGGAACGGGTAGCGCTGCAGCGCCGCCTGCGCATCGGCCTCGAGGCGCGCCGGCGCGCCCCGGGCGAGGCGGGCGAGGATCGCGTTCGCGATGCCGACGATGTCCTCCTGCATCTCGCGCAACGGCGGCATCGCGAGCTCGATCACGTGCAGCCGGTAGAACAGGTCCTGCCGGAACGCGCCGGAGTCGACGAGCGCGGAGAGCCGCTTGTGCGTGGCGCTGATGATGCGCACGTCGACCGGCTCCTCCGCCGTCGAGCCGACCTTGCGCACCTTCTTCTCCTGGATCGCGCGCAGCAGCTTCACCTGCATCGCGAGCGGCAGGTCCGCGACCTCGTCGAGGAAAAGCGTTCCGCCGTTCGCGGCCTGGAAGAAGCCGTCGCGATCGGTCTCGGCGCCGGTGAACGCGCCCTTGCGGTAGCCGAAGAACTCGCTCTCCATCAGCTGCTCGGGGATCGCGCCGCAGTTGACCGCGATGAACGGCTGCGAGGCGCGCGGGCCGCCGCTGTGGATCATGCGCGCCGCCAGCTCCTTGCCGCTGCCCGATTCGCCGTTGATGAACACCGGGGCCTGGCTCTTCGCGAGGCGCTCGATCAGCCCGCGCACGTTCTCGATCGCGGCCGACTCGCCGAGGAGCTGGCTCGTCACCGGGCTCGCGCCCTGCGGCTTGTCGGGGACCTTGAGCGCCTGCTTGACCAGCGCGCGCAGCTGCTCGAGCGCGACCGGCTTGGCGAGGTAGTCGAACGCGCCCGCCTTGAGCGCGGCGACCGCGTTCTCGGCGCTGCCGTACGCGGTGATGACGGCGACCGGGACGTCGAGGCCGTGCTGGTTGATGTGCTCGACCACGCGCAGCCCTTCGCCGTCGGGGAGCCGCATGTCGGTCAGGCACAGGTCGAAGCTCTCGCGATCGAGCAGGGCGATCGCCTCGCCGACCGTCGAGGCGCGCTCGGTGTCGAGCCCCATGCGCGACAACGTGAGCTCGAGCAGCTCGAGCAGGTCGGGCTCGTCGTCGACGACGAGCACCTTCGGTTGGGCGCGGACTTTGCGGGACACGGTTTTCCCTCCCCCGGGATCCTACGGTTCGGTCGGCGCGGGCTGCAGCGCCGCGGCGGCCGCCGAGGTGCGCTTGAGCGTCATGCGGAACTGGGCGCCCGGCGACTTGGGCAGGAGCTCGAGCGTGGCGCCGTTCGCGTCGGCGAGCTCGCGCGCGATGTAGAGGCCGAGGCCGGTGCCGCCGGGCCGCGTCGTGAAGAACGGCTCGAAGATCTGGCCGCGCAGCTCGGCGGGGATGCCCGGGCCGTCGTCGGCCAGCTCGAAGATCACCGCGTCGCCCATATAGCCCGCGCGCGCCGCGATGCGCACGCTGGCGTCGCGCTTCTGGCAGTGCTGCCAGGCGTTGCGCACGAGGTTCCAGAGGATCTGGTTGAAGTGCCCGCGATCGAAGATCACGACCAGGTCGTCGGGGACCGTCACCTGGATGCTGCCCGCCGGGATGTTCTCCGCCTGCACGATCTCCTCGATGAGCGAGCGCAGGAAGTCGCCGAGCGCGATCGTCTCGGGCTGCTGGCGGTCACGTCGGTTGAGCTGCAGCACCTCGCCGACGATGCGGTCGATGCGCTTGCTGTTGTTGCGGATCATCGCGAGCAGGCGCAACCCCTCCGGTGCCACCGCGCGGTCCTCCTCGAGCAGCTGCGCCGCCTGGTTGATCGCCGACAGCGGGTTGCGGACCTCGTGGGCGATCGACGCGGTGAGGCGCCCCATCGCCGCGAGCTTCATCTGCTGCGCCTCGGTCTGCGCGCGCCCGAGGTCCTCGAGGTAGATCAGCGTGCCGCCGTTGAGCCCCGAGCCGATGCGCACGAGGCGCACGCGGAGCAGGCGCTGCGTCACCTCGACCTTGAACGGCGGCAGCGCGATCGTGAAGTCGTCCTGCCAGCGGCGCCAGTAGTCGTGCAGCGTCGAGCTGAACTCCGCGAGGCGCATGCCGCCGCGCATGCGGCCGAATCCGCCGAGCAGGCGCGTGACCTGCGCGTTGTGGCCGCGCACGACGCCGTTGAGGTCGACCACCAGCACGCCGTCCTGCATGTCCTGGATGATCAGCCGGTTGACCTGCTCGAGGTTCGCGACGTCGATGCCGCGCTGCGCGGCGAGGTCCTCGGAGGCCTTGGTGTAGCGGCCCAGGGCGACGGCGATCCCGACGGTGGCGAAGTAGCCGAAGCCGACGATCCCGGTCTGCACGATCTGCGCGCCGCCGATGCTGCCTTCGAGCGCGCGCCAGACGTCGAGCCCGAGCAGCACGACGGAGGCGAGCGCCGCGTGGAAGAACGCGGTCTGCGTGCGCAGCAGCCATCCGCTCGCCGCGAGCTGCGGGAACAGCAGGATCGGGATCGGCGCGACGGTGTTGCCGCCGGCGATGATCACGAGCGACAGGAAGAAGATGTCGCCCGCGAGCAGCGCCAGCGCGAGGTGCGGCAGCGACAGCGGCAGGCGCTCGACCTGGACCCACGCGAACGCGGCGAGGCCGAAGAGGAAATACAGCGCGGTGCCAGTGATGAACGCGTTCGGCGTGATGGCGCCGACGCCCTTCAGGTCGACCAGGAGCGCGATGCCGAGCAGCGCGGCACCGCAGACCGCGCGGTAGAGGCCGATGATCCACAGGATGCGCCGGCCCGAATCGGTGAGCGACGCCGGCAGCGGCGGCGGCTCGAACGGCGGGATCGCGGACGCGGGTTCCGGAACGGAGCTCATGGCTTCGGCAGGCACCCCGGCTCGTTGCATCGGAACGTGTCGCCGATCTTCACCGCCTCGGAGCGCGGCAGGAACACGCCGCAGCTCTCGCAGCGAACCATCGGGCCCGCCACGCCGGCGGCGTCGTTGCGCTCGCGGCGCTTCCGCGCCTGCGCCGCGCCGTAGAGACGCACGGCGAACAGCACGACGAAGAAGACGACGACCCAGAAGATGAGTTTGCCCATCGGCGCCGCGCTAGAGGATCTTGCCCGGGTTGAGGATGCCGGCCGGGTCGAGCGCCGCCTTGATCCGGCGCATCACGGCGAGCTCGAGTGGCGCCTTGGTGCGCGCGAGCTCGCGCCGCTTGAGCTGGCCGATGCCGTGCTCCGCCGAGATCGACCCACCGCGGGCGCGCACGAGGTCGTGGACGATCCGCTGCGCGCGCTCGACCGTCGACGGCGTGGTGAACGCGTTTGCCGCGACCCCCGGCGGCGCCGAGAGGTTGTAGTGCAGGTTGCCGTCGCCCAGGTGGCCGAACACGATGAACCTGACGCCCGGGAACGCCTCGGCGAGCGCACGCTCCGCCTCGTCGAGGAACGCGGGAATCGACGACACCGGCAGCGAGATGTCGTGCTTGAGGTTGGGACCTTCGCGGCGCTGCGCTTCCGAGATGTTCTCGCGCGACGCCCACAGCGCCTCGGCTTGCGCGACCGACCGCGCGACGGTCGCATCGCGGACGGTGCCCCGCTCGACCGCGGCGGCGAGCATCGACTCGACGCGGTCGGCCAGCGTGTCGTCGTCGGCGCTGTCGTCGGCCTGCACGAGCGCGTACCACGGATGGCCGGGAAGCGCGTCGGGCGTGCCCGGATGGTGCTTGCGCGACAGCGCGAGCGCGCTTTCGCCCATGAGCTCGAAGCCGACGAGCCGGTCGCCCAGCGCCTGCTTGGCGTGCCGCAGGAGCGCGATCGCGTCGCCGACGCTCGCGAGCGCGGCGAGGGCGGTGACCTGCGTCCGCGGCGCGGCGAACAGCTTGAGCACCGCGGCGGTCACGACGCCCAGGGTGCCTTCGGCGCCGATGAAGAGCTGCTTCAGGTCGTAGCCGGTGTTGTCCTTGCGCAGCGAGCGCGCGAGGTCGAGCACGCTGCCGTCGGCGAGGACGACCTCGACGCCGAGCACGAGGTCGCGCGCATTGCCGTAGCGCAGGACGGCGGTGCCGCCGGCGTTGGTCGCCAGGTTGCCGCCGATCGTGCACGAGCCCTCGGAGGCGAGCGACAGCGGGAACGCGAGACCGGCCTCGCGCGCAGCCGCCTGCACGGCAGCGAGCGTGACGCCGGCCTCGACGGTCAGCGTCGCGTTGTCGGGGTCGACCGCGCGGATGCGGTTGAGGCGCGACAGCGACAGCAGGATCTCGTCGCCGCTCTCGTGCGGGGTGCCGCCGCCGACGAGCCCGGTGTTGCCGCCCTGCGGCACGACGGCGACGCGCGCCTCGGCGCACGCGGCGACGACCGACGCGACCTCGGCGGTGTTCGAGGGACGCACGACGGCGAGCGCCTTGCCGTGGTAGCGGCCGCGCCAGTCCGCGAGGTGCGGGGCGACGTCTTCGGCGGCGGTGAGGACGTGAGCGTTGCCGACGACGGACGCTAGCCGCGCGAGCAAGGTTGCGCCGGGGTCCGCCATGGGCCAGCATATTAGCGGAATCCCCCCTTCGACGCTCTCGAGCGACCACGATGACCAAGCCCGCCGACCGCGAGGCCCCGGCGCCCGGCGCGTTCCCCACGCCGCAGCAGGCGCTCGAGTTCATGCAGAAGATGTGGAACCCGCTCGGCGTGCCGATCCCGGGCTTCGGGTTGCCGGGCGCGATGGGCGCCCCGGTGGCTGCGTCGCCGACGCCCGCCCCGGCGGCGTTTCCCAACCCGGCGATGATGTTCGCCGCGCTCGACCCCGTCGAGGTCGAGCGCAAGATCGGCGAGCTCCGCGTGATCGAGAACTGGCTCGCGATGAGCCTCTCGATGATGCAGATGAGCATCAAGACGCTCGAGCTGCAGAAGGCGTCGCTCGAGGCGCTGCACGGCTCCGCCGCCGGATCGGGCGCCGGCAGGAAGAAGGGGGGCGGCTGATGATCACGCTGTACTACGGCTCCGGCTCGCCCTACGCCTGGCGCGTGCAGCTCGCGCTCGAGGCGAAGGGCCTGCCGTACGACCGCAAGGTGCTGTCGTTTTCCGCGGGCGACACGCGCAAGCCCGAGTTCGTCGCCCTCAATCCCCGCCACCGCGTGCCGACCATCGTCGACGGCGACTTCGTCCTCTACGAGAGCAACGCGATCGTCGAGTACCTGGACGAGGCCTACCCGGGGCGCGGGGTGTCGCTGTTCCCCGGCGACGCCCGGAAGCGCGCGACGGTGCGCCGGATCGTCAGCGAGGTCGACGGCTACACGACCGAGGCGGTCGACCAGGTCGTCGAGCGGCTGCTCGGCGTGAAGCCCGAGGAGCGCGACGAGGCGAAGATCGAGGAGGCGCGGCGCGCGGTCGCCGAGGAGTTCGCGTTCGTCGCGCGCTACCTCGCCGGCGATTTCCTCGTCGGCCCGCTGTCGGCGGCCGATTTCGCGCTGTACCCCGCGGTCGGGTTCATGTTCCGCTGCCACCAGCGCGTGCCGTCGTTCGACGACGCGTCGCTCCTGCCGCCCGCGCTCGCAGCGTGGAAGCGGCGCGTCGAGGCGCTGCCGTACTTCGACGCGACCTGGCCGCCGCACTGGCGCACGTAGCGCGAAGGAGGATGCGATGAAGCTCACGACGACCGCCTTCGCGGACGGTGGCGCGATTCCCGCCGAGTTCGCGTTCTGCAAGCCCGACCGCAAGTCGCACGTCGCGCTCGCCGACAACCGCAACCCGGATCTCGCGTGGAGCGGGGCGCCGGCGGGCGCCCGCTCGTTCGCGGTGCTCTGCATCGACCCCGACGTCCCGTCGCGCGGCGACGACGTCAACCGCGAGGGGCACACGGTGCCGGCTTCGCTGCCGCGCGTGCCGTTCGCCCACTGGGTGCTGGTCGACCTGCCGGCCTCGGCGCTGTCGATCGCGCGGGGCGCGCACAGCAACGGCGTCACCACGCGCGGCAAGCGCGGGCCCGCGGCGCCGCAGGGCGCCCGCCACGGCATCAACGACTACACCGGCTGGTTCGCGGGCGACCGGGACATGGCCGGCGACTACTACGGCTACGACGGCCCGTGCCCCCCGTGGAACGACGAGATCCCGCACCGCTACGTGTTCACGGTCTACGCGCTCGGCGTCGACCGTCTCGCGGTCGACGGGCGCTTCGGCGCCGCCGACGCGGAACGTGCGATGACCGGGCACGTGCTCGCCCAGGCGTCGATCACCGGGCGCTACACGCTCAATCCCGCGCTCGAGGGTCAGATGTAGATCCGACCCCGGTCAGGGAGGCGAGAATCCCTCGACTCCCGCCTGCCACAGCAGGAACGCGAGGATGTCGGTGACCTCGTCGATCGTCTGGTCGAGCGTCGCATCGAGGCCGTGGCCGCCGGCGAAGTCGGTGCGAATCAGCACCGGATTGCCGCTGCCGCCCGGCGCGGCGGCGATCGCCTGCAGGCGCGCCGCCATCTTTCCCGGGTCCCACGGGGGCACGCGCGGATCGTTGTAGCCCGCGGTCAGCAGCACCGCCGGATACGCGCTCCCGTCCGCCGCGTTCGCGTACGCGCTCATCGCGACCAGGCCGCGGTAGCCCTCGGGCGTCGCGACGCTGCCGAATTCCTCGACGTTCGCAGGACCGGTCGACACCGACTCGCTTCGCACCGTGTCGTGGAAGCCGGCGTCGCTCACGACCGCGTGGAAGAGGTCGGGCCGCATCTCCATCGCGTTGACGACGACGAGCCCGCCGGCGCTGCCGCCGCGGATCGCGAGCCGCTCGCGCGCGCCCCAGCGGTCCGCGACCAGGTGCTCGGCGCAGGCGATCAGGTCGCGCCAGCCGTTGGCCTTGCTCGCCTTCTGACCTGCGAGGTGCCAGTCGCGCCCGTGCTCGCCGCCGCCACGTACGTGCGCGACGGCGAACACGCCGCCGCGGTCGAGCCACGCCTTGAGCCACGGGCGGAAGCGGGGCTCGTACGAGGAGCCGTACGCCCCGTACGCGTCGATCAGGATCGGCGCGCGGCCGTCGCGCGCGAGCGTGCCCGGCGCCACGATCGTGAGAGGCACGCGCG
>DASTCK010000328.1:0-3259 GCA_035711225.1 Casimicrobiaceae bacterium
TGGCCCGCATCGTGCGCCGCCCCGGCGTCACCTACGCGGTGCTGACGCCGAACATGAAGGGCTTCGAGGGCGCGCTCGCGGCGCGCGCCGACGAGGTCGTCGTGTTCGGTGCGGCGAGCGAGGCGTTCTCGCGGAAGAACATCAACTGCTCGATCGACGAGTCGATCGAGCGCTTCCGTCCGGTCGTGCGCGCGGCGCTCGATGCCGGCATGCGGGTGCGCGGGGCGATCTCGTGCTCGCTCGGCTGCCCCTACCAGGGCGAGGTGAAGCCCGAGGCGGTCGGGCACGTCGCGCGGCTGATGCGCGACATCGGCGTCCAGCATGCGGGCGTCGCGGACACGATCGGCGTCGGCACGCCGGGCGCGACCCAGCGCGCGATGGAGGCGGCGCTCCGCGTCTACCCGCTCGACGAGGTGAGCGGTCATTTCCACGACACCTACGGGATGGCGCTCGCCAACGTCTATGCGAGCCTCGAGCTCGGCATCGCGACGTTCGACGCGAGCGTCGCCGGGCTCGGCGGGTGCCCCTACGCGAAGGGCGCCACCGGCAACGTCGCGACCGAGGACGTCGTGTACCTGCTGCACGGGCTCGGCATCGCCACCGGCATCGACCTCTCCAAGCTGCGCGCGGCGGGCCGCACGATCTCGGCGTTCCTCGGCCGGCCGACCGGCTCGCGCGTCGCCAGGGCGCTCGACGCCAAGGCGCCGGTGTCCGCATGAGGCGCGGGAAGCGGCTTCGATGCGCTCGTCTCCCCGGATGGGCGAGCGGGCGCCGCGCGCGCGGGAGGATCGATTGAGCACGCCCTCGCCAGGGACTCCGGTCGCGTCCCCGTGCACGTCGGTGTGCCGGATGGACGAAGCGAGCGGCCTTTGCATCGGCTGCGCGCGCACGCTCGACGAGATCGCCAGCTGGAGCGTGCTCGACGACGACGCGCGCCGGGCGATCGTCGCCGCGCTGCCGGGGCGCCGTGGGCGTCTCGCGACGGCGCAGGCATCCGCCGGATCGACGGGCCCGCGGCGATGATCGCCGACTGGTACTTCGACTTCGTCTCGCCGTTCGCCTACCTGCAGAGCGAGAAGCTCGGCGGGCTGCCCGCGCGCCTGTCGGTGCGCTACCGGCCCGTTCTCTTCGCCGCGCTGCTCGACGTGCACGGCCACAAGGGCCCGGCGGAGATCGCGTCGAAGCGGACGTTCACCTACCGTTTCGTCGTCTGGCAGGCACGCAAGCTCGGAGTGCCGATCAAGTTCCCGCACGAGCATCCGTTCAACCCGCTGCCGCTCCTGCGCCTCGCGATCGCCTGCGACTGCGCGCCCGACGCGGTGCACCGCATCTTCCGCTTCGTGTGGCGCGACGGGCGGCTGCCCGACCTGCCGATCGAATGGGCGGAGCTCGCGCACGACCTGGGTCTTCCCGACGCCGAGGCGCGCATCGCTTCGCCGGAGGTCAAGGCGGAGCTCCGCCGCAACACCGACGAGGCGATCGCGCGCGGTGTGTTCGGCGTGCCGACGCTCGCGATCGGCGACGAGCTGTTCTGGGGCGTCGACGCGACGGCGATGGCGGCCGAGTACGCGCTCGCCGGGGGTCGCTACGACGACCCCGAGATGGCGCGCGTGGCGTCGCTGCCGGTGGGCGTCTCGCGCCGCGGCCCCGCGAAGAAGGCCGATGCGCCGAAGCGCCGCACCAGGATCGTCGGGACGGCCAGCTAGGCCTTCGGGTCTGCGGCAACCGCTCACCGTACCAGGCGCGCGGCCTTGCCGCATCCGGCCGACGTGCCGAGAATGGCCGCAACAGGTCCGGTTCGACGATCCGCATGCCGACCCCTGATCCCGCACGCGAGGCAAACGCTCCAGGCGCGATCACGCTGCTCTTTACGGACATCGAAGGTAGCACCCGTCTGTGGGAAGAGCACGGCGTGCAAATGTCGCGAGCGCTCGCTACGCACGACGCGCTCGCGCGCGGCGCCGTGGATCGCCACGGCGGCAAGGTCGTCAAAATGATCGGCGACGGGATGCATGCGATCTTCGCCGATCCGGCCGACGCCATCGCGGCGACGATCGACCTTCTGTGTGCGCTGGCGAGCCCCTCTACGACCGAGGGCTTGCCGTTGCGGCTGCGGTGCGGGCTGCATTGCGGCGTCGTCGAGCTCCGCGACGACGACACCTTCGGCAGCCCCGTCAATCGAGCGGCTCGGATCATGAGCGCGGCACACGGCGGTCAGATCCTTGTTTCGCAGGCAGTTGTCGACCGCGTGGGCGGAGGACTGCCGGTTCCCCTGCGGCTTCGCGATCTGGGGCGAGTGAGGCTCAGGGACCTGTCCATCCCGGAGAGGGTCTACCAGCTCCTGCATCCGGACCTGCGTCAGGACTTTCCTGCGCTGCGGTCCCTCGAGGCGACGCCCAACAACCTCCCGGAGCAGACGACGCGCTTCATCGGGCGAACGGCCGAGCTCGGCGAGCTCGGGCGATTGCTGGCGAAGTCGCGCGTGCTCACCTTGACCGGTGCGGGCGGGTCGGGCAAGACGCGACTGGGCCTGCAATTCGCCGCCGCAGTCGTCGACCGCTTTCCGGACGGCGTCTGGCTGGTCGAGCTTGCATCGCTGCAGGAGCCGGAATGGGTGGCACGCGCTACCGCCACCGTGCTGGGCGTCAGGGACGAGCCCGGCAAGCCGATCACGCGATCGCTGGTCGATGCCCTTTCAGGCAGGCAGACGCTGATCCTGCTCGACAACTGCGAACACCTCGTGAAGTCCGCGGCGACCTTCGTCGACGCACTCATGCGCGAGTGCGCCGGCCTGCGTATCCTGGCGACCAGCCGCGAGGCGCTGGGGGTTCCCGGTGAGCAAACGTTCCGGGTGCCTTCATTGTCGGTCCCGCGGCCGGAGAGTGCGGCTACGGCCGCCGAAATCGCGTCGTTCGAGTCCGTCGAGCTGTTCGTGGATCGCGCTTCTCTGGCGTGGCCCGGTTTCGCGCTCGAGGATGGCAACGCGCGATCGATCGCGTCGATTTGCGCGCGCCTGGACGGGATTCCGTTCGCCGTCGAGCTCGCGGCGGCGCGCATTCGAACGTTTGCAGTCGATGAAATCGAGCGAAGGCTGGACCAACGCTTCCGGCTGCTGACCGGGGGAACGCGGACGGCGCTTCCGCGCCACCAGACGCTGCGCTCGCTCATCGACTGGAGTTACGACCTCCTCGACGAGCCTGCGCAACGATTGCTCGGGCAGCTCTGCGTGTTCGCCGGCGGCTGGACGCTGGAAGCCGCC
>DASTCK010000329.1:0-10004 GCA_035711225.1 Casimicrobiaceae bacterium
TTGAACGCCGTCACAGGCGGGCAGGCCGCGCCGAACACGTCGAGCAGCGCGAGTGCCTCGGAGGCGTCCGAGGCCGGGGTCCCATTGCCGTGCGCGACGATCATGCCGACGTCGCGCGCGCCGATGCCCGCGTCGGCGAGCGCTGCGCGGATCGCGCGCGCCGGTCCCTTCCCGTCGTCGCGGATCGCGAGCAGCCCTTCGCTCTCGGTGGCGTGCCCGGACCCCAGCACGCGGCCGAGCGGCGCCGCCCCGCGCGAGCGCGCGGCCGACTCGCTCTCGAGCATCAGCGCGCCCGCGCCCTCGCCCATCAGGCTGCCGTCGCGCGCGGCGTCGAACGGCAGCAGCCTCTCGCGCGCGAGCAGGCCGGCGCCGTGGTAATAGAAGACGTTCTGCGGCTCGATCGGCGTGTCGTGGCCCACAGCGATCGCGCGGTCCGCCTCGCCGCTCACGATGCCGGCGGCGCCCTCGACGATCGCGAGCATCCCGCTCACGCTGTGGTTGGTGATGCAGGCGTTCGGGCCCTTGATGCCGAAGCGGATGCCGACGTGGCACAGCACGTTGTTGGGCAGCGACTTCAAAAGCCACATCGGGTTGACGCCGCTGCCGAGCTCGCGCCCGAAGCCCGACAACGCGCCGCCCGTCTCCGCGATCAGCGGGAAGTAGTCGTACTGGTTCTGGTAGTTGCCGCCTCCGGAGCCCGCGTAGAGCCCGGTCCGCTCGGCGAACGACGCGGCCGCCGGCTCGTCGAGCGTATCGCGGTGGGCGACGTAGCCCGCCTCGCGCACCGCTTCGCCGGCCGCATAGAGGCCGAGGACGTCGGTGCGGCGAATGAGCTTCAGGAGCTTGCGGTCGCCGGCGAGCGTGCCCGCGTTGTAGTCGGCGATCTCGGCGGCGATCGGACGCGGGAACTGCGCCACGTCCCACGACGCGATCGGCGCGAGCGCGCTTCGGCCTGCGAGCAGCGCGTCGACGATCGCGGAAGGCGAGCGGCCGGCGCCGCAGATCGCGCCCGACCCGGTGACGACGACGCCGCGCCCGCCCGTCATCGCCGGCCGCCGTCGAAGTCCGGGTGGCGGAACGCGAGGCAGCTGTTGCTGCCGCCGAAGCCGAACGAGTTGGACAGCGCGACGCGCACGCCCTGCGCGCGCGGCCCGCCCGTCACGAGGTTGAGCTCGCAGTCGGGGTCCGGGTTCGCATAGTTCGCGTTGACCGGCAGCACGCCGTGGTGGATCGAGAGCGCGCACACGGCCGCCTCCACCGCGCCGGCCGCCGCGATCAGGTGGCCCATCGCGCTCTTGGTCGAGCTCACCGACACGCGCGCGACGTCGCCGCCGAACACAGCGTGGAGCGCCGCGCTCTCGCTGCGGTCGTTCATCGGCGTCGACGTGCCGTGCGCGTTGACGTAGTCGACGTCGGCGGGCGTCGCGTCCGCGTCGGCGAGCGCCCAGCGCATCGCCTGGATCGGGCCGTCGCCCGACGGGTGCGAGTCGGTGATGCGGTAGGACGAGAGCGAGTTGCCGTCGCCGGCGAGCTCCGCGTAGATCCGCGCGCCGCGGGCGACGGCGAGGTCCCAGTCCTCGAGGACCACGAAGCCCGCGCCCTCGCCCAGCACGAAGCCGTTGCGCGTGGCATCGAACGGGCGGCTCGCGCGCTCCGGCGCATCGTTGTCGGCCGACACGGCGCCGAGAAGGCAGAAGCCCGCGAGCCCGACCGGGTTCACCATCGAGTCGAAGCCGCCGGCGAGCGCGCGGTCTATCGTGCCGCGACGGATAAGCTTCATCGCCGTGCCGATCGCCTGTCCGCCCGACGCGCACGCGGTGTGCACGCTGGTCGCGTAGCCGTGGATGCCGTGTCGCCGCCCGAGCAGCGAGAGCCCCGCCGCGGTCTGCGCGCGGCAGAAGACCATCGGGTCGCGACCGGTGTCGCTCGCCACCAGCTTGCCGGGATCCACGTCCTCGCCGTCGCCGGCGGCGAGCGCGAGCGACGAGAGCTCGGGCCACGCCATCCCCATCATGCCGGTCCCTACCGACAGGCCCCAGCGCTCGCCGGTGGCCGGCGTCGGCCGGACGTCGGCGTCCGCCAGCGCCTGGTCGGACGCGGCGATCGCGAACGCGTGCGCGCGGTTCGCGTACTTGAGCAGGCGCCGGTCGTCGATCACCGCGCGCGGATCGAACCCCTTCACCTCGGCCGCGATCCGCGTCGAGAATCCCGACGCGTCGAAGATCGTGATGGGCGCGCCCATGCTGCGCCCGGACTGCAGCATCGCCCACGTCGACGCCACGTCGTTGCCCGCCGGCGTGACGAGCCCGAGGCCGGTGATGGCGACGCGGCGCGCGGCCTTCGTCGCGTTCACGCGCGCTCCAGCTGCACGCGAGCCGTCGCGACGGGCTTGCCCTGCATCTTCGCGACGACGCGCGCGGTGCGCTCGTCAGCGTCGTCGGCGATCTCCGCCGACACCGCCAGCGTCTCGCCCGGGAGCATGAACGCCCGCACCTTGACGTCCTGCATGCCGGCGATGCGCGAGCCCTCGCCCGCCGCGGCGATCGCGAGCGTCCCGAGCGCATCCATCAGGAGCGTCGCGGGATACACCGGCCTGCGCGGGAAGTGGTCGGCGAAATACGGCGCGTCGACGGGGATCGCGAGCCGGCCGCGAGCGCGGGATCCCGCGTCGAGCTCGTCGATCGCGAGCAGCGGCGCATCCACGCCCGCGAAGCGCCCGGGCGGCGCGCCGTTGCCGGTCAGCGTCGCGAAATCCGCGCGCATCGCCTCGGGATCGTCGAATTCCTCCGCCGGCAGCATCGGCCCCAGCGCGTGCTCGAGGGTCATGACCGGCGCGCCCGCCACCGACGCCCGGCCGCCGTAGGCGACGTCGCTGTCGGTCGCGCTCGCGAGCTCGACCTCGAGGTCGAGCGTGTCGCCGGGACGGCAAGGCGCGCCGAAGCGCGTCGCGCCCGCGAGCCCGGCAACCGGACGCACCCTGAAGCCGAGCGCATTCATCGCGACCCACGCGGCGAGCTGCCCGACCGCTTCCGCGGCGAGGCTCGCCGGGAAGCGCGAGGCGTGCGGCGGGATCGTGTAGCGGCCACGGGCGGTGGCGCCGGGATCGTGCGCGAGGATGCGGTCGACGAACGAGAACGCGGCGAAGCGGCCCGGCATCATGCAGGGCGCGCGATCTCGCGCGGCGGCACGCCCATTCAGGCCGTGGCGGGCGCCGCGCGCTGCGCGCGGATCACCAGCTTGCAGAACGTCTCGGCGGTGAACAGGCGCGGGATCTCGGCGACCTTGAGCGGCGTCCGGAAGCGCTCGGCCGGCACCTCGGACAGGAACGCCTTGAGCTGCGCGAGCCCGCGGTCGGTCACGAGCCCCTTCTGCTCGAACTCGGCTTCCGAGAGCGCGCCGCGCGAGTCCTCGACGATCTTGCCGCGCGGGATCTTGACCTTGAAGGCGCGCTCCAGCCGGAACACGAGGTCGAGGAAGTCGATCGACTCGGCGCCGAGGTCGTCGATGAGCGAGCTGTCGCGCTTGACGTCGTCTTCCTCGCAGCCGAGCGCATCCGCGATCGTGCCGGCGACCTTCGGGAAGATCGCGTCGATGTCCTGCTGCGTGATGTCCGCCATGCTTCACTCCATCTTGAATCCGCCGTCGACGTGCAGCACCGCGCCGGTCACGTAGGCGGCGAGGTCGCTCGCCAGGAACCACACCGCGTTCGCCACGTCCGCGGCGGTGCCGTAGCGTCGGAGCACGATGCGCTTCAGCGCCTCGTCGCCCGCGAGCTCGCGCACCTCGCGCGACATCTCGGTGTCCACGACCCCGGGGGCCACGGCGTTGACGCGAATGTTGCGCGGACCGAGCTCGACCGCGAGCGCCCGCGTGACCGCCTCGATCGCACCCTTGCTCGCCGCGTAATTCGACTGGCCGCGGCCCGCCCGCGTGGCGGCGACCGAGCTCAGGTTCACGATGCGGCCGGACCGCCGGGCGGTCATGTGCGGCGCCACCGCGCGCGTGACGTTGAAGAGCCCCGTCACGTTGGTGTCCAGCACGGTCGCCACGTCGTCCGGCTCGAGCGCGACCAGTAGGTTATCACGGATGACGCCGGCATTGTTGACCAGGACGTCGATGCGCTCGCGGCGCTCGATCAGGCGCTCGACCGCGTCGACGCACGCCACCGGGTCGCGCACGTCGACCCGCTCGGCGACGACTGCGCGCCCCGCGCTCCGCGCGGCTTCGACGACGTCGTCGGCGGCCGCCGTGTTGCCCGCGTAGAAGAACGTCACGTCCATGCCGTCGGCGGCGAGGCGCTCGACGATGGCGCGCCCGATGCCGCGGCTGCCGCCGGTGACCAGCGCCGTCTTTCCCTCGAGCCCGGACACGACTTCGCTCATCCGGACACGGCGAAGCCGCCGTCGACGAACAGCGTGGTCCCGTTGATCTTGTCCGCCTCGGGCAGGCACAGCAGGTAGATCGCGTTGGCGACGTCGCCGGGCGTGAGCGTCGGCCCCGCGGGCGTGCGCGCCGCGTACTCGGCCAGCAGCGCATCGCGGTTCGGGAAGTAGCCGAGGGCGTCGGTGTCGACGACGCCGGCATTCACGGTGTTGACGCGGATGCCGCGCGGACCGAGCTCCTGCGCGAGCGACCGGACCAGCGCCTCGAGCGCCGCCTTCGAGGCGCCCACGAAGCCGTAGTTCGGGATCGCGCGGTAGGCGCCGAGGCTCGACAGCGCGATCATCCGGCCGCCGTCCTTCATGCGCGGCGCGGCGTGCTGCGCGAGGAGCGCGAGCGCGAACGCGTTGATCTCCATGCACCAGCGCCAGTGCTTGAGCTTCATCTCCATCGCGGGCTTGAGCACCCCCGACGCCGCGTTCGACACGACGATGTCGAGCCGCGGGTACACGGCGTCGAACGCGGCGAACATCTCGTCGACGCTGTCGGGATCGCCCACGCTGCCCTGCATCGTCGCGGCGCGCCGCCCGAGCGCTCGCACCTCGCCGGCGAGCGCCTCGGCCTCGTCGTGGCTGTTGTAGTAGTTGATCGCGACGTCGGCGCCCGCGCCCGCGAGCTTGAGCGCGGTGGCGCGACCGATGCCGCGCGCGCCGCCGGTGACGAGGGCGACCTTGCCTGCGAGGGGGCCTTGCATCGGGGGCGAAGGGGACGGGGACGGGTCGCGCGGGACGGGCCTCGCCCGGCCGCGACGGCCGCCATTCTACCCGCCCGCGAGCGCCGCCCGTCGCGCGCGCACCAGGCGCTGGGCCTCGAGCGTCCAGTGCTTCTTGATGCTGTACCAGACGTCGGCGGCCCAGAGGACGGCGCCGCCCGCGAACTCGGGCGGGTCGGCGCTCGTGTCGCGGCCCGGGGCGTAGTCGTCGAGCCACGCCCGGACCTTCGGGTCGCTGGCGAGCTCGAGAGTCACCGGGACGAACACGTGGTTGTACGTGGCGGGCAGCTTCACGTTGCGCACGGTGGCGCTGCCGTTGCGCTCGTAGGGGACGTCGAGCGGATTGCCCGGGAACGAGAGCGCGAACAGGTCGAGCTCGATGAAGTAGCCGGTGAACTCCTCGACGGTGTCCGGGATCTTGCGCAGGCTCGCGAAGTCGTCCCACTGGTTGGGCAGGACCAGCGCCCAGCCGCCCGCGCCGAGCGCGGAGGCATAGGACGCGGACACGCCGATGACCGGGCGCTCCTTGCCGGTCAGCGGGTCGACGATCGTCTCGCGCGGCTCGGGCTGGTCGGTCACCGGGTTCCACACCTGGACGTGGTCGCCGTACAGACCCGCCAGCTCCTTCAGGATCTTCACGGCGTACAGCCCGCCCTGGCTGTGGCCGATGATCATCGGCCGCATGCCGTCGTGCTCGTACTGCCACGCAGCGATGCCCGCGAGGCGCGCCGTCGTCGAGTAGGGGCTGTACGACCAGTCGCCGTTGCCCGGGTCGCGGATCTTGGCCTCCGGGTAGCCCATCGCCACGAGGAACGACCCGAACGACGTCATCGCGAGGTGGACCGGGTAGACGCCACCGTGCACGAGCATGATGCGCGGCGCCGGCCCCCTCGACAGCACCTCGGCGACGTCGCGCGCGGACACGCGATTCGCATCGAGCGCGAGGATGCGTTCCTCCAGCGCGGCATCGATGCGTCGCGACTTGAGCACCGTGTGCTCGCCGCGCACCGGCTCGACGATGTCGCCAGGCGGTGGCGGCGTCGCGCACCCCGCGAGCGCGAGCGACAGGAGGGCGGCGGCGAGATGCCGGGCGGCCGGCGCGCGGGAAATCATGACAAGCCTTCGAGGGTGGCGACGTAGCGGTCGACGGCCGCCTGCACGTCGGCGGCCGGGACCGCCGCGGGCCGGAAGGATACACCGAGCTCGAGCGAGCTCCCGCTGAACGTCGCCGCGACCACGATCGGCGCCAGCGGACCGGTCGACACGCCGCGGCGGTACGCGGGCGGTGCCTCTCCCGCCCCGTGCGACAGCGCGTCCCAGAGCCCCGGCACGACCAGCGTCGTGAGCCCCGCCCAGACCGGGTAGTGCTTCGCGTACAGCGAGTCCCGCAGGTTGTCGCCGACGACGCGCCACGCGAGCCCGGAGATCGCGAGCGCGAACAGCGTGCGCAGGTAGCGGCGCCGCGTGCGCAGGTCGCGGCTTTCCGCGTGCACCGCCCGCACCACGTCGTCGAGGCTCGCGTCGAGCGGATGCGGATACGACGCGCGGAACGACGACAGGAACTGGCCGAACGTGCGCGACGCCGGGCCGGCGCAATCGCGCCGGATGTTGACGATCGACGCGACCGCCACCTCGTAGCGACGCGCACCCGGCGCGGGCCGCGGCTTCAGCGCCGCGATCGCGCGGATCAGCGCGGCCATCAGCACGTCGTTGCGGGTGGCGCCGAGCCGCTGCGCGGTGCGCCCGACGCCCTCGGCGACGCTCGCGGGAAGGCTGCGCATCAGGAAGGCGTTGGTGCCCTCGCGGAACTCGAGGCCCGGGGCGCGGCGGGAGCGGCGGGCGCGCAGGGCGAGCCGCGGCACCTCGGCGAACGCGCGCGCGGCCTGGACCGGATGGCGCGCGATGAGCCGGCGAAAGCGCGACGGATGGCGCTCGAGGCGCGGCAGCGGCGTCGGCTCCGCGTAGCGCGCGCAAATCCCTCCCAGCAGCGTCACCGCCGAATCTCCTCCCGCGACCACGTGGTCGTAGCCGAGAAGAAGCCAGAATCCCGTGCCGTCCGGAATCGCCACGAAGGAGAACGGCGTGTAGGCGCCCTCCGACACGTACCGGTGCTCGAGCGTGCGCTCGATCGCCGCGCGCAGCGCCTCCTCGAGGTCCGCCGGCGCGGGATCGACTTGCAGCGCAACGGCCGGCGGCCCCCCGCGCCAGGCGTAGCGCCCGTGCCTGGCATCGAGCACGTAGCCCGTCAGTCCCGTCTCGGCGAGCGCGGCGACCAGCGTCGCGTGCAGCTTCCCGCGCTCGAGGGCGTGCGGCACGCGCGCTGCGTGCGTCGCGTTGTACGGATGGCGCGAGCGCCAGCGCAGCATCGTCGCCTGGAAGAGGTTGAGCGCGCCCGGCATCAGTGCCCCCTGCCGCGGGCCTCGGCACGCTGCGCCTCGCCGCACCAGGCGCGCTTGATCGCGAACCACATCTCGGCGGCGAGCGGCAGGTTCGAGATGTCCGACGCCGGCGGCGGCGGCTCGGCCGCGCCGGGCCGGTAGCGCTCGATCCAGTCGCGCGTCGCCGGATCGGCCGCGAGGTGCTCGGTGAGCGGAGCGCCGATGTGGCTCGTCTGCGGCGGCAGCACGACGTTGCGGACCGCCGCGCGGCCGGTCGGGCGGTACGGGTCTTCGTCGCCCGCCAGCGTCCCTGCGATCGGGTCGAACGGGATCGAGAAGCCGACGAACGCCTCGGTGCTGTCGGGAACGTCGCGCAGCACGCGCGCGAGCTCGAACTGCCCGCGCAGCAGTCGCGGCAAGCGGCCGGTGGCGATCGCCGCGGCGAGCGGGAGCTTCAGGTCGACGACGCGGCGCGGCTCGCGCGTCGCCGGGTCGACGTAGTGCGTCCGCGGCTCGGGAGCGAGCGTGCGCGGGTCGACGAGCGGCAGGTCGTCGCCGCGCGCGCCGGCGAGCGCGCGCAGCGTGTCGATCACGACGCCGCCGCCCTTGCTGTGCCCGATGACGATCGGGCGCACGCCGTCGTGCTCGTACCACCACGCGAGCGCGCCGGCGAGCGTCGCGCCGTCGATGTCGCTGTCGGTCGTCATCGCGCCGTCGCGCGGGTCGACGAGCGCGCGCGCCGGGTAGCCCATCAGCGCGAGGAACGCCCCGAACGGGGACATCGTGACGATGCCGAGCGAGCCTTGCAGCAGCACGACATGGGGAGCACGGTCCGCCGGCAGGGTCGCCGCCGTGAGCGTATCGGCCCGTTCGCAGTCGAGCTTCGCGACGTCCGCGGCCCGCGCGGCCGGCACCAGCGCCAGCGCGAGCGCGAGGACGGCCGCGGCGAGCGGCGCGTTGCGCGCGCTAGCTGCGCGGCGCGAACAGCCGGGGAAGGAAGCGGCCGGTGCCGGCCAGGTACGCGGCATAGGCGTTTCCGTGCGTCGCGAGCAGATGGCGCTCCTCGTTGCGCGCCTTGAGGTTCACCAGCGTCGCGTTGGTGAGCGCAACGGCGATCATCGGCCAGGTCGGCAGCACGACGGCGCTGGCGGCCACGAGGAGGATCGACAGCGCGTAGATCGGATGGCGGATGGACCGATACAGGCCCGTGGTGACGAGCTCGGTGCGCTCGCCCGGCACCACGGCCATCGTCCAGCTCCGGCCCATCCGCTTCCAGCATTCGATCGTGGCGACGAGCGCGACGATCGCGACGACGCCGCCGATCCCGCGGAGGTTCGCGTACGCGCCCTCGCGCGCCCACGCCGGCACCGCGAACGGCGGCCCCCAGGCGTGCAGCGCGGCCATCGGCAGCGCCATCCACAGCACGACCATCGGCACCCACGCGAGCCACAGCCGCCGCTCCAGCGCCTGCTGCGGCACCACGCCCGCGAGGCGTCGCGTGCGGCGGCGCATGCGCCACGACATCGCGCCGACGATGGACCAGTAGATCCAGACGGACGCGACCACGGCGAGGAGCGGGAGATCGTGCATGCGCGGCTCGTGGCGCCCGTCGCGGCAGACGAGCGTCGCTTCATTGTACCGGCGCGCATCGGCGCGCCGGACGCTGCCCTATAATCGCGGCTCGACCGCCGGCCCGGTGCCGCGGGCGCCCCGGCGCCCTTTGCGCCTCCCGCACCGTTGACCCCGATCCGATACCGCATCGTCCCGCGCCGTCCCTCGGCGCACCTGTTCGAGATCGACTGCACCGTCGACGACCCTTCCCCGGAGGGCCAGCGCTTCGTCCTGCCGTCGTGGATCCCGGGGAGCTACCTGATCCGCGAGTTCGCCCGCCACGTCGTGGCCGCGCGCGCGTCCGCGGGCGGACGGCCGGTCCGCCTCGTCAAGCTCGCGAAGGACACCTGGCAGGCGGCGCCCTGCGCGGGCCCGCTGACGATGACGATCGACGTCTACGCGCACGACGTCTCGGTGCGCGGCTCCTACCTCGACGCGACGCGCGGCTACTTCAACGGCGCGAGCGTGTTCCTGCTTCCCGAGGGACGCGCGGCGGCGCCGTGCGAGATCGACATCGCCGCGCCGGCGCATCCGGGCGGCGAGCGCTGGCGCGTGGCCACGACGCTGCCGCGCGACGGCGCGCCGCCCTGGGGCTTCGGGCGTCATCGCGCGGCGAACCACGACGAGCTGATCGACCACCCGGTCGAGATGGCGGACTTCCAGCACTGCGCGTTCGAGGCCGGCGGCGCGGTGCACGACGTCGTCGTGACCGGTCGCGCGCGCTTCGACGCCGGCCGCCTGGTCGCCGACCTCGCGCGCGTATGCCAGTGGCAATGCGACCTGTTCGGCGGCGCGAGCGGCGCGCGCGCGCCGTTCGACCGCTACCTCTTTCAGGTGCTGGCCGTCGGCGAAGGCTACGGCGG
>DASTCK010000330.1:0-6383 GCA_035711225.1 Casimicrobiaceae bacterium
CGCCGCGTAGCACGCCTGTCGCGCCGCGGTGCCGGCTGGCGGGCATCCGCCGCCTGCCGACGTCGTGCGGCGTCAGCGCCTGAACAGTCCGCGCAACGGGGCGAGCGGATCGTCCGCGGGCGCGGCGGCCGCCGGCGAGGCTCGGGCCGCCGCCCGGCCGCCGGCCCTCGCCGTCGCGCACGGATTCGGGTCGTCGCCGGCGTTCAGCAACGGCGTCGCGAGCAGCGACCAGCCGCCGGTGGCGATCGCACCCCCGATCGTGATGGCCGTCTTCGCCGCGCCGACCGTGTCGAGGCGCACCGACGGCTGGCGGATCGGCCCGGTCACGCGCACCACCTCGGCGAGCTCCACCGCGGGCAGCCCGGCGATCCTGCGCGCGCGCGGCCGCACCAGCAGGTCGAGCGATTCGTTGCGCAGGTCGATGGTTCCCGACGCCGACAGCGCGAGACGCGAGGTCTCCACGGCGAGCGTGCGGTCGGCATGCGCGACGCCGTCGCGCACGGCGAGGCGCGCGACCACGCATTGCACCTCGGTCGACGGGTCGACGCGCCGGAACGGATTGAGCGCGTCGAGCACGTGCGCGAGCACCTCGCCGCCTGCGTCGAGCGCCGCGCCCTTGATGCGCATCGGCCCGATGTCCGCGCGGAACGTGCCCGTCGCGTGGTCGACGAAGCGGTCGAGGGCCGGCACCGGGCCCTGCAGGTCGATCGCGAAGGTGGCGAGCCCGCCCGTCGCGTTGCGGCCCGGGTCGAGCCGGCCGAGCAGTCGCGCGGCCTCGACCCCGCTGCCCTCGGCCACGATGCGAAGCCGGGTGGTCGCCGCGTCGCCGCTGATCTGCCCCCTGACGCGGCCGCCGGCGAGGTCGACGTCGAACGGGTCGATCGCGAGCCGGCCCTGCGCGACGACGACGCGGCCTCGCAGGTTGGTCGCCTCGACGGCGCTCGCCACGCGCACGCGGTCGACGACGTAGTCGAAGTCCGCGTCGAACCGGGCGAGCGCGGCGAGCGGCGAGCCCTTCTCGCCGGCGACCGCGGCCGCCGTCGCGAGCGCGGGCGGGCGCTCGCGCGTGAAGTCGACCTGGTCGAGGTGCAGGCGCCCGCCGATGCGCGGGCGCGAGCCGCCCTGGTCGACCGTCGCGTTGCCGTCGAACTTCGTGGGCCCGTACACGCCGGCGAGCGTCCCGAAGACGTAGCGCTTGTCGCGCGCGTCCACCCGCGTGGACACGCGCCCGCCCTCGCGGGCGAGCTCGGGCGACCACCGTCGCATGCGCTCGCTGCCGGCTTCCCATGCGATGCCGGTGTCGAGCACCGCGGCCGCGCCGGATTCGCGTCGTTCGATCCGGCCCCGCGCGGTCAGCGTGACGCCGCCGCCGGCGACCCTGGCGTCGACGTCGAGCGGCACGCGCTGGCGCAGCGTCATGAACGGGTCGCCGCTGGTGCCCTCGAGCGTCCAGCGCGTGGCGTCGACGTCGAACGTGCCGCGCCACGCGTAGCGCCCGCCGTCTTGCGGCTCGACGGAGAGACGCGGGACGACGACGTCCAGCGGCGTGCCGCCGGACGGCCGCCAGGCGACCTTCGCATCGACGAGGACCACCTTGCCGGCGAGGCGGAACGGCTGCCCCGGCGACGCGTCGGCCGGCACCGCGGCGCCGCCGCCTGCGGCGGCGAACTGCCAGTTGCCGCGCCCGTCGGGCAGCGTCTCGAGCGCGAGGTCGAGGCCCTCGAGCTCGATCGACTCGGCGACGACCTGCCGCGAGCGGATCAGCGGCCAGGTCGCGACCGCGCCCTTGACGACGCGGGCGCGCGCGAGCTCCGGGCGCGAGGCCCCCGGCGCGTTGCTGAACGTGACGTCGTTCGCGACCACCGCGAGGCGCGGCCAGAACGCGATCTCGATGGGCCCGCGCGCGGCGATGGTGCGGCCGGTGACGCGGGCGACCTCGTCGGCGGCGTAGCGCGCGATCGCCTGCGTGTCGATCGTGGCGTAGGCGACGATCGCCGCGGCGACGAGGAGCGCGACCAGCGCGCCCGCCGCGATCCCGACCCAGCGCAGCGCACGCATCGGACGACGCCCGGGCGGAACGCGCGCGTCAGGACTTCCGGACGCTGCGCACGCGCAGGCTCGGCACCGCCGCGATCACCTTCGCGCCCGCGACGCAGTCGACGAAATAGCGCTTGCGCCCGTTGACCTCCTCCTCGACCAGCCCGTGGATGTCGGTGTCGAATCCGGGGAACCGTTCGTTGAAGTCGCGCGCGAACTGCAGGTACTTGACGATCTGCCTGTTGAAGCGCTCGCCGGGGATCAGCAGCGGGATGCCGGGGGGATACGGCGTGACGAGCGCGCTCGTGACGCGGCCCTCGAGGTCGTCGATCTCGACGCGCTCGATCTCGCGATGCGCCATGCGCGCGAACGCGTCGGCCGGCTTCATCGCAGGCTCGAGGTGCGACACGTACATCTCGGTCGTGATGCGCCCGATGTCGTTGGCGCGGTAGATGCCGTGGATCGCGTCGCACAGCTCGCGCAGCCCGACCTTCTCGTAGCGCGGGTGCGCCCCGACGAACTCCGGCAGCACGCGCCACAGCGGCTGGTTGCGGTCGTAGTCGTCCTTGAACTGCTGGAGCTCGGTCACCATCGAGTTCCATCGGCCCTTGGTGATGCCGATCGTGAACATGATGAAGAACGAGTACAGCCCGGTCTTCTCGACGATGATCCCGTGCTCGGCGAGGTACCTGGTCACGATCGCGGCGGGGATGCCGGGGTCGGCGAAGTCGCCGTGGACGTCGAGGCCGGGCGTCAGCACCGTCGCCTTGATCGGGTCGAGCATGTTGAAGCCGTCGGCCAGGTCGCCGAAGCCGTGCCAGCCCTCGTTGGCGCGGAGCATCCAGTCCTCGCGGCTGCCGATGCCTTCCTCGACGAGGTGGTCCGGGCCCCACACCTTGAACCACCACGAGTCGCCGTACTCGCCGGAGACCTTGCGCATCGCGCGGCGGAAGTCGAGCGCCTCCATGATCGACTCGGCGACCAGCGCGGTGCCGCCCGGCGGCTCCATCATCGCCGCGGCGACGTCGCAGGACGCGATGATCGCGTACTGCGGCGAGGTCGACGTGTGCATCAGGTACGCCTCGTTGAAGCGGAACCGGTCGAGCTGGCGCGTCTCGGAGTCCTGGACCAGGATCTGCGAGGCCTGCGACAGCCCGGCGAGCAGCTTGTGCGTGGACTGCGTCGAGAAGACCAGCGCGTCCTTCGAGCGCGGCCGGTCGAGGCCGATCGCGTGCATCCCGCGATAGAAGTCGTGGAACGCCGCGTGGGGCAGCCACGCCTCGTCGAAGTGCAGCGTGTCGATCCTCGTGCCGAGCATCTCCTTGATGGTGTCGACGTTGTAGACGACGCCGTCGTAGGTGCTCTGCGTGATCGTCAGGATGCGCGGCTTGCTGCGCACGTCCTTCGCGAACGGATGCGCGCGGATCCGCTTCTCGATGTTCTCCCACCGGAACTCGTCCCGCGGGATCGGGCCGATGATGCCCAGGTTGTTGCGCGTCGGCGGCAGGAACACCGGGATCGCGCCGGTCATCGTGATCGCGTGCAGGATCGAGACGTGGCAGTTGCGGTCGACGATGACGACGTCGCCCGGCGCGACGGTGGCGTGCCAGACCATCTTGTTCGACGTGGAGGTGCCGTTGGTCACGAAGAACAGGTCGTCGGCGTTGAAGATGCGCGCCGCGTTGCGCTCGGAGGCCGCCACCGGCCCCGAGTGGTCGAGCAGCTGGCCGAGCTCGTCCACCGAGTTGCAGACGTCGGCGCGGAGCAGGTTCTCGCCGAAGAACTGGTGGAACATCTGGCCGGCCGGGCTCTTCAGGAAGGCGACGCCGCCCGAGTGCCCGGGGCAGTGCCACGAGTAGGAGCCGTCGCTCGCGTAGTGCACGAGCGCGCGGAAGAACGGCGGCGCCAGGCTGTCGAGGTAGCTCTTCGCCTCGCGGATGATGTGGCGCGCGACGAACTCCGGCGTGTCCTCGAAGCTGTGGATGAAGCCGTGCAGCTCGCGCAGGATGTCGTTGGGGATGTGCGACGACGTGCGCGTCTCGCCGTACAGGTAGATCGGGATCTCCGCGTTCCTGAGCCGGATCTCGCTGATGAACTTGCGCAGGTTCAGCACGGCGGGGTCGAGCTCGGGGCCGGGCGTGAACTCCTCGTCGTCGATCGACAGGATGAACGCCGAGGCGCGCGACTGCTGCTGCGCGAACTGCGACAGGTCGCCGTAGCTCGTCACGCCCAGCACCTCGGTGCCCTCCGCCTCGATCGCCTTGGCGAGCGCGCGGATGCCGAGGCCGCTCGCGTTCTCCGACCGGTAGTCTTCGTCGATGATGACGACGGGAAAGCGGAACTTCATCGAGGTTCCTCGAAGGCAGGTGGACGGGGGCGACGGCGCCGTGGCCCGGATTGTCGCGCATTCGCGCCTGCGTGCGACAGCGCCGGCGGCCATCGGTTCGCCGGGCCGCGGCCGGTGAGCCGCGGCGGCGGTCGGCCCCGCCCGGTCAGGCGTGGGCGAGCGCGATCGCCGCGGCCCAGCCCATGAGGCCGAGCCCCAGCGGGGTGCGGACGCGGTGTCCGCCCGGCAGGTTCTTCTCGACCGCCATCAGCGCGGCGAGCGCCAGCATCCAGCCGGCGTTGCCCATGCCGACGACGAACATGACGAGCATCAGCGCCCAGCAGCAGCCCACGCAGAAGGCGCCGTGGTCGAGCCCCAGCCGGAACGCCTCGCGGGCGGGATGGCGCCCGTGCCAGTGCGAGCTCACGAAGCCGAAGGTCGAGCGGCAGCGTTCCAGGCAGCGGTACTTGAGCGCCGAGAACTGGAAGGCGCCGGCGAGGCCCAGGACGGTGGCGCCGACCAGCCACGCGTGGCCCGCGAGCCACGGCGAGGCGGCGGCGGCCGCCCGGATGCCGGTGTCCGCGGCGTGCGCGGCGACGCCGAAGGCGAGCCAGGCGACGACGTAACCCGCGACGACGAGCGCCACGAGGCGGGACGCGTCGGCCCGGCCCTCGACGGCGCGGCGGAACACGCCCACCAGCGGCATGACGGTCGGGATCATCATCGCCGCGATCATCAGCAGCCAGGCGAGCGCGGTGAGCAGCGCCGGCACGACGATCTCGCCGCCGGGCAGCGCCCGGCACAGCGGCGACAGCGCGATCGCGTCGCCCCAGCCGCCGTGGACGACGTAGCCGCGCCACGGGCTCGCGCTCCACCACGCGAGCAGCGCCCACGCGGGGAGCACGACGCCCACGGCGAGCACCGCCGCGAGGCGGCGGGCGCCGTCGAGTCGCGGAAGGGCGGCGACGGGCGTCGCGCTCATGCTCGGAGGACGGCGCGGCAGCGCAGGGCGCCGCGCGCCGTCGGAGGGCGCTACGCGCTGAACACGAACGTGCTCTGCAGCGCGTTGTGGCCCTTGAGGTCGAGGTCGATTCCGAGCTTCGGGACCTTCGAGCGGTAACGCGGCGACTTGCCGACGAACACCGGCGCGCCGGGAACCGTCGAGAACACGGTGTCCGCGAGCGTCGTCGTCGCGCCCGTCGCGTTCGTGTACGGCTCGAGCTCGGCATAGCCCGCAGTGCCGATCTTGATCGTGCCGCGGCCGCCATGGACCTCGAAGGACAGCGGCACCTTCTCGACCGACACCACCTCGCCGACGAGCTTCGCGAGCTCGGCGACCGGGCCGCCTTTCTTGCCGGTGTAGACGGCGAGCAACGCCTGCTCCTGCTCGGGCGAGACGCGCTCGTCGAGGTACACCGCCGCCCTCCAGTTGCCCTGCAGGATGTTGCCGGGCACGTGCGCGATCATCGCGATCGTGCGTCCGGACACGTCGACGCCGTCGACCTTGCCCTTGTCGAAGTGCCAGGCGATGATCGTGTTGCAGGTGCCGTAGTCGGGATCCTCGCCGATCCAGCACGGGCACAGCACGCGGCAGTTGCAGACTTCGAGGAGACGCCCCTCGAGGTGATAGGCCATGGTCCCTCCAGCGAATGGTTGGACTCGGGAAGCCGCGCCGCGGCATCCGGGAGAGCCATGCTACGCCGCACCGGCGGCGCTTGGAATACGCATTATTCGCATCCGGCGGGGACGGGACGCCTTGGCCGGTCGTCCGTCGGTCAGCGGCGCCCGCCGGCCAACGCCGCGGAGCGCGGATGCGCGCGCAGCCGCGCCATCGCCCACACGCCGGCCGCGGGGCCGATCGCCAGCGGGACGAAGGCGTAGCGCCAGCCGAGCGCGTCGACGAGCGGCGGCATCAGGTGGATCGTCGCCAGCGTGAGGGTGAACCCGAGGGCGGTCTGCACCGTCAGCATCGTGCCGACGCGCGCGCGGTCCGCGAGCTCGGCGATCGAGGCGGAGAACT
>DASTCK010000331.1:0-3072 GCA_035711225.1 Casimicrobiaceae bacterium
CCTACGACCTCTACCTGTCGCGCGAGCTCGAGGCGGCGACGCTGGTCCGCGCGCCGACCTCCGCCGCCGTGACCGATACGCTCGTCGCGCAGAAGCTCGACGTCGCCGCGGGCGTGAAGCAGCAGCTCGAGGCCGACGCGAAGCGCGTGCCGGGCCTGCGCCTGCTCGACGGGCGCTTCATGGTGATCCGGCAGGCGATGGGCACGCCGCGCGCCCGCGAGGCGGGGGCGCGCTATCTCGGCGTTTTCATCGAGGAGATGAAGCGCTCGGGCTTCGTCGCCCGCGCGCTCGAGCGGCACGGCATCGAGGGCGCGTCGGTCGCACCCTAGGAACCAGGTTCCGAACTTGGTACGGATCCTGGTTGCGAACCTGGTTCCGGACGTTGTTAGTCGATCACCTCGTCGGCCACGACGAGGATGGACTGCGGAAGCCTGATGGCCTGCGCACGCGCCGTTCGCTGGTTCACGACCATCTTGACCACGGTGGGGCGCTCGACCGGCAGGTCGCCGGGCTTCGCGCCTTGCGCGATCCGGTGGACGTAGTCGGCGGCGCGCACGTAGAGCGCCCATGCATCGGCGCCGTAGGAGAGCAGCCCGCCGGCCTCCGGATATTCGCGGCGCGCATAGATCGCCGGCAGGCGCGACTGCTCGGCGAACCGGATGATCCGGTCGCGGTGGGCGAGCAGCGCCGGCGTCAATGCGACGACCAGCCCGTCGAACCGGCCGCGCGAAAGGGCCTCGAAGCTTCGATCGAGGTTGCCCGGCTGGACGCCGTCGAATGCCTCGACGGTGGCGCCGAGCGCGGTGGCGCGTGCACGCAGGCTCTCGAACACCAGCATCTCGCCGCTGTTGCCGGTGTCGGTCAGGTACGCCGCGCGCCTGGCCTGCGGCACGAGCTCGCGCAGCAGCTCGATCCACTTGGCGCCGATCTCCGCCTGCATCGGCGAGAACCCGGTCACGTTGCCGCCCGGACGGCCGAGGTTGGCGACGATGCCGGAGCCGACCGGATCCGCAGGGCCGATGAACACGACCGGGAGGGTCGACGTTGCGTTCTTCGCTGCGAGGGCACCCGGGGTCGACACCGCGACGATCACGTCGGGCTTCCACGCGATCAGCTCCGCCGCCAGCGCGGGCAGCCGCGCCACGACGTCGTTGGCGTAGCGGCTTTCGATCGCGAGCGTGCGGCCTTCGACGTAGCCCAGCTGCGCCAGGCGCTCGCGAAAGCGCTTTTCCGCGGCTTGTCGCGCCCCCTCGGTCGATTCGCTGAGCATCCCGACCCGCAGCACGCGCGTCGCGGGCTGGGCGAGGATCGCTCGCGGCGCGCAAGCCAGCGCCGCCGCGGCGAGCACCAGTCGCCTGCGAAAGGCGCGCATGTCTCGTGGGTCAGGTTCCGGATCCGGGTTCCGGAACCTGACCCGCGCCACCTAGCCCTCGTACTTGAACGAGAGTTGCATGCGGGCGCGGTACGCGACCTTGCCGCCCTCGATCTTCATGTCGAGCTTGGTCACCTCGGCGATGCGCAGGTCGCGCAGCGACTTGCTCGCCATCATCACGGCCGACTTCGCCGCGTCCTCCCACGACGTCGCGCTGGTGCCGATCACGTCGATGACGCGGTACACGCCGTCGTTTGCGCCTTTCTTGGCCATGGCTCCTCCTCCTGGATGGGTCGGCCGCGAGGCCGGGTCTCACATCGCTCGCGGGACGACGATCATACGCCCGGGCCGCGGGGGCGTGAACGGCGCCGTCGGGCGCCAACGCCCGCTGGCGAGACGCGGGCGCGAGTGCCCCGCCGGCGCGGACAGGCGCTAGGGCCGCGTCTCCGCGGCCAGCTTGCCGGCATCCTTCATCGCCGCGACGCCCGCGCAGGTCTCGACGAGGCGCCGCGCGCGATCGGCGCCGAGGATCGGGTCGACGAGGCCGTGGAACTTGCGCGCGAGGTCCGCGTCGCTCATCGGCCGCTCGCGGCTGCCAATCGCGTGCTCGACGAGCACGTGGTGCCGCCTGCCGTCGCGCATCGCGATCGTGACGTCCGCCGACTCCTCGGCGATCGCGTCGTCGCGCGTCGCGACGACGCGGTCGCGCAGGGCCACCACGTCGGGCCGCGTCACGATCGCGTCGGCGAACTCCGCCTCGCCGGCGCCGCCGAACAGGATGCCGGCCGCCGCCGCGTGGTAGACGCTGAACTTTCCCTCGAGGCCCGAGCGCGGCGCCTTCTTGCCGCACAGCTCCAGCACCAGCGAGTGGACGCGCAGCTCGATGCGCTCGATGTCGTCGGCGCGCAGGGCGTGGGCGTTCCGCAGTTGCACGCAGCCGTCGATGCTCGGGTGGACCACGATGCCGCACGCGAACGGCTTGTACGTGTTTGCCTCGATCTCGAAGCGCTCGCCCAGCGCGTCGCCGATCTCGCCCCACGCGCACTTGGTCGAGTAGGTCTGCATCAGCCCGCGCGGGGCCTCCAGCGCGCGCGGCGACGCGGTGTAGCCGTGCATCGCCATCAGCGCGGACGTGATGCCCGCACGCGCGGCCGCGCCCGGGTGGAACGGCTTGGTCATCGTGCCGAACTGCTCGCGCACGCCGATCGGCTGCGAGGCCGCGATGCCGATCGCCATCGCGGTGCGGTCGGCGTCGAGGCCGAGCAGGCGCGAGCATGCCGCCGCGGCGCCGAGCATCCCGGTCGAGCCGGTGATGTGCCAGCCGCGGTCGTAGTGCTCCGGATAGATCGCGTTGCCGACGCGGCACGCGACGTCGACGCCCAGCACCGTCGCGTCGACGAGCGCGCGCCCCGAGAGCTTGCGGTGCTCGGCCAGCGCGAGCGCCGCGGAGACGACCGGCCCGGCCGGGTGGATGATCGTGCGGAGGTGCGTGTCGTCGAAGTCGAACGTGTGCGACGTGATGCCGTTCAGGAGCGCCGCGCTCGCCATGTCGACGCGCTCGGCGCGCCCCAGCACCGTCGCCTGCGGCGCGGGCGAGAGCTCGTTGACCGCCGCGAGCGCCGCCTCGACGGTCGCGTGCCGCGAGGCGCCGATCGCGCACCCGAGCCAGTTCAGCAGCGTGCGCCGCGCCTCGTGCTCGA
>DASTCK010000332.1:0-6420 GCA_035711225.1 Casimicrobiaceae bacterium
CGTCTCCGAGATCACCGAGAGCAACGGCAGCTCGTCGATGGCGTCGGTGTGCGGCGCGAGCCTCGCGATGATGGACGCCGGCGTGCCGGTCAAGGCGCACGTCGCCGGCATCGCGATGGGCCTCATCAAGGAAGGCAACCGGTTCGCCGTGCTGACCGACATCCTCGGCGACGAGGATCACCTCGGCGACATGGACTTCAAGGTCGCCGGCACGGACCGCGGCATCACCGCGCTCCAGATGGACATCAAGATCCAGGGCATCACCAAGGAGATCATGGCGGTGGCGCTGTCGCAGGCGCGCGAGGGCCGCATGCACATCCTGCACCACATGCAGGAGGCGCTGCCGCACGCCCGCACCGAGATCTCGCAGCACGCGCCGCGCATGATGACGTTCAAGATCAACCCGGAGAAGATCCGCGACGTGATCGGCAAGGGCGGCAGCGTGATCCGCGCGCTGACCGAGGAGACCGGCACGACGATCGACATCCAGGACGACGGCAGCGTGACGATCGCGTCGGTGAACGCCGACGCGTGCAACGCCGCGCGCAAGCGCATCGAGGAGATCACCGCGGAGGTCGAGGTCGGCCGGATCTACGAGGGCCCGGTGCTGCGCCTGCTCGACTTCGGCGCGATCGTGCAGCTTCTGCCCGGCAAGGACGGCCTGCTGCACATCTCGCAGATCGCCAAGGAGCGCGTGAACCAGGTCTCCGACTACCTGAAGGAAGGACAGGTGATCCGCGTCAAGGTGATCGAGGCCGACGACAAGGGTCGCGTGCGCCTGTCGATGAAGGCGGCGGCCGAAGAGGACGCGCAGAAGGCGACGGCGCCGGCGAACTGATTTCCCCGGGTCGGAGCATCTGGCCCGACCCACGCCGGGCACCCGACAAAGGCAAGGGCGTGCCGCGCGAGCGGCGCGCCCTTGTCGTTTGCGGGGCGGGCCGATCGGCGCGCCGGATCTCAGGAACCCGCGTCGACACCGCGGGACAGCGTCCCGAACCAGGTTCGGAGCCCGGGTCCGGCCTCCGGCCCCAAGCCGTCAGCGCGACGCGGGCCGAGTGCCCTCGAGGATCGCTTCGCCGCTGACCGAGACGGTGACGTCGGTCGATCCGGCCTCGAGCGGCACTGGCGCGGGAGCGGCGGCCATCTGCATCTCGGCGCGCGCCATCATCGGGTAGGGGCGCGGGCCATCGCCGGCCTGGATCGACACTCGCCCGGCGCGCCAGCCCGGCGCGCCGAAGCCCTGCGCTGCGGCCTGCGCCCGCGCACGCCACGCCGCGATCGCCTGCTGCGTGATCGCGTCCTGCGTGCGGCGCCGCAACTCGTCGGACACGCCGAACGACAAGCCGGACAGCACCGCGCCGTCCTCGGCCTGCAATCGGCCGGCGGCGTCCCCGATCGCGGCGAAGTCGCTGCCTTCGACCTTGATCGTCTGGACGACGCGCCAGCGGTTGGGCTTGCCCTTCTCGACGATCTGCTGCGTCGTGTAGCCCGACGTCGACGTCTGCGCATCGGGCAGCGCCTTCAGCTTCGGCAGGATGCGCGCGACGCGCGCGTTGACCTCCGCGGCGGCGGCCGCGGCGCTCGGATTGTCGGCTTCGACGCGGAACCATGCGTGCAGGCGATCGTTGGGGACCGTCGCGGTCGACGAGGCGGTGACGTTGATCACCGGCACCGGCGTGGGCGCGCCGTCCTGGGCGCGGGCGGCAGCGGTCGCGGCGAGGGCCGCAAGGGCGGGAAGGAGGAAGAGCGTGCGCTTCATCGATGCTCCAGGGAAGAATGCCTCGGCAGCGCGAGGATCGCGGCGCGATTCGACCACGAGAACACGCGCTCCGCGGCTTCGCGCCACGACAGCCATTCGTGCGTGAGGTGCTCGCGCGCGGCGAGCGTCACCGGCACGCGGGCCGGCAACGCGAGCCCGAAGACGTGCTCGCAGTTGTGCGTCGTGCCGGGCGGGTAGCGGTGGCGCCACTTCGGGTAGATCTCGTAGACGTTGGTCATGTGCCAGTCGACGACGCCGCCGTAGCGGCCGGCGTCGATGCCGGTTTCCTCGACGAGCTCGCGCGTCGCGGTCGCCTCGAGCGGCTCGTCGCCTTCCCGGCTTCCGGTGACCGACTGCCAGAAGCCGGGAAAGTCGGCGCGCTCGAGCAGCAGCACGTCGAGCGCATGCGTGTAAACGAGCACGAGCGTCGAAACGGGTTGCTTCAAGGGGCCAGCCGCCGGTCTTGCTTGAATCGGGTCTGCCCCGGTTGTTGCTTGATTGGAGTCTGACCCCGGTTGTCGTACTCGTTGTCGACGTCTACACCGGGGTCAGACCCCGGTAAGCCGGGGGTCAGAGCCCAAGCCGGGGTCAAAGCCCAAGCCGGCGTCAGACCCCGATGAACACCCAGAACGGCACGTGCCGCTCCTGCCAGAACTCGGCCGCCTCGCCGAGGATCTCCTCGAGCATGCGGGCGTCGGTCGGGTGGTCCTTGCGGTAGGCGGCGGCATGGGCGAGCACGACGACGCGCCCGTGCTTGCCGAGCCAGTCGCGGTCCTCGAGCACGTCGGCGAGCGCGTCCCAGTTGTGGCCGAAGTGCTCGGGCAGCGCCAGCGCACGGTCGAGCTCGGCGAACAGCGTCGCCTTGTCCTTCGCCTTGCCGAGGTCGACGGCCGCGTGCCTGAGCTTCGCGTGCGCCGCCGCGGCCTTCAGGGGCTCGGTCGCGCCCTTCCAGTCGTGCACGCCGCAGTCGTCGACCGAGGCGAGATCCGGGACCTTGCTCATTCGACGATCCGTGCGAACGATTGGTAATGGTCGCCCGTATACCAGCACGCCTCGGGCGCGGTGGGCGCGCCGCCGCACACGATCCGGCGCGCACCGCGCGTGGACGCGCCGGGCGTGCGCACCGTGTACTCGCGATAGTAGCCGCGCGGCTTGGCCGGCAGCAGCTTCTCGCGATTGCCGAACGCGACGCCGTCGCGCTCGAAGGGAAATGGCGGGCCGCGGCGCACGTTCGCGAGCGTCTCGCGGGCTTCCTTCGGCAGTTCCGCGGCGGTGATCGACGTCGACGAGGTGCGTGCGCACGCGACCGTCGCCAGCGCGACGAGCGCCGCGGCCACGAGCGCAGCGGCGGCGCGCCGGATGTCGCGGGGAACCATGCGGCCAGTGTAGCGCAAGGCCCGGGGGGCGCGGCCCCGGGCCGCCCGCTCAGGCCTTGACGGCGTCCGAGGGCCGCACCTTGATGTGGAGGTCGCGCAGTTGCTGCTCGGTCACCGGCGTCGGCGCGTCGATCAGCAGGTCCTGCCCGCGTTGCGTCTTCGGGAACGCGATCACTTCGCGGATCGACTCGGCGCCGCACATCAGCGTCGCGATGCGGTCGAGGCCGAAGGCGATGCCGCCGTGCGGCGGCGCGCCGAACGACAGCGCGTCGAGCAGGAAGCCGAACTTGCGGCGCTGGTCCTCGGGGCTGATCTTCAGCGACGCGAACACCTTAGCCTGCACCTCTGGGCGGTGGATCCGCACCGAGCCGCCGCCGATCTCCCACCCGTTCAGCACGACGTCGTACGCCTTCGCGATCGCGCTGCCCGGATCGGTCACGAACAGCTCCTCGTGGCCCTCCTTCGGCGCGGTGAACGGATGATGGCGCGCGGCCCATGCCCCGGTCGCCTCGTCCTGCTCGAACATCGGGAAGTCGACGATCCACAGCGGCGTCCAGCGTCCCGACGCGAGCCCGCGATCGTGCCCGACCCTGGCGCGCAGCGCCCCGAGAGCGTCGTTGACGACCTTCGCCCTGTCGGCGCCGAAGAACACGAGGTCGCCGTCCCGCGCGCCGGTGCGCGCGAGGATCTCGCGCAGCACGCTCTCCGGCAGGAACTTGACGATCGGCGACTGCAGTCCCTGGTCGTTGGGCTTGCTCGCGTCGTTCACCTTGAGGTAGGCGAGCCCCTTCGCGCCGTAGATCGCGACGAACGCCGTGTAGTCGTCGATCTCCTTGCGCGTGAGCGTGCCGCCGCCGGGCAACCGCAGCGCGGCGACCCGGCCGCCGGGCGTCTCGGCGGCGCCGCGGAACACCTTGAAATCGACGGCCTTCATCAGGTCGGTGAGCTCGGTCAGCTTGAGCGGCACACGCAGGTCCGGCTTGTCCGAGCCGTAGTCGCGCATCGCGTCCGCGAACGTCATCACCGGGAACGGCTGCGGCAGCTCCTCGCCGAGCGCGTCGCGGAACATGCGGCACACGAGCTCCTCCATGATCGGCCGGATCTCCTCCTCATCGAGGAACGAGGTCTCGATGTCGATCTGCGTGAACTCGGGCTGGCGGTCGGCGCGCAGGTCCTCGTCGCGGAAGCACTTGACGACCTGGTAGTAGCGGTCGAAGCCCGCCATCATCAGCATCTGCTTGAACAGCTGCGGCGACTGCGGCAGCGCGTAGAACTGACCGTGGTGGATGCGCGAGGGCACGAGGAACTCGCGCGCGCCCTCGGGCGTCGACTTGTAGAGGAACGGCGTCTCGATGTCGACGAAGCCCTGCTCGTCCAGGTAGCGGCGCGCGGACATCGCCGCGCGGTAGCGGATCATCAGGTTGCGCTGCATCACCGGGCGCCGCAGGTCGAGCACGCGGTTCTCGAGGCGCACGGTCTCGGACAGGTTCTCGTCGTCGAGCTGGAACGGCGGCGTCGCCGCAGCGTTGAGGATCTCGATCGCGTGCGCGAGCACCTCGATCTCGCCGGAAACGAGGTTCGGGTTGACGGTGCCCGCGGGCCGTGCGCGCACGACGCCGTCGACGCGGATGCAGAACTCGTTGCGCAGCTTCTCGGCGGTCGCGAACGTTTCGGCGCGGTCCGGGTCGCAGACGACCTGGACCAGCCCTTCGCGGTCGCGCAGGTCGACGAAGATGACGCCGCCATGGTCGCGGCGGCGGTGCACCCAGCCGGCGAGCGTCACGGTCCGGGCGAGATGGCGGCGGTCGATGCGGCCGCAGTAGTCGGTGCGTTTCACGTCGGGCTCCGGGACGATTCGTCGGAAGGGGGGAATGCGGGGCGGACCGGCCGCGCGCGCCTCGCTCCCGGCGGGAGCTTGCGCGCCACCGGCCCGGTCAATTTCGCGACGCGATCGCCGTGTCGGCGGGGCGCGCGGGCGCGGCAGCGGGCGCCTGCGGCAGCGTGCCGCGCGGCGCGACCACGCCCATCGAGATGATGTACTTGAGCGCCTCGTCGACCGTCATGTCGAGCTCGCGCACGCGCGAGCGCGGCAGCATGATGAAGTAGCCGCCGGTGGGATTGGGCGTCGTGGGGACGTACACGCTCACGTGGTCGCCGGGCAGGAACGGCGCGACGGTGCGATCCGGCGTGCCGGTCAAAAACCCGATCGTCCAGCTCCCTTCGCGCGGGAACTCGACCAGCAGCGCCTTGCGAAACGCGTTGCCCTTGTCCGAGAGCAGCGTGTCGCTGACCTGCTTCACCGACGAGTAGATCGACTTCACCACCGGGATGCGGCCGAGCACCGCCTCCCAGAACAGGATCAGGCGCGCGCCGAGGAAGTTCGCGGCGATCGCGCCGGTGACGAGCAGGATCAGGAACGACAGGAGCACCCCGATGCCGGGCACGTGGAACCCGAGCAGGCGATCGGGCTGCCAGGCGTCGGGAAGGAGCCCGAGCGTCTGGTCGAGCGTCGTCACCAGGAAGTGCAGCACCCAGATCGTGATGCCGAGCGGCGCCCAGACGAGCAGCCCGGCGATCAGGATGCGCTTCATGGACGCGCGTCAGTGGCAGGAGCAGCCGGACCCGCCGCCGCTCGCGGACGCGGCGGGCGCGGCGCTGTCGCTCGTCGAGGGGCTCGCGCTGTCCGCGGAGGCCGTCGCCGGCTCCGTTTTCGCGGAGGGCGCGCCGGCGTCCTTCGCGGCGTCCTTCGTCGCCTCCTTCGCGGCAGGCTTCGAGCCGTTCCGGAAATCGGTGGCGTACCACCCGCTTCCCTTGAGCTGGAAGCCGGCGGCGGTCACGAGCTTCGACAGCGCGGCTTCGCCGCACGCGGGGCAATCGACGAGGGCGGGCTCGCTCAGCTTCTGCAGCGCGTCGAGCTCGTGGCCGCAGCGCGCGCAGCGGTAGGCATAGATCGGCATCGCTGGTCTCCCCGGGAACCACGCCGGCGGCGCGGTCCAAAGCATTTGATTCGAAAAGAGAATTATAGCGGGTTTCGCGCCGGTTGCCGACGTCGGCCGCGGGCGTCCCGCCACGGCGTCACGTGGGGTCGGAGACGCGCCGGTTCAAACTGCTATCCTCGCCCCACGACCGTTTCTCGACCGACCGATGACCGAATCGTGGGCCTGGTGGATCGCGGCTGCCGTGCTGATCGGCGCCGAGCTCCTGACCGGCACGTTCTACCTGCTCGCCTTGGGCCTGGCCGTCGCGATCGGCGGCGCCACCGCCTGGGCCGGCTACCCGCTGACC
>DASTCK010000333.1:0-4095 GCA_035711225.1 Casimicrobiaceae bacterium
TGCCGCTCGCGCCCTGGGAGGCCGCGCTCGGCGCCTCGGTGCGCGTCCCGACGCCGAGCGGCGCCGTGCAGCTCACGGTGCCGCCGCGCTCGTCGGCCGGGCGCAAGCTGCGCCTCAAGGGCCGCGGCATCCCGGGCGAGCCGCCCGGCGACCTGTACGCGGTCGTGTCGATCGCGCTTCCACCCGCGGACAGCGACGCCGCGAAGGACGCCTACCGCGCGATGGCGAAGGCATTCGACTTCGACCCGCGCGCGAACCTCGAAGGATGACGACGATGGCTCCTGCCGAATCCCGACCGACGCACGGCACCGTCGTCGAGGTCGAGTTCCAGCTCACGCTCGTCGAGCTGTGCCGGGCGGCCGGCGCGCGCGAGGAGCAGGTGAGCGCGTGGGTGCACGAAGGCGCGCTGCTGCCCGAAGGGTCGGACCCGCGCGACTGGCGCTTCGCGGCATCGTCGCTGCGCCGGGCGCGCGTGGCCGCGCGGCTCGCGCGCGATTTCGAGATCGAGGCCCCGGCGATCGCGCTGGTGCTCGACCTGCTCGACGAGATCGAGCGCCTGAAGGCGAGGGTGCGATGAGCGTGCAGGCGCCCGCCGCCCGCTTCGGCAGCGGCAAGTCGGTCAGGCGCGTCGAGGACGACGCGCTGCTGACCGGGCGCGGACGGTTCGCCGACGACGTGACGCTGCCGCGGCAGGCCGTGCTGGTGTTCCTGCGCTCGCCGCACCCGCACGCGCGCATCGTGTCGATCGACGCGGCCGCGGCGCGTGCGCTGCCGGGGGTGGCCGCGATCCTGACCGGCGCGGACCTCGCCGCGGCGAAGGTGGCGCCGCTCGTGCAGTCGGCCGATTTCAAGCGCGCGGATGGCTCGAAGACCGCGGCACCGCCGCAGCACGCGCTCGCCGTCGACGTCGTGCGCTACGTCGGCGAATGCGTCGCCGCGATCGTGGCGGAGACCGCGCACCAGGCGCGCGACGCCGCCGAGGCGATCGACGTGCGCTACGAGCCGCTGCCGTCGGTAGCGGACGCGAGCGCCGCCGTAGGGGCGCGCGCGCCGCTCGTCTGGGCGAAGGCGACGGGCAACGTCGCGTGCGAGGCGCGCCACGGCGACGCGAAGAAGGCGGCGCAGGCGTTCGCGCAGGCGAAGCACACGGTGAGCCTCGATCTCGTCAACCAGCGCGTGATCCCGGCGCCGATCGAGCCTCGCGCGACGCTCGCCTACCTCGACGACGCGACCGGTCGCCTCACGCTGCGCACGAGCTGCCAGACGCCCAGCGGCTGGCGGGACGAGTTGGGCGGCGTGCTCGGCATCGCGCCGGAGTCGATCCGCGTGGTCGTCGGCGACGTCGGCGGCGGGTTCGGCATGAAGACGACGCTCTACGCCGAGGACGTCGTCGCCGCGCATTGCGCGCGGACGCTGAAGCGGCCGGTCCGGTGGTGCGCCGAGCGCCTAGAGGAGTTCCTGTCGGCGTCGCACGGGCGCGACGTCCGGACGCGGGCGGAGCTCGCGCTCGACGCGCACGGCCGCATCCTGGCGCTGCGCATCGACTCGCTCGCGAACCTCGGCGCCTACGCGACGCCCGCGGGCGTGGTCATCCAGCTCCTGATCGGGCCGTGGGTGTCGACGTCGATCTACGACATCCCGCTCATCGACGTGCGCATCCGCGCGGTGCTGACGCACACGACGCCCACCGGGCCCTACCGAGGGGCGGGACGCCCGGAGGCGATCTATTTCATCGAGCGGCTGATGGATGCGGCGGCGCGCGCGACCGGCATCGACGCCGCCGAGCTGCGCCGGCGCAACATGATCCGGCCCGCGCAGATGCCGTACCGCAACCCGATGGCCAAGACCTACGACACCGGCCAGTTCGAGCTCGTGATGGACAAGGCGCTCGCGCTGTCCGATCCGGCGGGCTTCGGCGCACGCGCCGCCGAATCGAAGCGGCGCGGCCGGCTCCGCGGGCGCGGCATGGCGACGTTCCTCGAGTGGACCGGCGCCGACGTGTTCACCGAGCGCGTGACGGTGACGGTGAGCGAAGGCCGCGACGGGCAGGGCGAGATCGAGATGTTCTCGGCGACGCAGGGGATGGGCCAGGGGCTGCTCACGACCTACGCGCAGCTCGCGGTCGACGTGTTCGGCGTGCCGATCGAACGCATTCGCATCGTGCAGGGCGACACCGACCGCGGCACCGGGTTCGGCAGCGCGGGCTCGCGGTCGCTGTTCGTCGGCGGCTCGGCGGTGCACGTCGCGGCGAACGAGACCGTCGACGTGGCGCGCAAGCTCGCGGCGATCGACCTCGAGGCGGCGGCCGGCGACATCGACTACCGCGACGGCGAGTTCCGCATCGCGGGGACCGACCGGCGCATCGGGCTGTTCGAGCTCGCCCGCAAGCAGGCGGGGCGGCGCATCGTCGTCGACTCGACCTCGTCGGTCGACGACGCGACCTGGCCGAACGGCTGCCACGTCGCCGAGGTCGAGGTGGACCCCGACACCGGCGCGGTGACGGTCGACCGCTACTGGTCGGTCAACGACGTGGGTCGCGTCGTCAACCCGATGATCGTCGTCGGGCAGCTCGAGGGGGGCGCGCTGCAGGGCATCGGCCAGGCGCTGTGCGAGGCGTTCGTGCACGACGCGACGTCGGGCCAGCCGGTCAGCGCGTCGTTCATGGACTACGCGCTGCCGAACGCGTCGATGGTCCGGCATTTCGAGATGACGATGGACGAGTCGACCCCGTGCCGCAACAACCTGCTCGGCGTGAAGGGGGTGGGCGAGCTCGGCACGATCGGCGCGACGCCGACGGTCGTCAACGCGGTGCTCGATGCGCTCGCGCGCGCCGGCGTTCCCGCGACGCGGCTCGACGCGCTGCAGATGCCGCTCACCGCGGAACGCGTGTGGCGCGCGCTCCATGAGTCGGGGGCGGACGCTGCTCGATCGTCGGGCGGGGTCTGACCCCGGAAGAGCGGCGCGTCGTGGCGCTCTGGTTCGTTTCCGCGACGCGCGAGACGCGAGAGGCGTTCGACCGCAAGGCGCCGCTGGCGCGATCGCTCGCGCGAGTCTCGGGAAGCTCGCCCTTCGTGCTCGCCGTCGCCTACGCCAACACGCTGCCGCTCCCGGACGTGTACAACCGCGCGATCGACGCGGCCGGCGCCGACGACACGCTCGTGTTCGTCCACGACGACGTGTGGATCGACGACTGGCGGATCGCGAGCCGCCTCGACGAGGCGCTCGCGGCGTACGACGTCGCCGGCGTCGCGGGCAACCGGCGCCGCGTGCCGAGGCAGGAAGGATGGATCCTCGCGGGCGACACGCGCGAGCAGGACGTCGGGCACCTGAGCGGGGCGATCGCGCACGGCGCGCCGGGCGCCGGCGAGGTGCATGCGTACGGACCCGCGCCCGCCGACGCGAAGCTGCTCGACGGCGTCTTCCTGGCCGCCCGCGCGCGCGTGCTGAAGGCGGCGGGCGTGCGCTTCGATGCGCAGTTCCCGTTCCACTTCTACGACACCGACTTCTGCCGCGCGTGCGAGCGGGCGGGCCTGCGCATGGGCACCTGGCCGATCGCGCTCACGCATGCGAGCATGGGGTCGGGCTGGACGTCGCCGGGGTGGGAGGCGGCGTACCGCGCGTATCTCGCCAAATGGGGTGACTGAGGCCCATGCACGCGATCCCGATGCTGTCGGTGCTGTTCCTGCTCGGTGCCTGCGCGACCCCTCCGTCGCCGCCTGCGGACGTCGTCGAGGATCTCGCGCCGACGGGCAAGCTCCGCGCCGCGATCAACTTCGGCAACCCGGTGCTCGCCACGAAGGATCCGGCGTCCGGTGAGCCCCGCGGCGTGTCGGTCGACCTCGCGCGCGAGCTGGCGCGCCGCCTCGGCGTGCCGGTCGAGCTCGTCACGTTCGACGCCGCGGGCAGAGTCTTCGACGCGCTGAAGGCCGGCGCGTGGGACGTCGCGTTCCTCGCGATCGACCCTGCGCGCGCGGTCGACATCGCGTTCTCGCCGGCCTACGTCGAGATCGAGGGCGTGTACCTGGTCGCGCGCGACTCGCCGATCCGCGTCAACGCCGAGGTCGACCGCGCCGGCACGCGCGTGGTCGTCGGACG
>DASTCK010000334.1:0-6825 GCA_035711225.1 Casimicrobiaceae bacterium
GCGTCAGGGCGAGCGTGGGCCGGGCGCGCGTGTCCATCGGCGCGATGGTAGCAAAACGGCAGGGCGTGCTTGGTGGTTGGTGGTTGGTGGTTGGTGTTTGGTGGTTGGTGTTTGGTGGTTGGTGTTTGCGGGTGGTCGCCAATCACCAATCACCAATCACCAATCACCAATCACCGATCACCAATCACCAATCACCAATCACCAATCACCAATCACCGCGTACCGCCTCAGTGCTGCTGCCTCTCCAGCATGTTCGGATCGATCGTGAGCGTGGCGAAGTCGGCGGCGGGGCGGCGCGCCTCGCGGTCGGACATCGAGGTCTCGAGGTTCTCGACGCGCGACGTCGGGCTGCTCTGGTTGATCTGCCACGCGAGGTTGGTGGGCGAGTCGGACGCGGCCATCGCCTCGTCGTAGCTGATCGCGCCGTCGAGGTAGAGGCGGCACAGCGACTGCTCGAAGGTCTGCGACCCCGGGTAGAGCGATTGCTCCATCGCCTCCTTGATCTGGGCGAACTCGCCACTCTTGACGAGCTCCGCGATCAGCGCGGTGTTGAGCAGGATCTCGACCGCGGGCTGCAGCTCGCCGTCGACGTTGCGGACGAGGCGCTGCGAGACGATCGCGCGCAGCCCGATCGACAGGTCGGACAGCACGGCGGACCGCGCCTCGTACGGGAACAGGTTGATGATCCGCGACAGCGCGTGGTAGCTGTTGTTCGCGTGGATCGTCGACAGGCACAGGTGGCCGGTGAGCGTGTGCAGCAGCGCCGACTGCATCGTCTCCTTGTCGCGGATTTCGCCGATCATGATGCAGTCGGGCGCCTCGCGCAGCGCATTCTGCAGCGCGAGCTGGTAGTTCTGCGTGTCGATGCCGATCTCGCGCTGATTGACGATGCTCTTGCGGTGCTCGTAGAGGTACTCGATCGGGTCCTCGATCGTGAGGATGTGCCCGGACTTGCCCGAGTTGCGGTAGTCGATCATCGCGGCGAGCGTCGTCGACTTCCCCGAGCCGGTCGCGCCGGCGACCAGCACGAGCCCGCGCTTCGCCATCACGAGGTCCAGCAGCACCGGCGGCAGCCGCAGCTTCTCGAACGGCGGGACGTGGCTGCGGACGTAGCGGATCACCAGGGCGAGCGTGCCGCGCTGGCGGAAGATGTTGATCCGGAAGTTGCCGACGGCGCGGTCGAGGTGCGACAGGTTCATCTCGAGCTCGTTCTCGAACTCGCGCGCCTGGTCCTTGGTCATCAGCTCGTAGGCGATGCGCCGCACCGTCTCGGGGTCCATCGGCTGCGTCGACACCGGCGCCACGACGCCGTTGACCTTCATGTTGATCGGCGCCCCGCACGAGATGAAGATGTCCGAGGCCTGTTTCTCGGCCATCAGCTTGAACAGGCGATCCAGGTACATGGCGGCTCTCTCCCCGATCCGGGCCCAGGGCCGGCGTCGCAGGCGACGAGGCTCGGCCGTTCCTGCACGGTCCGGGGCCCGGCCGCCGCCTCCGGGGGGCGCGGCGCCGTGCTCCGGTCCGGCCGCGGCATGCCCGCGGCTACAATGGCGGCGCTCCAGCGGGCCGGCCCGTCCCGGCCTCCGCCCGCAGCGCCAATGATGATGTCATGATGCCGGAAAACGGGCCGATCCGGGTCCCGGCTCCGGCCCCCCGGAGGGGCAGGCGCTCCCCGCCGACCCCACCGGAAACACGTTCGTAGCAATTTCCATGCTGGCGATCATCGGAGGCAGCGGCCTCACGCAGCTCTCGACCCTGGCGATCTCCCGTCGCGAGGTGGTCCGGACCCCCTACGGCGAGCCCTCTGCGCCGCTGCTGTTCGGCAGCGTGGCCGGCCGTCCGACCGTGTTCCTGGCGCGCCACGGGCACGGCCACACGATCCCGCCCCACCGGGTCAACTACCGCGCGAACCTGTGGGCGCTGAAGGCGCGCGACGTCACCGCGGTGCTGGCGGTGGCGTCGGTCGGCGGGATCCGCGGCGCGCCTCCCGGAGCGCTCGTGCTGCCCCACCAGATCATCGACTACACGAGCGGCCGGATGGGAACGTTCTTCGACGGCGAGGAGGGCAAGGTCGTGCACGTCGACTTCACGCAGCCGTACACGGGGTGGCTGCGCCAGCGGTGCCTGGCCGCGGCGCGGGGGGCCGGCCTCGCGCTGCAGGAGGGCGGGGTCTACGGCGCGGTCAACGGGCCGCGCCTCGAATCCGCGGCCGAGATCGACCGGATGGACCGCGACGGGGCGACGCTGGTGGGCATGACCGGCATGCCGGAAGCGGCCCTCGCGCGCGAGCTGGACCTGCCCTACGCGGCGATCTGCGTGGTCGTGAACCACGCCGCGGGGCGCGGCGACAGCGGCGAGGCGATCTCGATGAACGCGCTGCTGGCGACGCTGGAGGGAGGCATGGAGAAGGTCCGCAGCCTGCTCGACCACCTCGCGCCGATCGCGACGCCGCCGGTGGGTGCGGAGGCGGCGCCATGATCCGCGACGTCCTGAAGATGGGGGACCCGAGGCTGTGGCGCGTCAGCGACCCGGTGGCGCGCGTGGGCACCGCCGAGCTCGACGAGCTGCTCGCCGACATGCGCGACACGATGAGCGCGTACAACGGCGCCGGGCTCGCGGCCCCGCAGATCGGCGTGCCGCTGCGTGTCGTCATCTTCGGCGTCGAGGCGAACCCGCGCTATCCCGACGCCGAACCGGTTCCGTACACCGAGCTCATCAACCCGGTGCTCACGCCGCTCGGCGACGAGATCGAGGAGGGCTGGGAAGGCTGCCTGTCGGTGCCGGGATTGCGCGGCGTCGTCCCGCGCTACGCATCGCTGCGCTACACCGGGCTCGATCCGCACGGCAAACCGATCGAGCGCGAGGTGAGCGGCTTCCACGCTCGCGTCGTGCAGCACGAATGCGATCACCTCGACGGCATCCTCTATCCGATGCGGATGCCCGACATGCGGCGGTTCGGCTACACCAAGATCCTGTTCCCCGATGCGGAGGGGGAGGAAGACTAGGACCCGCACCCGCCGCGGGCGTCACCACTGCCGGCGTCATTCGACCAGTTCGTCCGCCTGCAGGCGCAGCGAGGCGGGAATCGCCAGGCCGAGGGCTTGCGCGGCCTTGAGGTTGATGACCAGCGCGAAGCGGTCCGGCTGCTCGACCGGAAGATCGCCCGGCTTCGACCCCTTGAGGATGCGGTCGACGTACGCCGCGGCGCGGCGGTAGCCGTCGCGCAGGTCGGGGCCGTAGGCCACGAGGCCGCCGGCCTCCACGAAGTTGCGCGCCTCGTAGATCGCCGGCAGGCGCGACTGCGCGGCCAGCTCCGCGACACGGGCGCGATGCTCGACCAGCAGCGGGCTCACCTGGACGATCAGCGCCTGCGCGCGCTCGCGCCGAAACGACGCAAAGGCCTCGGCGAGCGCACCCGCCGAGGCAACCTCGCGGACGATGAGCTCGGCGCCCATCGCCCGGGCGGCCCCGGCGGTCTCCGCGACGAGCAGCGCCGTCGTGCCTTGCTGCGGGCCGGCGACGCTCTCGGCGAGCAGCGCGACGCGTGTCGCGCCGGGCACGAGCTCGCGGGCGATCTGGAGCCGTTTCGACGCGATGTCGGTCGTGCGCAGCGAGATCCCGGTCACGTTGCCGCCCGGTCGCGCGAGGCTCGCGACGAGGCCGGCCGCCACCGGGTCGGCGGCAGCGGCCATGACGATCGGGATCGTGCGCGTGGCTTGCATCGCCGCGCGCGTGCCCGCGGTCGTGGCCGTCACGATCACGTCGACGTCGAGCCGCACGAGGTCCTCCGCGAGGCGAGGCAGGCGCGCCATGTCGTTGCCCGCCCACCGGTACTCGATGACGACGTCGCGGCCGACCTCGCGACCCAGCTCGCGCAACCCGGCGATGAATGCGTCGTCGATGGACGAATGCGACGCTCGGGTGCTGAGATAGCCGATGCGGGCGACGCGCGGCTGCGCGCGGGCGCCGGTCGCGAGGAGGGCGGCGCAGGCCGCCACGAGCGCGCGCCGTCGCGGGCTCACGATCGTTCGCATCGACCGGGCGGAGCAGGTCGGCACGGGAGAGCGGCGCTCACACGGTGAGCTGCTCGTAGAGCGCCGTCTCGAGCCTGAGCAGCGCCTGCTCGTCGTGCAGCCGCGCGCCGTCGATCAGGAACACGTCCTCCGCCCGCTCGCCCAGCGTGTTGATCTTCGCGCTCGCGACATTCACGTTGGCGTTGGCGAGCACGTAGGCGATCCGTGCGAGGAGCCCCGGCCGGTCGCCGGCGACGACCTCGAGGATGTAGTGCATCCCCTTGTCGTCGGGGAAGATCCGGATCTCCGGCGTCAGCGGGAAGTGGCGAAGCTGTCGAGGCACGCGCCCCGACGGCGGGGGCTCGAGCGGCGAATCCGCCAGCAGCACCTCGGGCAGGTCGTGCTCGATGCTCGCGATCGTCTCGCGCGGCGCGGTACCGGCGCCGGCTTCCTGCACCGCGAAGGTGTCGAGCGCGTAGCCGCTCGCGGTCGTGTGCACCTTGGCATCGACGATCGACATGCCGGCACGACCGAAATAGCCGCAGATGCGCGCGAACAGCGCCTTGCGGTCGGGCAGGTAGACCAGGACCTGCAGACCCGCTCCGGTACGCGCGAGCCTCGCCTTGACGACCGGCTCGCGGCGCTCGACCCGCCAATACAGGTTGCGCGCGTGCCAGGCGATCTCCTCGGCCGTGTGGCGCTGGAAATAGGGCGTGTCGAGGTGCTTCCACAGCCCGTGCTCCGCGCCGTCGGGCACCGCGTAGAGGCGCAGGAGGCGCTGCGCCTCGGCCAGGCGATGTTGCAGCGAGTCGCCGAGCGTGCGCTTCGCGTCGGCGCCGCCGAGCACGCGCCGCGTCGCGTGGAACAGGTCCTCGAGGAGCTGCGCCTTCCACGCATTCCACACCTTCGGGCTGGTGCCGCGGATGTCGGCCACCGTCAGCAGGTAGAGCAGCACCAGCCGCTCCTCCGTGCCGACCTTGCGCGCGAACGCCGCGACGACGTCGGGGTCCGAGATGTCCTGCTTCTGGGCGGTCGACGACATCGTCAGGTGGTGCTCGACCAGCCACGCGACGTCGTTCGCGTCGCCCGCGGGCATGCCGTGCTCGCGGCAGAAGCGGCGCGCGTCGCGGCTGCCCAGCGTCGAGTGGTCGCCGCCGCGGCCTTTCGCGATGTCGTGGAACAGGCCCGCGAGGTAGAGCACCTCCTTGCGGGCGACGTCGGCGATGAGCCGCGAGCACAGCGGGTATTCGTGCGCGTGCTGCGCCTCGGTGAAGCGGCGCAGGTTGCGGATCACCATCAGGATGTGCTCGTCGACCGTGTAGACGTGGAACAGGTCGTGCTGCATCTGCCCGACGATGCGGCCGAACGCCGGCAGGTAGGCGCCGAGGATGCCGTAGAGGTTCATCCGGCGAAGCTCGTGCGTGATGCCGCGCGGCTCGCGGAACAGCGCGAGGAACCGCGCGCGGTTGGCCGGGTCGCGGCGGAACGCCGCGTCGATTCGGCCGCGCGAGCGCCACAGCGCGCGCAGCGTGCGCGCGCTCATGCCCTTGAGCTCCGGGTGGCGCTCCATCAGCAGGAAGGCGTCGAGCATGGCCGACGGACGGCGGTCGAACAGGTCCTCGCTCCCGACGTGAAGCAGCTCGTCGATCGAGCAGAACGGGCCTTCGATCGGCACCGGGTCGCGCGCGATCGGGAACAGGCGCGCGTGCAGGTTCTGCAGCAGGATCGTGTTCACCTGGCGGACCGTCTTCGCGGCGCGGTAGTAGCGCTGCATCAGCTGCTCGCTCGCGCGGCGCGTCGGTGTGTCGACGAAGCCGAGCTGGCGGGCCAGCGCCGACTGCAGGTCGAACACGAGCCGGTCCTCGCGCCGGTCCGACAGGTAGTGAAGGCGCACGCGGAGCGCGCCGATGAAACGCTCCTGGCGCGAGACCGAGCGGGCCTCGGCCACCGTCATGAGCCCGGCGCGCGCCAGGTCTCGCCAGGTGCGGCCGATCCCCGCGGCGCGCGCGATCCACACGACCGTCTGCAGGTCGCGCAGGCCGCCCGGATTCTCCTTGACGTTCGGTTCGAGGTTGTAGGCGGCGTCGTGGTGCTTGAGGTGCCGCTGCTGCTGCTCGAGCGCCTTCGCCTCGTAGAACGCGGGCGCGTCCATCGCGTCGTCGAACGCGCGCGAGAACTCGCGGTAGAGCGTGCGGTCGCCGGCGAGGAGCCGATGCTCGAGCAGGCTCGTGCGGATCGTGGCGTCGCCAGCCATCTCGTCGACGCACTCGGCGGTCGTGCGCACCGCGTGGCTGGCCTCGAGGCCGATGTCCCACAGCGTCGCGAGGAAGCGCTCGATCCCCGACGGATCGGCGTGGTGGCCGCCGGCGTCGATCGGGGGGAGCAGGATCAGGACGTCGACGTCCGAGTGCGGGAAGAGCTGGCCGCGGCCGTAGCCGCCGACCGCGAGGACCGCCGCGCGCGCGGGCATGCCGGCGCTGCGCCAGACCGCGCGGATCGCGCCGTCGACGAGCCGCGCGTGCTCGCGCAGCAGCTTCGGGGTGTCGGGCCGCGCGAGGAATCCCGCGCGCAACGCCTCGCGTCCGGCCTTGAGCGTGTTGCGCCACGTCGCCACCGTGGCCGCCGCGCTCGCGGCCGCGCGCTCGGCGGTCGCCGCGAGGTCCATGGGGCTACGCGGGCGGGGGAGGCGTGCCCGCGGACTGCGTCAGGATCTCGAAGCCGTCGGCGGTGACGAGCACCGTGTGCTCCCACTGCGCCGAGAGCGAGTGGTCGGCCGTCACGATCGTCCAACCGTCCGCCAGGCAGCGGATGC
>DASTCK010000335.1:0-23256 GCA_035711225.1 Casimicrobiaceae bacterium
AAGCGCTCGATCGACTCGTCGATCGAGCAGTTGATGTTCTTTCGCGAGAACGCCTCGCTCGCCGCGCCGAACACGACGACCTCGTCGGCGCGCGCCGCGAGCGCGCCCTCGAATCCCTTCATGTTCGGCGTCAACACCGCGTAGGTGACGCCGGGGCGGCGCACGATGCGGGCCATGACGTCGGCGGCGTCGGCCATCTGCGGCACCCACTTCGGCGACACGAAGCTCGTCGCCTCGATCGACGGCACGCCGGCGCCGGCGAGCGCCTCGATCAGCGCGACCTTCACGTCGGTCGGCACGACGCCCTTCTCGTTCTGGAGGCCGTCGCGCGGGCCGACGTCGACGATGCGCACGCGCGCGGGAAGGGTCGGCATGTCAGTAGCCTCGGGCGCGGTCGACGACGCCGCCGACGCTCTCGCCGCGCTCGAGGGCGCGGAGCTTCGCCGCGACCTGCGCCGCCGAGTCGGCGACGCGTGTGACGGCGGAGACGTGCGGCGTGATCGTGATGCCGGAATGATGCCAGAACGGATGCGCGGGCGGCAGCGGCTCGTCGCGGAACACGTCGAGCGTCGCGTGCCCGAGGTGCCCGCGGTTGAGCGCCGCGATCAAGGCGCTCTCGACGATCAGGTCGCCGCGGCCCACGTTGACGAGGTGCGCGCCGGAGGGCAGCAGCGCCAGCGCCTCGGCGTCGATCAGACCGCGCGTCTCCGGCGTGGACGGCAACAGCGCGATCACCATCGTCGAGCGCGACAGGAACGCCGGGAGCGATTCGCGGCCGACGTAGGACTCGACGCCGGGGATCGCATGAGGGGTCCGGCTCCAGGCGGCGAGCGGGAAGGCGAACGGCTCGAGCGCGCGCAGCACCGCCTGTCCCAGGACGCCGGTGCCCAACACGCCGACGCGAAAGGAGGCGCGATCGCGGCGTCGCAGCGGCGACCAGTGCCCCGCGCGCTGGGCGCGCAGGTAGTGGTCGGCGTCGCGGAACTCGCGCAGCACCGCGAGGACCGCGTATTCCGCCATCTGCGCCGCCATGCCGGCATCCTCGAGGCGTAGGATCGGCACGTCGGGAGGGAGCGTCGGGACGGCCAGGAGCGAGTCGACGCCCGCGCCCAGGTTGAAGATCGCGCGGCGGATGCGCGTGCGCGTGAACGCGTCCGGCGACGGCTTCCACACCGCCGCGTAGTCGACCTCCGGCGGAGCGTCGTCGGGCCAGCGGCACAGCGTCGCCTCCGGGAGGCTCGCCGCGAGCGCCTCGTGCCAGCGGTCGCCCTGCTCGGCGACGGCGATCAGGAGCTTCACGCCGCCGGCGGATCCTCGAGGTCGACCAGGTCCGCGCCTTCGGGGACGCGATCGCCGACCGCGAAGTTGACCGCGGTCACGATCCCCGGCGCCGGCGCCACGATCGTGTGCTCCATCTTCATCGCCTCGAGCACGACCAACGCGGCGCCGCGCTCGACACGATCGCCGACGCTGACGGGCACCGCGACGACCGTCCCCGACATCGGCGCCGCCAGATGGCCGGCGTGCGGGGTCTCCTCGCCGGCGTGCGCGAGCGGATCGACGAAGCGCAGACGCCGACGCAGGCCGCGCGCGAACACGAGCCGCTCCTCGCCCGTGCGAACGACGCGCACGTCGACGCGCTCGTGGCCGGTGTCGATGCGCCAGCCGCCGCGCTCGCGCGACGCGCGCACGTCGGTGCGCCTGCCGTCGATCTCCACCGACAACGCGTCGAACGGCCCGGACAGGCGCACCTCGACGCGCTCGTCGCCGTCGGCGAACGCAAGCACGACGGCGTGGCGCGTGCTGTTCGGCCACCACGCGTCGGTCGCCCGCCACGGCGAATGCGGATCGGCCGCGTGGCCCGGCGCGCGATCGTCGCCCGCGCGGGCGTGCGTCAGCTCGTCGACCGCGGCGGCGATCAGCGCGAGCGCCGGCGGACGGCCCGGCGGCGGGAACAGCGCCGCATGGTGCTTCTCGATCAGGCCGGTGTCGAGCGCCCCGGTCGCGAACGCCTCGTGCGCGACGACGCGCTCGAGGAACGCGATGTTGGTCGCGACGCCGGCGACCTCGCAGTCGGCGAGCGCCGAGACGAGCGTCGCGCAGGCGCGCTCGCGGTCCTCGCCCCAGACGATCAGCTTGGCGAGCATCGGGTCGTAGTACGGCGACACCTCGTCGCCCGCCGAGAATCCCGTGTCGATGCGGACGCGCGACGTGGCCTCGGGCATCCGCCAGTGCAGGATGCGGCCGATCGACGGCAGGAAGCCGCGGTCCGGATCCTCGGCGTACAGCCGCGCCTCGATCGCGTGGCCGTGGATCGCCAGGCGGTCCTGCGCGACCGGAAGGTGCTCGCCGCTGGCGACACGGAGCTGCCACTCGACGAGGTCGAGGCCGGTCACCATCTCGGTCACCGGATGCTCGACCTGCAGCCGCGTGTTCATCTCCATGAAGTAGAACGTGCCGTCCTGCTCGGCGATGAACTCGACCGTGCCCGCGCCCACGTAGCCGATCGCCTTCGCCGCCGCGACCGCGGCGTCGCCCATCGCGCGGCGGCGCGGCGGCGTCATGCCCGGCGCAGGCGACTCCTCCAGCACCTTCTGGTGGCGCCGCTGCACCGAGCAGTCGCGCTCGAACAGCGACACCGCGTGCCCGTGCATGTCGCCGAACACCTGGATCTCGATGTGCCGCGGCGAGCTCAGGTAGCGTTCGATCAGCACGCGGTCGTCGCCGAAGCCCGCCTGCGCCTCGCGCCGAGCCGAGGCCAGCGCGGCCTCGAACTCGCCTGCCGAGCGAACGATCTTCATGCCCTTGCCGCCGCCGCCCGCCGTCGCCTTGATGAGCACCGGGTAACCGATCCGGTCGGCCTCGCCCGCGAGCCGCGCCGGGTCCTGGTCGTCACCGTGGTAGCCGGGGACGAGCGGCACGCCCGCCTTCCCCATGATCGACTTGGCCGCCGACTTCGAACCCATCGCCGCGATCGCCGACGGCGGCGGCCCGATGAACACGACGCCGACGTCGCCGCACGCCCGCGCGAACGCCTCGTTCTCCGACAGGAAGCCGTACCCGGGATGAATCGCCTGCGCGCCGCTCGCGCCGGCGATCGCCAGGATGCGCCGGCCGTCGAGGTAGCTTTCGCGTGGCGGCGGGGGGCCGAGCCGGTAGGCCTCGTCGCACGCGGCCACGTGCGCGGCGCCCGCGTCCGCGTCCGAATAGACCGCCACGGTCCGGATGCCGAGCCGCCGCGCGGTGCGCGCGACGCGGCAGGCGATCTCGCCGCGGTTCGCGATCAGGATCTTGGTGAACACGTCAGCGCTGCCCGTTCGCGAGCGACCACGCCATGACGAGCCAGATCGCGAACAGCACCGCATGGCTCGCGACGAAGGCCTGGAAGCGGTGGATCACGCGATTGCTCGTGCAATGGATGACGCTGTGCACGACGCGGCAGGCGACGTACAGCCACGCGAGCGCCACGAGAAGCGGGCTTGCGATGTGCAGCGCGAAGGCGGTCAGCGCGGCGACGTAGAACAGCACCGGCGCCTCGAACAGGTTGCGGTAGTTGTCCGCGGCGCCGACGTTCTCGAGCATCGCGCTCATGTCGGCCGCCTTGGCCACCGACTGCGGCCGGATGCGCCGATCGCGCATCTCCGCGATGCGGCGTCGGTACATGACGAGGCTCACGACGAAGGTCAGCGCCACCATCGCGAGGACCGGCCACAGGATCGCCCGCTCGCTCATTCGCCGCGGCCCAGCGGTGCGGGAGTCGGGTCGCGATCGCGGCGCTCGGCGATGCCGCCCATGCCCGACAGGCGATCCAGGAAGCGGCGGATCAGCCGGAACACCTTCGGCACGAGCCAGGCCGACACGAGCACCAGTGCCGCGAGCACGGCGAGCGCGGCCCAGGGGTAGGTCCACGCGAGCCACAGGACCGTGCCCACGGCGAGCTCCTCGCCGAACGACGCGGCCCAGTTCGACATCGGCTCGGGCGATGCGTTGATGGCGATGCGGCTGCCGGCCTTGGTGAAATGGCTGCCGGCGGCGAGCGTGCCGCCGAGAATCGCCGCCGCCAGCGCGGTCGCGGCGCCGCTGTCGCCGAACACGCTCGCGGCCAGCGCCGCACCGGCCGGAATGCGCACGAACGTCTGCACGGTGTCCCAGAAGGAGTCGAACAGCGGCACCTTGTCGGCGAAGAACTCCACCGCGAACATGAAGCCCGAAGCGGCCAGCACGAACGGATGGGTCAGCACGTCCAGCGTGCCGGGAAGCGGGATCCAGCCGAGCCGACCCAGGCCCCCCACGATGAACAGGACCGCGTAAACCCTGAGCCCGGACGCCCAGCCCAGCGCCGCCGCCATGGCGACGAGCTGCCAGACGTCGAACGCGGCGTGCGCGGGCATGCGGTCGCCCTCAGCGCTTCGACCGTGAAGGACGCAGCGCCTGCGGCACCCAGGCGGGCGAGCGCTTGGCGAGGAACGCGGCGATGCCTTCGCGCGCCTCGTCGGTGGCGCGCACGCGCGCGATGCGCTCGGCGGTGTCGGCGATCAGCGTCGCGTCGACGGGCCGATTCGCGATCGCGCGGATCAGGAGCTTCGCCTCGCGCTGCGCCTCGGGGCCCGCGAGCAGCAGCGCGCCGAGCAGCTCGTTCACGCGCGCATCGAGCTCGTCCGGCTGGACGATGTCGTGCAACAGGCCGATCCGGTAGGCCTCGGCGGCGGGGAAGCGCTCGCCGGAGAGGAAGTAGCGCTGCGCCTGGCGCGCGCCGATCGCGGCGACGACGTAGGGGCCGATCGTCGACGGAATGAGCCCGAGCTTCGATTCCGACAGCGCGAACATCGCGTCGTTGGCGCCGATCGCGACGTCGCAGCACGCGATCAGGCCGACGCCGCCGCCGTACGCGGCGCCGTTGACGCACGCCACCGTCGGCTTCGGGCACTGCGCGAGCGTCGAGAGCATCCGGGCGAGCGCGTGCGCGTCCGCGAGGTTCTCGGCATGCCCGTAGCCGGCCATGCGCTTCATCCACTCGAGGTCGGCACCGGCGCAGAAGCTCGGGCCCGTCCCGTGGAGCAGCAGCACGCGCACCGACGGGTCGGCGCCCGCCTCGCGCACCGCCTCGGTCAGCTCGCCGATCAGCGTCTCGTTGAACGCGTTGTGCACCTCGGGGCGGGCGAGGCCGATCAAGCGGACGCTCTCGCGGTCGATCACCTCGAGCGTCGTGAACGTGCCGGACGGTGCTTCGCGCGTCGCCTTCCTCTTCGTCGCCATCGTCGGTTACATCCTGAACACGCCGAACCGCGTCGGGGCGATCGGCCGGTTGAGCGATGCGGAGATCGCGAGCGCGAGAACCCGCCGCGTGTCCGCCGGGTCGATGACCCCGTCGTCCCACAGGCGCGCGCTCGCGTAGTACGGATGGCCCTCGCGGTCGTATTGCGCGCGGATCGGCGCCTTGAAGGCCTCCTCCTCGTCGCCGCTCCACGCGCCGCCGCGGCTCTCGATGGCGTCGCGACGGATCGTCGCGAGCACGGTGGCGGCCTGCTCGCCGCCCATCACCGAGATCCGCGCATTGGGCCACATCCACAGGAAGCGCGGCGCGAACGCGCGCCCGCACATGCCGTAGTTGCCGGCGCCGTAGCTGCCGCCGATGATCACCGTGAACTTCGGCACCTGCGCGCACGACACCGCCATCACGAGCTTGGCGCCGTCCTTCGCGATGCCGCCGGCCTCGTACTTCTTCCCGACCATGAACCCGGTGACGTTCTGCAGGAACACGAGCGGGACGCCCCGCTGGCAGCACAGCTCGACGAAATGCGCGCCCTTCTGCGCCGATTCGCTGAACAGGACGCCGTTGTTGGCGACGATGCCGACCGGGTAGCCCCACAGGTGCGCGAACCCGGTGACGAGCGTCGTGCCGTAGCGCGCCTTGAACTCGTCGAGCTCGCTGCCGTCGACGATGCGCGCGATCACCTCGCGCACGTCGTAGGGCTTGCGGATGTCGGCGTTGATGACGCCGTACAGCTCGTCGGCGGCGTGCACCGGCTCGACCGGCGCGATCGCGTCGAGCGTCGCGCGGCGCGGCGGCTCGAGCTTGGCCACGATCGAGCGCACGATCGCGAGCGCATGGTGGTCGTTCAGCGCGTAGTGATCGGCGACGCCGGAGATGCGCGTGTGGACGTCGGCGCCGCCCAGCTCCTCGGCGGTCACGATCTCGCCGGTGGCCGCCTTCACCAGCGGCGGGCCGCCGAGGAAGATCGTCCCCTGCTCGCGCACGATGATCGACTCGTCGGCCATCGCCGGCACGTAGGCGCCGCCGGCCGTGCACGATCCGAGCACCGCGGCGATCTGCGGGATGCCCTCCGACGACATCGTCGCCTGGTTGTAGAAGATGCGCCCGAAGTGGTCGCGGTCGGGGAACACGTCGGTCTGGTTGGGCAGGTTCGCGCCGCCCGAGTCGACGAGATAGATGCACGGCAGCCGGTTCTCGCGCGCGATCTCCTGCGCACGGACGTGCTTCTTCACCGTCAGCGGATAGTAGGTGCCGCCCTTGACCGTCGCGTCGTTGCACACGATCACGCACTCGCGGCCCGAGACGCGGCCCACGCCGGTGAGGATGCCCGCCGCGGCGATCGTGTCGTCGTACATGCCGTACGCCGCCAGCGGCGAGAACTCGAGGAACGGGCTGCCCGGGTCGATCAGCGCGCGGATGCGCTCGCGCGGCAGGAGCTTGCCGCGCGCAACGTGCTTCGCGCTCGCCGCCGCCCCACCGCCCTGCTCGACCTCGGCGACCTTCGCGCGCAGGTCGGCGACGAGCTCCGCCATCGCTGCGCGGTTGCGCGCGTACACCGGGTCGCGGGTGTCGAGGCGGCTGTCGAGGATCGGCATGGCGTCAGCCGGGACGCGGATGGCCGGGCATCAGCGCGTAGGGATGCCGCCAGCGCGGCTCGTCCTTCAGGCGCGAGAGCCACGCGTCGATCGCCGGGAACTCGGCCCAGTCGACGCCGAGCTCGTCGTCGAAGAACAGGTAGCCGCAGATCGACAGGTCGGCGATCGTCAGGCGCTCGCCGACCACGTGGGTGCGCGTCGCGAGGTGGCTGTCGAGAATGCTCCACGCCGCGCGCGCGCGCTTGCCGAATTCGGCCAGCACCGCGGGATCCGGGTCCTTCGCCAGCGTGCGCATGTAGCGGAAGGTCGCCGTGTAGCTCGTGAGCTTGTGGTTGTCCCACAGGAGCCAGCGCAGGATCTCGCGCCGCTCGTCGTCGTCGCGCGGCCCGAAGCGGCCGAGCGTGGCCGCGAGATAGTCGAGGATCACGCCCGACTGCGTCAAGGTCCGGCCGCGGTGCTCGAGCACCGGCACCTCGCCCATCACGTTGATCGCCCGATAGGCGGGCGTGCGCGTCTCGCCGCGGAAAGAGTCGACGAAGCGCGGCGTCCAGTCGGCGCCCGCCAACTCGAGCGCCAGCGCGGGCTTGTACGCGTGGCCGGATTGGGCGAAGCAGTGCAGCGTGTACTCGGCCATCGCTCAGGCCCGCGGGGACGGAAGCCGGTGCCACAGCTCGACCAGCGTGCCCGCGGGATCGCGAAGGTGGGCGACGCGTTGCAGCCACGCCGGCTGGTCGTGCGGCTTGCGCACGAAGGCGACGGCGCGCGCGTCGAGCCGCGCCGCCGCCGCGTCCACGTCGTCGACGCGCAGGCACACGACGACCGCGTCGCCGGCACGCGGCGCCGGTCGGCCGACCACCGCGCCCATCGTCGCGTCGCTCACGAGCGCGAGCCGCGCGCCCGGCGTGTCGAACTCCACGTACGTCCCCGGCACGGTCAGGACGGGATCGGCGCCGAGCACGTCGCGGTAGAAGGCGGTCGCGGCGACGAGGTCCGCGACGATCAGGCGCACGTGCGATACGCCCTGCACGCGCCCTTCGGCACCGGCCGCGCCGCCGAGGACCCACTCCAGCTGGTCGAAGCGGTCGAGCCCCCAGAACGGCTCGCCGTCGGCGAACACGAACGGCGAGCCGAACACGCCGCGCGCGATGCCCGTGTCGACCTCGCGCTTCAGCGCGTCCTTCCAGACGGGATCGTCGACCGCGGCGCGCGCGGCCGCGACGTCGACGCCCGCCGTCCCGGCCGCCTCGGCCGCGACGTCGGCGTTCGAGATGTCGCGGTCGTCCCGCCAGTAGGCGTCGAGCATGGCCTTCGCCACCTTCGCGGCCGACGCGGGATCGCGCGATTTCGCCCACAGCAGGATGCGCGCGGGCGCCTGCGTCGGGATCGGGAAGCGCGACGGCAGCCGGAAGTCGCCGAGCCCGTGGTAGCGCGCGCTGCGCGCCATGTCGCGCTTCGAGTAGTCGCCCTTGAGCGGGACCTCGGTGAGCGGCGCGGTGCCCGCGATCTTGAACGCGACGCCGAGCAGCATCGGCCGCCAGTCGACGGTGCGTCCGTGGCGCGCGGCGAGCGCCTCGATGCGCCGCGACGCCATGTAGCCGTACGGCGAGCTGAAGTCGAGCCAGAACTCGAGCGGCGCGGGCATCGTCGCTATCCGGCGAGCGCCCTGCCGATGACCAGGCGCTGGATGTCGCTCGTGCCTTCGTAGATCTGGCACACGCGGACGTCGCGGTAGATGCGCTCGACCGGAAAGTCGGCGAGGTAGCCGTAGCCGCCGTGGACCTGGATCGCGGCCGAGCACACGCGCTCCGCCATCTCGGAGGCGAAGAGCTTCGCCATCGACGCTTCCTTGAGGCAGGGCTCGCCCGCGTCGCGCAGCGCCGCGGCGTGCCACGTCAGCTGGCGCGCCGCCTCGATCTCGACCGCCATGTCGGCGAGCCGGAAGTTGACCGCCTGGTGCTCGACGATCGGCTTGCCGAACGCGACGCGCTCGTGCGCGTAGCGCAGCGCGGCCTCGAACGCGGCCCGCGCCATGCCGACCGCCTGCGACGCGATGCCGATGCGGCCGGCCTCGAGGTTCGCGAGCGCGATCCGGTAGCCCTCGCCTTCGGCGCCGAGGCGATTTGCCGCCGGCACGCGGCACCCTTCGAACACGATCTGCGCGGTGTCGGAGGCGCGCTGGCCGAGCTTCTCCTCGACGCGCGCCGCGGCGTAGCCGGGCGTCGTCGTGTCGACCACGAACGCCGAGATGCCCTTCTTTCCGGCATTGCGGTCGGTGACGGCGAACACCACCGCGACGTCGGCCTCCCTGCCGCTGGTGATGAACTGCTTGACGCCGTTGAGGACGTAGTGATCGCCCGAGCGGTCGGCGCGCGTCGTGATCGCGCCCGCGTCGGATCCCACGTGCGGCTCGGTCAGGCAGAAGCAGCCGAGCTTCTCGCCGCGCGCGAGCGGGGGCAGCCACGCCGAACGCTGGTCGTCGGTGCCGAACGCCTGGATCGGCCCGCACACCACCGAGTTCTGCACGCTCAGGATCGTGCTGGTCGCGCCGTCGCCGGCGGCGATCTCCTCGAGCGTCACCGCGAGCGACACGTAGTCGAGGCCGGCGCCGCCCCACCGTTCCGGCACGACGACGCCCATCGCCCCGAGCTCGCCCAGCGCCCGGAGCTCCTCGCGCGGGAAATGGTGCTCGCGATCCCAGCGCGCGGCGTGCGGTGCGAGGCGCTCCGTCGCGAACGCGCGCATCGTGTCGCGCACCAGCCTCTGCTCACCGTTCAGCAGCATCGCGTCAGCTCCCGCCCGCCGGGCCCGCTCATCGGCGCGACTCGAGCGCGAGCCTCAGCGCGAGCGCGCCGAAGACGCCGGCGAGGAGGCGCTTCGACCACACCGCCCAGCGGCCGGCGCCCGCGAAGCGCCGCTTGAGGTCCGCCGCCGCGAGCACGCACAGCGTGTCGAAGCCGGCGACGACGACGAGCTGCGTCGCGCCGAGCAGAAGCGACTGCGCGAGCACGCTGCCGCGCGCCGGATCGACGAACTGCGGGAACAGCGCGAGCTGGAACAGCGCGACCTTGGGGTTGAGGAGGCTCGTCATGACGCCGGCGCGGAACAGCGCGCCGGGAGGGGCCGCCGGCGCCGCCGCGCCTTCCGGCAGCGGCTTCGCGTCGCGCCACGTCGTCCACGCGAGCCAGGCGAGGTAGGCCGCGCCGGCGTAGCGCACCGCGTCGTACGCGACCGGCACCGCGGCGAGCAGCGCCGACAGCCCGAACGCCGCGGCGAGCACGTGGCAGACGAAGCCGGACGTCGTGCCGGCGAGCGACACCAGCCCGGCGCGCCGGCCCTGCGCGACCGTACGCGCGACCAGGTAGACGAGGTTCGGGCCGGGCGTGATCGCGAGCGCCACGCACGCCGCGGTGAACAGGAGCCAGGTGTCGAGGGGGATCATCGCGCGCGTCCGCAGGCGGCGCCGCGGCTCACAGCCGCTCGATGGCCATCGCGGTGGCCTCGCCGCCGCCGATGCACAGCGACGCGACGCCGCGCCGCTTGCCGTGCTTGCGGAGCGCGCCCAGCAGCGTGACGACGATCCGCGCGCCCGACGCGCCGATCGGATGGCCGAGCGCGCACGCGCCGCCGTGGACGTTCATGCGCTCGTGCGCGATGCCGTGCTCGCGCATCGCGGCCATCGTGACGACCGCGAACGCCTCGTTGACCTCGTAGAGGTCGACGTCCTTCGCCGTCCAGCCCGACGCCGCGTGCACCTTGGCGATCGCGCCGACCGGCGCCGTGGTGAACTCGCCGGGCGCCTGCGCGTGCACCGCGTGCGCGACGATCGCCGCGAGCGGGCGCAGGCCGCGCTTGTCGGCGGTCGAGCGGCGCATCAGCACCAGCGCCGCCGCGCCGTCGGAGATCGAGCTCGAGTTGGCGGCGGTGACCGTGCCGTCCTTGCGGAACGCGGGCCTGAGCGTCGGGATCTTGTCGGGCATCGCCTTCGCCGGCTGCTCGTCCTTCGCGATCACGACGTCACCCTTGCGACCGGCCACCGTCACCGGCGCGATCTCCCAGTCGAACGTGCCGTCGTTGTTCGCCGCCAGCGCGCGCGACAGCGACGCGAGCGCGAAGCGGTCCTGCTCCTCGCGCGTGAACGAGAACGCCGAGGCGCATTCCTCGGCGAAGGTCCCCATCAGGCGACCCTTGTCGTAGGCGTCCTCGAGCCCGTCGAGGAACATGTGGTCGAGCACCTGCTGGTGGCCCATGCGGTACCCGGCCCGCGCCTTGGGCAGCAGGTAGGGCGCGTTGCTCATCGACTCCATGCCCCCGGCGACGATGATGTCGTGCGAGCCGCACGCCAGCATGTCGTGCGCGAGCATCGCCGCCTCCATCGCCGAGCCGCACATCTTGTTGACGGTCGTGCACGGCACCGACTGCGGCAGCCCGGCCTTGAGCGCGGCCTGGCGCGCCGGCGCCTGGCCCTGCCCCGCGGGGAGCACGCAACCCATGATCACCTTGCCCACGTCGCCGGGCGCGATGCCCGCGCGATCGACGGCGGCGCGGATCGCCACGGCGCCCAGCTCGCTCGCGGCGAGCGACGCGAAGTCGCCCTGGAAGCCGCCCATCGGCGTGCGCGCCGCGCCGACGATCACAATCGGGTCATTGAGCATACGATGGCTCTCGGATGAACAACAGGCAATGGGGCAAGGCGTCTGCGCTTCGAAGGTCGCCGCGTCGGCTCCCGCTTCTGCCCGACCAGCGATGCCAGCTCATGTCGCCGCGCTCACTTGGTTTCGTTGAAGAGTTCGCGCCCGATCAGCATCCGGCGGATCTCGCTCGTGCCGGCGCCGATCTCGTAGAGCTTGGCGTCGCGCCACAGCCGGCCGGTCGGGTACTCGTTGATGTAGCCGTTGCCGCCGAGGCACTGGATCGCCTCGCCCGCCATCCACGTCGCCTTCTCCGCCGCGTAGAGGATGGCGCCGGCCGCGTCCTTGCGCGCCGCCGTGCCCGCGTGCCCGCGGTCGAGCGCCTGCGCGACGGCGTAGACGTAGGCGCGCGACGCCTGCATCGTCGTGTACATGTCGGCGAGCTTGCCCTGCATCAGCTGGAACTCGCCGATGGGCTGGCCGAACTGCTGGCGCTCGTGCACGTACGGGATCACCGCGTCGAGGCAAGCCTGCATGATGCCGAGCGGCCCCCCGGCCAGCACGGCGCGCTCGTAGTCGAGGCCGCTCATCAGGATGTTGACGCCGCGCCCTTCCTGCCCGAGGACGTTCTCCGGGGGCACGACGCAGTCGCGGAACACGAGCTCGCAGGTGTTGCTGCCGCGCATCCCTAGCTTGTCGAGCTTCTGCGCCGTCGTGAAGCCCTCCATGCCCTTCTCGACCAGGAACGCGGTGATGCCCCGCGCGCCCGCCTCCGGGTCGCTCTTCGCGTAGACGACCAGCGTGTCGGCGTCGGGGCCGTTGGTGATCCACATCTTGCTGCCGTTCAAGACCCAGGCGTCGCCGCGCAGAACGGCGCGCGTGCGCATCGACACGACGTCGGAGCCCGCGCCGGGCTCGCTCATCGCGAGCGCGCCGACGTGCTCGCCGGACACGAGCTTCGGCAGGTAACGCCGCTTCTGCGCCTCGCTGCCGTTGCGGCGGATCTGGTTGACGCAAAGGTTCGAGTGGGCCCCGTACGAGAGACCGACCGACGCCGACGCGCGCGAGATCTCCTCCATGGCGACGACATGAGCGAGGTAGCCCATGGCGGTGCCGCCGTAGTCCTCGTCGACGGTGACGCCGAGGAGGCCCAGGTCGCCCATCTTGCGCCACAGGTCGTGCGGGAACTGGTTGTCGCGATCGATCGCGGCCGCGCGCGGCGCGATCTCGGCGTCGGCGAACTGCCGCACGGTGTCGCGCAGCATGTCGATCGTCTCGCCGTGGTTGAAGTCGATCGAAGGCAGGGCGTGGGCCATGGGTTGCGCTCCGCCGGCTAGGCGTCCTCCTTGCCGTGCATCACCATCAGCGTCTGCTGCATCAGCGCGACGAGCGTCCGCCGGCCCGCGTGCTCGGCGTGCACCTCGCCACGCGCGATGCACAGCGTGCGCCCGGGCTTGACGACGAAGCCTTCGGCGACGATCCGGTCGCCGGTCGCCGGCGCGAGCAGGTTGACCTTGAACTCGACGGTCAGCACCGAGGCCGTGGCCGGGAACAGCGTGAACCCGGCGTAGCCGCCGGCGGTGTCGACGATCGCCGAGACGATGCCCGCGTGCACGTAGCCGTGCTGCTGCGAGACCGCGGGGCCCGGGACGAGCGAGATCGCGCAATAGCCGGGCTCGACGGCGTCGAGCGTCGCGCCGAGCGTCGCCATGGCGCCCTGCTTCGCGAAGCTCCTGCGGACGCGGTCGGCCGCGTGGGGGCTTCCGAACGCGTAAGGGGTGCGGGTCATCGGGCCGTCCTCGTGAGGGAGCGAGGGCGCGTCTCGCGAAGCCGGGCGTGCGGTCGCGGCGCGTCGAGCATCCTGCATGACGTTTACGTAAACGTCAAGGCGGCCGGATCGCTCGCCGGCGCCGATCACGGCTGCCCCGTGCCCGTCGTGGCGCGCGGCCGGCCCGGGGACGGGCGCTCGGCGCCCTGCTCCTTGAGGCGCCGGCGGCAATCGCGCTCGATCGCGCCGATCTCGTCGAGCAGCGCGTCGATGTCGCCGCGCTGCACCTCGAGCTGGCGGCGCCGGCTGTCGAGGAGCTCGAGGAAGCGGGCGAGCTGCCGCCGGTCGCCCTCGCGGCTGTCGTAGAGGTCGAGGATCTCGCGGATCTCCGCCAGCGTGAGCCCGAGGCGCTTGCCGCGCAGGATCAGCTTGATGCGCGTGCGCTCCCGCTCGCCGTAGATGCGCGACTGGCCGTGGCGGCGCGGCGCGAGCAGCCCCTCGTCCTCGTAGAAGCGGATCGCGCGCGTGGTGAGCGCGAACTCGGCGGCCAGTTGCGAGATCGTGAAGTGCGCTTCGCGGGCCGGCGCGCCCGCGTCGGCGGGCGGGGTTCGGCGGGACGGACTCATCGCGGGAGGCGCCCGCGCGACGGTCGAGCGGGCGACGGCCACGATACCATATCGGGTTGACGCGCCCGGTCGGATCGCCGAAGATGGCGGGCTTTGCTGCACCGCACAAACGCGCCCGCCCGATGCCGGCGGCGCCCGGCGCGCGAAGCGACGCGCCCGCGACCGTGAACGCCCCTTCGCCTCCGCTGCTCGACTACCCGTACGCAGCGCCCCCGCCGCCGGGCGGCGCGATCGAGGTCGCGCGAGGCCTGTGGTGGATCCGGATGCCGCTGCCGTTCGCGCTCGACCACATCAACCTGTGGCTCGCGCAAGACGAGGACGGCGCCTGGACGGCGGTCGACAGCGGCTACGGGAGCGAGGCGACGCGCGCGCTGTGGACGCAACACTTCGTGGGCACGCTACGCGGCGCGCCGCTGCGAAGCGTCGTCGCGACGCACTACCACCCCGACCACCTCGGCAACGCCGCCTGGCTCGCCTCGCGCTTCGGCGCGCCCGTGCACATGACGCAGGCCGAGTTCCTGACCGCGCACGCGATCCTCGACCAGCGCGCGACGCACGCGCTCGCCGACACCTGCGCGCTGTTCCTCGCCCACGGCCTCGAGCGCGAGCACGTCGACGCGCTGGCGGCGCGCGGCAACGCGTATGCGCGCGGCGTGCAGACCGCGCCGCGCACGATCGAGCGCATGATCGCCGGCGACACGCTGCGCTTCGGGGGCGGCGACTGGACGGTCATCGCCGGCTACGGCCACTCGCCCGAGCACGCGTCGCTCCATGCCGCCGCGAGCCGCGTGCTGATCTCGGGCGACATGCTGCTGCCGCGCATCAGCACCAACGTCAGCGTGTGGCCCGCCGACCCGGACGGCGATCCGCTCGGCCGTTTCCTGGCCTCCCTCGCGGCGTTCGAGCGCCTGCCCGGCGACACGCTCGTGCTCCCGTCGCACGGGCTGCCGTTCCGCGGCATCGCCGCCCGCGTCGCCGAGCTTCGTGCCCACCACGCGTCTCGCCTCGCCGAGCTCGCCCAGGCGCTCGCGGACGCCGGAAGCCCGCTCTCCGCCGGCGAGCTCGTTCCGGTGCTGTTCCGCCGCCCGCTCGACCTGCAGCAGCGCTTCTTCGCCACCGGCGAGGCGATCGCCCACCTGAACCATCTCTGGCACGCCGGCCGCGCATCGCGCCGCGTGGCCCAGGGGGGCGCCATCACGTTCGCCGCCTGACCCGCGCGCGTACACTCCTCGCCGACCTCTTCCGCACCAGGCCCGCCATGTCGACCCCCGCCCCCACCGCCCCGCAGGACACCGCGCCGCCCGCGTTCGACCCGCTCGCGCTCGCCGAGTCGATGGCGTCGGCCGCCGAGAAGAGCGCGAAGCTCCTCGGCGACTTCGCCTCGCGCCAGGGCGACGCCGGCAAGAAGTTGTTCTCCGACGAGCTCGGCCTCGGCAAGGCGTTCATGGAGCTCGCGGCCAACATGTTCGCGAACCCGGCGCGCCTCGCCGAGTCGCACATCGCACTGTGGCAGCAGTACGCGGCGCTGTGGCAGACGTCGATGATGAAGGCCTGGGGCGCCGCCGTCGCGCCGGTCGCCGAGCCGGCGCAGGGCGACAAGCGCTTCCGCCACGAGGGCTGGCAGGACCACCTGCTGTTCGACTACATCAAGCAGAGCTACCTGATCGCGGCGCGCTGGCTGCACGAGAACGTCGCGAGCGTCGAGGGCCTCGACGAGCCGACCAAGCGCAAGGTCGACTTCTTCACGCGCCAGTACATCGACGCGCTCGCGCCGTCGAACTTCGCGCTCACCAATCCGGAGGTGTTCAAGGAGACGATCGCGAGCGGCGGCCAGAACCTCGTGCGCGGCCTCCACAACCTGCTCGACGACATCGAGCGCGGCAACGGCCGGCTCCGCATCTCGATGACCGACGCCAAGGCGTTCGAGCTCGGCGTCAACATCGCGACGACGCCGGGCAAGGTCGTCTTCCGCAACACGCTGATCGAGCTGATCCAGTACGCGCCGTCGACGCCGAAGGTGCGCGAGCGGCCGCTGCTGGTGATCCCGCCGTGGATCAACAAGTACTACATCCTCGACCTGCGCGAGAAGAACTCGTTCCTCCGCTGGGCGGTCGCGCAGGGCCACACGGTGTTCGTGGTCTCGTGGGTCAACCCGGACGAGAAGCTCGCCGGCAAGGACTTCGAGGACTACCTGACCGAGGGCGTGCTCGCGGCGATCGACGCGATCGAGAAGGCGACCGGCGCGAAGGACGTCAACGCGGTCGGCTACTGCCTCGGCGGCACGCTGCTCGCCGCGACGCTCGGCTGGCTCGCCGCGAAGCAGCAGAAGCGCATCGCGAGCGCGACGTTCATGACCTCGCTGATCGACTTCACGCACGCCGGGGAGCTCGAGGTGTTCATCGACGAGGCGCAGGTCGCGTCGCTCGAGCGCAAGATGCGCGAGCGCGGCTATCTCGAGGGCAGCGAGATGGCCAACACGTTCAACATGCTGCGCGCCAACGACCTGATCTGGTCGTTCGTGATCAACAACTACCTGCTCGGCCGCGACCCGTTCCCGTTCGACCTCCTGCACTGGAACTGCGACGCGACGCGCATGCCGGCGAAGATGCACAGCTTCTACCTGCGCAACATGTACATGCGCAACGCGCTGCGCGAGTCCGGCGGCGTCACGCTCGCCGGCGTGCCGATCGACCTGTCGGCGTCGAAGGTGCCGACCTATTTCGTCTCGGCGATGGAGGACCACATCGCGCCGTGGAAGACGACCTACGCGGGGACGCGGATCCTCGGCGGCCCGTCGCGATTCGTGCTCTCCGGCTCGGGACACATCGCCGGCATGATCAACCCGCCCGCCGCGAGCAAGTACGGCTACTGGACCAACGACAAGCGCGCCCCGACGCCCGAGGAATGGTTCGACGGCGCCTCGCAGCACGAGGGCTCGTGGTGGACCGACTGGCAGGCCTGGGTCGGCTCGCGAGCGGGCCGCGAGGTCCCGCCGCGCATTCCCGGCAAGGGCCGGCTCAAGGCGCTCGCCGATGCGCCGGGCACCTACGTGCGCATCCGCGCCGACGACCGGTGAGCCACGCCGCGGCCGCCGGCGATCCGGGCGATAATCCCGCGGTCTCGTTCCGATTCTCAGGAGGCAGCATGCGCATCGCCACTCCCGTCCTCGCCGCGGCGCTCGCCACGCTCGCCGCGCTGCCGATGCCCGCGCTCTCGCAGGGCAAGTCCTGCGCCGACTGCGGCGTCGTCCAGTCGATGCGCTACGTCGAGGAGAAGGGCCAGGCGAGCGGCGTCGGCGCGGTCGCCGGCGGCGTCGTGGGCGGCGTGATCGGCCACCAGATCGGCAGCGGCCGCGGCAACACGGTCGCGACGATCGCCGGTGCCGGTGCCGGCGCCTACGCGGGCCACCAGATCGAGAAGAACCGCAACAAGAAGAGCTACTGGGCGGTCAGCGTGCGCATGGACAACGGCTCGACGCGCAACCTGACCTATACCGAACGGCCGCCGGTCAATGAAGGCGAGCGCGTGAAGCTGCTCGACGGCGGACGGCGAATCGCGCTGCTCGCGAACTGACGGCACCCCGCTCCCGTGAAAAACGCCGGGCATGCCCGGCGTTTTTCGTTGCCTTCGCGAGCGAGGGTCGTCTTCTCGCCCCCGCCTCCGGCTTCAGCGTCCCGGACCGGGCTTGCCGCCGGCCCCGCGATCGGCGCCGCCGCTCCCGGCGTCGTTGCCGCCCTGCTGCGGGGCGTTGCGCGTGGTGTCCGTGTGCGCACCGCGCCCGCCGCCCGACGGCTGCGGCGGTGGCGCCACCTGCACCGCTTGCGGGGACGGCGCGTGCTGCACCTGCGGCGGCGGCGGCGCGACGCGCGCGTTCGGCATCGGCAGCCCCGGCTGCGACGGCGCGGCCGTCCCGCGCGGTGGCGCGACGTACGGCTGCGCCGTGTCGCGCTGCACCGGGGCCGTGTAGCCCGGCGAGGCGCCGCGCTGCGACGGCGCGCCCGACCCCGACGCGGAGGGCGTGCGCTGCGGCGGCACGTACGCTGGGCCGCTTTCGCGCGGCACCGGCGCCGCGTAGCGCGTCGGCGGCGGCACGCTGCTCGGCGACGACTGCGGCGACGGCTTGCCGTCCGGGGCGACGTTGTACCGTGCCGGCGGCGTCACCGGATAGCCGCCCGGCGACGACGGTGCGCGACCGTCTCGTGCGACCGGAGCGCCGGCGCTGCCCGGCTTGCTCGCGCCTGGCGCCGACGTCGCGGACGAGGCGCCGCTCGCCGGCGCGGCCGTGCCGGGCGCGGTCCGGGCGCCGGACGGCAACGCCGTAGGCGGTTGGACGGTTCGCGCGCCACCCGCCGACGTGCCGGGAGCGGTGACGGGCATCGCGCCGCGCCGGGCCGCGTAGCTCGCGGACGCCGGCGCCGGCGTGTTCGCCGTGCCCGGCTTGACGAGCGGAATCGCGCCCGCGCCCGGCCGTTGCGCGACCGGCGCCGTCGCGAGCACCGGCGTGGCGCCCGCGTCGCGTGCGTTCACCGGCACGAGGTTGCTGCGCACCGGTTTCTGCCCGGTGAACGTCGCGCTGGGCACGGCGGTGAGGCCGCCGGGACGGTTGGCGTTGACGTAGTGCCCCGGCGGCACGTTGTGCGTGCGCTCGTCGACGCGGACCGCGTACGGCCGGTTGTAGTGCGTCCAGCATCGGTAGCCGCAGCCGCCCCACCAGGGCCGGTACGGCTCCCCCCAGGCGAGCGGCACCCAGCCGTAGACCGGCGCGCCGTAGGTGAGCGACAGGCCCCAGCCGGCGCCGCCGACCCAGCCGACCATCGCGGGCGCCCAGTACGGACGCGCGACGTACGCCCCCGGGCACCAGCCCCAGCGCCCCCCGTTGTACACCCAGCGCCCGTAATGGAACGGCGCGTAGCCCCACGGCGCGTAGTCGACCCAGGTCCACCCGTATGCGCCCACCCAGGTCCAGTAGCCGTCGCGGTACGGCGCCCAGCCGGCGTCCACCAGCGTCGGGTACCAGACCGCGCCGTAGGTGCGGTCGTCCTCCCAGCGGCCGTACTCGTCCAGGTCGGCGTACCCGACCATCTGGCGCGAGACGTAGGTGGCGGAACGGCTGCGCTCGTAGCGGCGGTCGCGTTCGGCGCTCCAGGCGTCGAAGCCGTCGATAGCCATGCCGATGCGCACCTCGATGCGCGGATTGTCGAGCCCTTCGACGCTTGCGGTCTGGCCCGGCAGCACCTGCTGCATGCCGCCCGGCGCGGGCAGCGTCGCCTCGCCTTCGCGGACGACGAGCGACGTGCGCATCCGGTCGTCGGAGACGTCGATGCGGTAGAGGCCCGGTCGCGTGACCACGACCTGCGTGTTGGGCGTGTCGATGCGCGCCACCTCGCCGGGATCGAGCACGCGCAACCGCAGCACGACGCGGCCCTGCGCGACGAAGAAGGTCACCGTGCGATCGTCGAGCCGGGCGACGTGGAGGTTGGTGGCGCCGCCGAGGCGGATCTGCCCGGCCCCCATGTCGATCTCGGCGCGGCCGCCCTCGGCGACCCACAGGTTGTCGCCGGTCGCGATCGGGTAGTTGACGCCGATCACCGACCAGTCGGTCGCGCGATCCTGGGGCGCATGGTAGACGTCGCCGCCCAGGTCGGCCACCCGGCCCACGCGCGCCGGCGCCTCGTCGTCGACGCCGGCCGATTGCGCGAACGCGTTGCCCGTCGCCACCGCGAGCGCGCTCGCGAGCATCGCGATGCCCATCCACCCCGCCGCGTACCGCCGCGCTGCCATCGCTGCCATTGCATCCTCCCCTCGCCTCCCAGAACGCCCGGAGGCGGCACGACGTTGACCCCCGCCGCGTCCGCGCGGTTCCCGTCCGACATACGTTGTAACCAACCTTGACTAGACTGGCCTCGCGCGGCCGGGGGATCCGCGACCGCCAGGAGCAGCCCATGCGCATCTCGCGCGCCTCGCACGCCGTCGTCGCGACGGCGCTCTCCCTCGCCGTGGGCGCTGCGACTGCCCAGTTCCCGGATTTCATCAGCTTCGGCGACAGCTTGTCGGATGCGGGCTCGTTCAAGCCGTTCACGCCGCCGGGTACCGGCCTCTACACGACCAATCCCGGGCCGATGTGGACGCAGTTCCTCGCGTCGCGCTACGGGCTGTCGTCGTCGCCCGCGAATCAGGGCGGCAACGATTACTCGGAAGGGGGCGCGCGCGTCGCGCTCACGCCGGGCGTCCCGCCGGCGTTTCCGCTGACGGCCAATGCGACGCCCGTCCTCACGCAGATCGCGCGTTACCTGGCGCGAGGACCCGCGGATCCGGGCGCGCTGTACTCGGTGTGGGCCGGAGGCAACGATCTTTCCACGCAGGTCGCGCTGCTGCAGGCGGGCGCGATCGATGCGCAGCAGCTGCAGGCGGCGATGTCGCTCGCCGCGACGCAGCTGGTCGGCGGCGTCGCGCAACTGCAGGCCGCGGGAGCCACCAACCTCCTCGTGTTCAACCTTCCGGACGCGGGCAGGTCGCCGTCGGGCCTCGCGAGCGGCCAGTCGGCGGCGCTCGGCCAGATCGTCAACCTCTTCAACGCGACGCTCAACGGCGGACTCGACCACATCGGCGGCAACGTCATCCGCGTCAACATCGACGAATTGCTCAACGAGGTGATCGCCGATCCCGCCCGCTACGGGTTCGCCAACGTCACGTCCGTTGCCTGCAACAACAACTTCGGCGGCAGCGTCTACGCGCTCTTCTGCACGCCGCAGACGCTCGTGTCGCCCGACGCGCCGGAGACCTACCTGTTCGCGGATGGCAGCCATCCGACGACCGCCGGGATGCGGCTGATCGCGCAGCTCGCGGCGAGCATGATCGAGGGACCGCAGAAGATGGCGGCGCTCGGCGAAGCGCCGCTCGCCGTCGAGGCGGCGAACTTCCGCACGCTCGACGGGCGCATGCAGTCGAGCTTCGATAGGCCGCGCACCACCGACCGCCTTCAGCCATGGATCGCGCTCGACTACGCGAACCCGGACCTCAGGGGCTCGTTCATCGACGGTGAGGCCGACGTCACGACGGTCTCGGTCGGTACCGACGTGAAGGTGAACGAGCGCCTGCTCGTCGGCGGCGTGTTCGGCTACTCGGAGAACGAGGGCGACTTCGGCGGCGGCGGCTACAAACTCAGGGAAACGACCGGCACGCTCTACGCAGGTTACGGCGAAGGCCCGTGGTACGCGGGCCTGCGGCTCGGCGCCGGCAACCTCGACTACAGCGACGTGCACCGCGACATCGAACTCGGCACCGGCATGCGCGTCGAGCGCGGCGAGACCTCCGGCTACCATTGGTTCGGCAGCCTCGTGGGCGGCTGGTGGTTCGGCGCCCCCGGGGGACTGCTGCACGGTCCGTTCGCGAAGGTCACCTGGCAGGAAGCGCATGTGCGTTCGTTCTTCGAGCAGGGCAGTTCGTCGACGGCGCTCGGCTACGGCGAGCAGAAGCGCGAGGCGCTGCAGACCTCGCTCGGCTGGCAGGTCGCCGGCACGCTCGGCGCGGTGCGACCGTTCGGGCGCGTCACGTGGGAATCCGACGCGCGGGCCGACGACCGCACCATCAGCGCGACGCCGGTGCTGCTCGGCGGAACCTACACGGTCGGCGCGTTCCGGCCCGACGACAACTACCTGCTGTTCCATCTCGGCGCGAGCATGGATTTCGGTCGCGCGACCGGCTACCTCGATGGCGCGGCCAGCGCGAGCAAGGGCGACGGCAACTTCTACGCGATCACGGCGGGGATTCGCGTCCCGATGCCTTGAGCGCGTCGGCGCCATGCGTCCACGTCGCTCCCCAGGGCACGCGACACGGTTTGCCGCGCGCGTGGCGGCGCTTCTCGTCGGCGCATTGGCCCCGGTCGCCGCGGCGCAGGCGATCGACTCCGCGTCGCTCGCCGAGCGCTGGCGCGTGGCCCGGGCCGAACTGCTCGATCCCGCGGACGGCCAACTCGACCTCGGCCCGTTCCTCGAGCGCGCGCGCGGCTTTCTGCCGATCCCCCTCGTCGTGACCGAGCCCGCGGTCGGCTTCGGCGGCGGCCTCGCCGCGATGTTCGTGCGCCCGAGGCGCGAGGCGGGCAGCGAAGGCTATGCGCGACCCAACCTCTCGGCGGTCGGCGGCGTATTCACCGAGAACGGCACGCGGATGCTCTTCGGCGGCGACTCGAGCCTGTGGCTCGACGGCAGGCTCAAGTCGACCGCCGGCGCCGGTGGCGGCGACATCAATCTCGACGTCTACGGCCTCGGCGACCGCGCCGACGAGCTCGACGCGCCGGTCCGCTACACGCTCGCCGTGCGCGCGGCCGGCGGCCAGGTCGACTGGCAGCTCGCGCCGCGCTCGCCGTGGTGGCTCGGCCTGCGCCTGGTCTACGCAGAAATCACGCCGAAGCTCCGCGACGATCCGCGCTTCCCCGGACTCGAGGACCGCACGCGCTCGACGCTCGCCGGACCGGGGCTGCAGCTCACCTACGACTCGCGCGACAACGTGTTCACCCCGACGAGGGGCGTCTACGCGGAGACTTCGCTGATGGCGTTCGATCGCGCGTTCGGCGCGAGCCGCGACTTCCAGCGCTTCGCGCAGGTCGCGATGGCGTGGTGGCCCGCGGCCCCGCGCGTGACGGGCGCGGTGCGCGCCGACTACCAGCAGGCGACCGGCGACGCGCCGTTCTACGCGCGGCCGTTCATCGCGCTGCGCGGCATCCCGGCGATGCGCTATCCCGGCGACCGCATGGCAAGCTTCCAGGCGGAGGTGCGCTGGCAGTTCCACGGCCGCTGGAGCGCGGTCGCCTTCGGCGGCGCGGGCACCGCGCGCATCGACGACGGGCCGGCGCAGCGCACGAAGAACGCCGCCGCGGGCGGCCTGGGATTCCGCTACGAGATCGCGCACCGGTTCGGCATGCACGTCGGCGTCGACGTCGCGCGCGGGCCCGAGGACACCGCGGTCTACCTGCAGGTGGGCAACGCCTGGTTCCGTCCGTGAGGCTCAGCTCCCGCCCGCATCCCGGGCAGGGCCCGCCGCTGCAGTGCGGAAGCGCGCGAGGGCCGCGAGACCGTCGATCGCGCGCGGGCCGTACCACGACGTCCATTCGCCGTCGATCAGGTCGACGCGCTTGCCGGTCGCGCGGGCCAGCGCGTCGCGGTCGCGCACGCGAAACGCGTACGGCTCGGTCGACAGCAGGATGCGTTCCGCGTCGCGCCAGGCGCGATCGGCCTCGTCGAGCGCGGGGTAGCGCGTGGCCGACGCCGCGGGGACCGTGTCGAAGCCGGCGCGCGCGAGCGTCGCCGACACGTAGGTGTCGCGCGCGACCGTCATCCACGGCGAGCGCCAGATCAGGTAGAGCACG